>NZ_CP036402.1:4310000-4637169 GCF_004322855.1 Egibacter rhizosphaerae | reverse complement strand
GAGTGCCTCCAGTCTTGTCCGCTGGCGCCCGGGGGACGGGCCGGACCGGAAGCGGCCGGGCCGCCCGGGTCAGGAGCCCGTAGGCCGATGAGTTCGGGTTGCAACCGCGACCATAGGAACCAGAGCCGGGGTCCCCCGTCAATCCCTCTGTTACGGGCATATAGCAGATCCAAGACTGTGAGAGAACGCTCTCACACCGGCGCTTGCGGGAGGGCGGCGCGCGGCCGGTGGCGCGAGCGCGGCGCGTCCTGCAAGGTCCGGTAGGCTTTGTCGGGTGCGCCCGGATGCCCGCCCCTCGTCGCTGCGCGCCGCCGCGTTCACCGCCCTTCCGGTGCGGCGGCGATCGGGGTGTTCGGCACGGTGTACGGCGCCAGCCAAGCCGGGGGTCGTCCCACCGCTGCGGGCGGTGGCCTCGAGTGCGCTGATCTTCTCGGGGGCGGCGCAGTTCACGGCCGCCGGGCTGTTGGCGGGGGGTGCCGGAGCAGCTGCCGTCGTCGCGAGCGTGGCGCTGCTGAACCTGCGGCACGTGGTCCTCGGTGCCGTGCTGCGCCAGAGGATCCGGGCCGGTGGACCGACGCGTGCGGCCCTCGCGTTCCTGCTCATCGATGAGACCGCAGGGCTGGCGCTCCATGCGAAAGGCGATGCCCGACGTGCCTTCCTCGTCGCCGGGGCGACCTGCTACATCGCTTGGGTCGCGGGCACGGCGATCGGGGTCACGGTCGGCGGCGTCCTCGAGGACCCGGCCCTGGTGGACGCCGTGTTCCCCGTTCTGTTCGTGGGGCTCGCGGCCGCCTCCGCGTGGCGCCGGCGATCTCGCGCGAGGGCGGTCGCACTCGCGTCCACCCTCGGTCTCGCGCTGTTGATCGGCGACCTCGCGGGGCTGCTGCCGATACTGGTCGCGCTCGGCGTGATGCTCGCGGGGGTCCGCCGGTGAGTTGGCTGCTGCTGCTGTGCCTCGCGGCCCTGACCTACGCCAGCCGGCTGGTCGGCCTGCTCGCGGTGCCGCAGCTCGGTGGCCGGATCCGCGACCTGGTCGACCGCGTCCCGACGCCCCTGTTCGCGGCACTGGCCGCCGCGCCCTGGTCGCCGATGGCGCGCTCGCCGGCGTGCCGGTGCTCATGGCCGCCGGCGGGCGTTGGTCGCGGTCCTCGTCCGCAGGAGCTTGCCCGTGGCACTGCTCGGCGGCCTCGTCGGGTGGACGCTCGGGATGCTCGCCGGTTAGGAGACCACGCGCAGACGGCCGGGGTCGGGCCCGTCCTCCCCGTCGTTCCCGTCGTCCTCCCCGGAGGCTCGCCGATGGGATCGTGCTCGGCGGAACCCTCCGGCTCGCCATCGGCTGATTCGGCCGCGACGACAGCGGGCTCGTCGAACAGGCCCAACTGCGCGGGCCCACCATCGGGCACCTGTGCCGACGGCGTCCGTGCGGCGCGTTCGAGGTGAGCGACCTGATCGTCGAAGAAGATGTGGGGGCGAAACTGCTCGAGCACCGGGGCCTTCTCGACACCCCCGAGGAAGAACGACTCGTCCACGCGCACCCCACGAGCGCAACGTGTTGATGACCCGGCGGTGCGCAGGGGCCCCGCGCGCGGTCACGAGCGCGATCCGGATGGGCGCGCGTTCCTCCGGGAACTGGCCCTGCACGTGTTTGAGGGCGCGCAGGAACGGCTCGAAGGGGCCGCTCGAGAGCGGCTCCTCCGCTCGCTCGGCCTCGTGGGCCTGGAAGGCGGCGAGGCCCTCCTGCTGGTAGAGGCGCTCGCTCGCCGCGTCGAACAGCACGGCGTCCCCGTCGAACGCGACACGTACCTCGTCAGCAGGCTCATCGGGAACCTGATCGGGGGGCGCGGACACGACCGCAGCGGGCACACCGGCTGCGAGCGCCGCCTCGACGTCGCTCGGCTCGGCCGACAGGAAGAGGTTGCACTGGAACGCCCGCAGGTAGGGCCACGGTTCCCGACCGTCGGTGAAGGCCGCGCGCGAGATGTCCAGCCCGGCCTGCTCGATGCTGTGCAGGATCCGGGCCCCGGAGTCCGCGTCGTTGCGGCTGATCACCAGGACCTCGACGAGGCGGCGAGGGCTCTGCTCGTTGATGCCCAGCAGCGCTCGGACGAGCGGGAACGCGGTGCCGGGGGCGAGTGCAACGTGTTCCCGGCGGCGCTGGTGGGCGCGGTAGGCCGCGAGACCCCTGCTCGCGGAACACCCGGTCCTCGGCGACGAGATCGAACAGCGCACGGCTGGTGATCCCGACCACGAGCTTGTCGTCCAGCGGATAGGGCACCGAGGCTCCTCCTTGCCTCGCCCCCAGTGTTGCGCATTCGAAGAGCCGGGGCGGGGACCCGATGCGCGCATCACTCACACGCCCGTTGCCGCCGTCGTGCCTCTCGCGCTCGGTGGACCCGCGAGGGCGCGACGCACCTCGGCCGTGAGGAGCGCCACCGAGTCGGCTGCGTCACCGAGGAGGCGTGGGAGCATCAGGGTGAACCCGTGCACCATTCGCGGGTACCGCCGGTGGGTGACCGGCACGCCGGCCGCCCGCAGCCGGGCCGCGTAGCCGTCGCCCTCGTCCCGCAGTGGATCGAGGCCCGCGGTGACCACGAGGGCGCGGGGGAGCCCCGTGAGGTCAGAGCGTGGAGGGGGAGACGAGCGGATGGCGGAGGTCCACGGACCCGGCACGTAGGCCGAGACGAAGCGCTGGAGCTCCCGACGGCTGAGCAGGTAGCCGTCCCCGTTCGACGAGACCGACGGCTGGGTGAGCGTCGCGTCGAGCGGGGGATACAACAGGGCCTGGTGCTGGATTCGCGGACCCCCACGCTCTCGGGTGAGCAGACAAGCAGCGGCCGCGAGGTTCCCGCCCGCGCTGTCGCCACCGATCGCCAGTCGTCGAGCATCCACACCGACTTCGTCACCGTGTGCGACGAGCCACTCCAACGTGTCGTAGCAGTCCTCGAGGCCTCGCGGAACGGGTGCTCGGGCGCGAGCCGGTAGTCGACCGCGACGACCGCGCATCCCACGTCAGCGGCGACCCGGCGTTGAAAACGGTCGTTGAGCTCGGCGGAGCCAGCGACACCCCCCGCCGTGCAGGTAGACCCAGACGGGCGGGGGCCCCGGCTCGGGGTACGGGGAACGAGGACGCGCAAGGGGACGCGGCCCCGTCGCTCGCGGTGACGAGCCGGCGCTCCAGCCGAGCGGGGGCAGGGGCGGGTGGATGACAGAGTCGGTCCAGGTGGGGACCCGCGCGATCCGCGTCCCGGCGCACCTGCGGCAGGGGCCGCTCGTCGACCGCCCCGTGGGCGCCGAGCCGGAGCAGGACCCTCAGGGGAAGCGGCCGTCGCGGAGGCCTCCCCGCCATCGTCCCCCTCGCTGACGCGGCACCGGTGAGCGCCGCAGCCTAACCCGCGGCAGCCTCGCGCGCGTGCTCGTGGCAGGCTTGGCAGGGATGCTGCCCCGTCGACTCGTCCTCACGGTGGTCGCCACCGTCGCGCTCGCCGGATGCGAAGGGGAGGCCGAGATCACCGCGGACGATGCACGCTCCCCCGAGCCTCCGACCCACGACGTCGCCGCCGTCTACCTGGAACTCGTCAACCGTGGGGACGCGGACGCGGTGCTCGTGGACGTATCGACCGAGCACGCGGCCGACGTCGAGTTGCACGAGACCGTGGTCGACGACGGCGCCGCGACCATGCGCGAGGCCGACGAGCTGGTCGTCCCCGCGGGCGAACGGGTGGCCCTCGAGGAGGGGGGCTGGCACCTGATGCTCGTCGAACCGGAGCCGTTGTCCGTCGGGGACCGGATCGACCTGACGCTCGAGTTCGACGCCCACGAGCCGATCGCCGTCGACGTCACGGTGACCGAACTCGGTGGTCCCGGCGAGGATGGGGGCCACGGGGACGATGGGAGCCACGGGGACGGCGAGGACGACGGGGACGGCGGGGACGACGAGGACGAGGATGGGTAGCACACCGGATCACGATGACGAGGATGAGCCGATGAGGGTCGAGACCACGACGAGCCGGGACGCGCGCGACACCGGGCGCCGGAGGGTCGGGCCGGTCACGGCGGCGCTGGCCGCCGGGCTGTTGCTGGCGGCCTGCACCCCGACGGCGGGCGAGGACGAAGTCAGCGGGGACGGGGACGGCGACGCTGCGCAGGGGAACGGCGAGGTCGAGGTCGAGGCCAGCGACGGGACGCCGGAGCAGTTGCAGCTCGACAGCGACGACGAGTGGCGACTGGAGCTCGAGGACCCGCTCGACAAGCCCGACCTGGAGCTGACCGACCAGCACGGCGAGCCCTACGACCTGCGGGAGGAGACCGCTGGCAAGCCGACGCTGCTGTTCTTCGGGTTCACCCACTGCCCGGATTTCTGCCCCGCGCACCTGTCGGTGTTGTCGGGAGCCATGGACGAGCTCTCGGCGGAGACGACGGACGATATCGAGGTCGTGTTCGTCACCGTCGATCCCGAGCGGGACACGCCGGAGCGGCTCGACGAGTACCTGTCGGGCTTCGACGAGTCGTACGTCGGGTTGCACGGCGACCTCGACGAGATCGAGGAGGGCCTGGCCGCGCTGAACCTCCCGGAGCCGATCTTCGAGGACGCCGACGAGGATGGCAGCTACTACGTGAGCCATCCCGTCGCGATCGTCGCCTTCAACCCGGACGACGACCGCGCGCACACCATGTACCCGTTCGGGATTCGCCGCCAGCACTGGGTCGAGGAGCTCCCGCGCCTCGCGTCCGGCGAGGAGATCGGATGACGGACTCGGTGGTCGGTGACGGCGATCCGACGAGCGGGGCGAGTGTCGACGTCCGCTCGTATCTGGAGATCCGGACCGCCGGGCCGGCAGGATGGGCTCCGGGTGGGGACAAGTTGCTCGTGGCGAGCGACCTCCCCGGCACGACGCAGGCCTTTCGACTGGACGCGCCGCACCGGGATGGTCCACCGCGCGCGGTCGAGGCGCTGCAGCCGGTCACGCGGTTCGACGAGCCGGTCGGTGCCGGCTACCTGCCCGCGGACCCTTGGCCCGGGAACGACCCGGACGGTGGCGCGGGGGGTGATCGGCTGCTCGTCGTCGCCGACCGCGGCGGCGATGAACGCCACCAGCTCTACGTGGGCCACGATCGGCCCGATGGGCCCTTCGGGGGTCCCGACGATCTGCATCCGCTCGTGGTCGATCGGGAGTACATCCACCGGCCCGGCGGCAGCACCCGCGACGGGCGCAGGATCGCCTACGCCTCCAATCGGCGCGACGGGGTCGCGTTCGACACGTACTCCCGGGAGCTCGCCACCGGTCGGGAGGACCGGGTCTACGCCACCGAGGGATGGACCCAGCCGCTGGGGTTCTCGCCCGACGGGCGCTACCTGGCGGTCGCCGAGCCAACCACGGAGCCCGGGGACAACCGTGTGGACCTCGTCGACCTGGCCCTGGTCGGTGAAGGCCCCGTCGGTCGTGGCGACACCGGCGTCACCGAGCTCGCGCCCCACGGGAGGTCCGCCTCGGTCGGGGGTCCGTCCTGGCTGCCGGGGGGTGACGCGTTCTTCTTCGCGACCGACGTGGGTCGCGAGGTCGCAGGTATCGCCCGGGGCACGCCGGACGGCTCGTGGGAGTACGTGGTCGAGCCCGGGTGGGACGCCGACTGCGCGATCGACTGGGCAGGCCGCCACCTGCTGGTCGTCTGGAACGACGACGGGCGCACGCGCGCCGAGCTGCGGGACCCGCGAACGCTCGAACCCACCGGGCCGGTGCCACTGCCCGGTGACGGGGTCGCGAGCGGTTTCACCTTCACGCGCGACGGGCGCTACCTGGCCTTCGGCTACAGCGCGCCGTCGGTGCCGGGCGACGTCTGGTGCCACGACACGGCCTCGGGCGAGCTGCAGCGACTCACGGTGAGTCCGTGCGGCGTCGACCCGCACGGCTTCGTCGATGCGGAGCTCGTCCGCTGCCGCTCCTTCGACGGTCTCGAGGTGCCCGCCTTCGTGTACCGCCCCGCCGGAGCACGCGGTCCGGTGCCGGTGGTCGTGACGGTGCACGGGGGCCCGGAGAGCCAGGCTCGGCCCTCGTTCGGGCCGATCACCCAGTACCTGGTCGCGCGAGGGTTCGCCGTCGTGGTACCGAACGTGCGGGGGTCCACCGGGTACGGGCGGAGGTACCAGCACCTCGACGACGTCGAGCGACGCCTCGACGCCGTGGCCGACCTCGCCGCACTGCACGACTGGATCGCCACGCAGCCCGACCTGGACGAGACGCGGACCGCGCTGTACGGAGGGTCGTACGGCGGCTACATGACCCTCGCCGGGCTGGCCTTCCAACCGGACCGGTGGGCCGCCGGTGTCGACATCGTGGGGATGTCCGACCTCGTCACGTTCTTGGAGAACACCTCCGCGTGGCGGCGGGCGTTCCGGGAACGTGAGTACGGTTCGCTCGTGCACGATCGTGCGACGCTCGAGGCCGCGTCACCGATCAACCGCGTCGAGGACATGAACGCCCCGCTGTTCATCGTGCACGGGGCGAACGACCCGCGGGTGCCGCTGTCCGAGGCCGAGCAGATCCATTCGGTGCTCAGCCGACGGGGTGTCCGATGCGATCTCGCCGCGTACGAGGACGAGGGTCACGGTCTCTCGAAACTGCCCAACCGGGTCGACGCCTATCAGCGGATCGCGTCGTTCCTCGACGAGGTGCTCGAGCCGGCCCGGTGAGTCCGGCCTGCGTCGCGTGCCGATCCGACGCGTGCGGGCCGCGCGAAGGGGCGTCGGTTGGTGCGCGTCCGATTCAGCGTGCGCCACGCGCGCGGTGAGGCGCGCCGATCGGGTCCGTGCGCGGGTTCGCCCGTAGCCTCCGCATCGGCCCGCTGCAGCGTGCCGGTGGGAAACGGGCCCCGCCCGGGGGGACGGGCCGGGCACGGCGTGCAACACCCGGACGGGGGTGCGCGTCAAGAGGGGGAAACAACCGCCGACGGGGAGAGCCATGCCGACGAAGGCCTGCACGATGACCACCGCACTTCGCCGCCTGCCGCGCTGGGGACAGGGGGCGCTCGTCACGCTCGCCGTGGCGCTCGTCGCGGCGCTCGCCGCGCTCTCGGGCACGGTCGCCTACGCGCACGACTACGAGGCTGAGGAGCGCCTGTTGCCGGGCACGACCGTCGCGGGACTCGACGTCGGGGAGCTCGTGGTCGACGAGGCGCACGACCTGGTGTCGGAGGAGCTGAACGCGCGCCTGGACCACGAGGTGGAGCTGCGCGACGACGAGGCGAGCTGGAGCGTCACCCCCCGTGAACTCGGGGCCGAGGCGGACGCGGCGGGGGCGTTGGCCGAGGCGGTCGAGGGGCGCGATCAGGCCGGCTGGGGGGATCTGGCCCGCATGCGGTGGTTGGGCGACGAGTCCGGGCCCGAGGTGAGGGCGGACATCGAACTGCCCGAGGAGGCGGTTCGCGCCCGGATCGCGGCGATCGCCGACGAGATCGACGCCGGGATCGACGACGCGACGCTGGTCTGGGACGGCGAGGCCTACGAGGTCCGGGGCCACACCACCGGCCGCGAGGTCGAACGTGGCCCGGCGACCGCAGCGCTCGAGGACGCCCTCCACGGCGCCCGTGACACCGTCGACGTGCCGGTCGACGAGGAGCCGCCGGACATCACCGAGGCGGACGCGCGGGACGCGGCGCCGCGCGTGCAGGCGGCCACCGACGCGGCCCTCGACCGGGTGGTCGAGCTCGTCGACGGTGACGCCTCCTGGGAGGTCACACCGCGAGAGTTCGGTGGAGACCCCGCGAACGTGCGCGCGCTCCGCGACGCGGCGGTCGCGGACCCGCAGGCGAACGCGTCGACCCTCTCCTCCGAGGTCACCTTGGAGCTCGACGAGGGCGAGGTCGGGGCCTACGTGGACGACGTGGCCGCGGAGATCGATGCCGAGGCCCGCGACGCCTCGATCGACTACTCCAGCGGGTGGATCGAGATCACCGACTCGAGCACCGGCCGGACACTCGACCGCGACACGACCACGGAGCTGGCGCTCGAGGCGCTGCAGGACGAGCAGGACACGGTGGAGCTGCCCGTCGACGAGGTCGCCCCGGGGCGCACCCGGGACGATTTCCACGACGTCGTGCTGCTGCGCCAGGCTGAGCGACGGGTCTATCACTACGTGGACGGGGAGATCGCCGCCGACTGGCCCGTCGCGATCGGCACGAACGACAGCCCCACTCCGACCGGTGTCTTCGGGGTGGGAGCGAAACGGCACATGCCCACGTGGCACAACCCGGCTCCGGATGGATGGGGCCAGGACATGGACGAGGTGGTCGGGCCCGGCCGCGACAACCCGCTCGGTGTGCGTGCCCTCAACTGGGTCCAGGGGGGGCGGGACACGCTGATCCGCTTCCACGGGACACCGGACACCGGCTCGATCGGAAACGCGGCGTCGAACGGGTGCGTGCGGATGCACAACGATCACGTGATCGAGTTGTACGACCGGGTGCCGCAGGGCGCGACGATCGTGTCGATCTAGTGCGGAGGGGGCAGGTCATCGCCTTGGGCGGCGGGGGCTTCTCGACCGACCCGGACGATCCGACGCTCGACGACTACGTGCTCGCTCAGGCCGATCGCGATCACCCGCGCGTAGGTTTCTTGCCCACGGCGAGCGGCGACGCACCCGACTACGTCCAGCGTTTCCATGCCGGCTTCGCCGGCCGGTGCGCGGCCAGCCACTTGCGGCTGTTCTCCCCACCCTCGGCGGAGCCCGAACGATGGATCGCGGCGCAGGACGTGATCTACGTGGGTGGGGGGTCCACCGCGAACCTGCTCGCGGTCTGGCGGGTGCACGGCGTGGACCGGCTCCTGGCGGCAGCGCACGATCGCGGCGCCGTGCTCTGCGGCATCAGCGCCGGGGCGATGTGTTGGTTCGAGGCCGGCATCACCGACTCGTTCGGGCCCCTCGCCCCGCTGCACGACGGGTTGGGGATCCTGGCGGGCTCCTGCACGCCCCACTACGACGGGGAGGCCGAGCGGCGCCCCGCGTTGCACCGAGCCCTGGCCGAGGGCCTGCCCGCCGGCTACGCCATCGACGACGGGGCCGCGGCCCACTTCGTGGACCGCCGCTTGCACCAGTGCGTCACGTCACGCCGGAATGCGGCCGTCCACTGGGTCGAGCACGCCCAGGGGCGCGTTCGCGAGCAGCGCCTCGGCACGACGGCGCTTGTGGCATCCTACTAGGGGCCTCCGGCCGACGCCGGCGATCGGGGCCGTCCGTTCGTGGGCCGGGTAGCGCACGCGGTCGGCCGCCGGTTCACGGCCCTGTGGCGCGATTTTCGCGACACGCGTCGAGACACGGCAAACTTGGGGGGCGGGCAACGGTGCCCGAGCCGCTGGACGAGCCAGTCCCCTGACGGTCCCGGCGGCGGGTGCGATCGCAACGTTCTCGCTTCCTCGCGCTCCCGCTCCTTCTCCCGAAGGCGGTCAACCCATGCCACGACCAACCACGCTCTACGACCCGGTGCACGAGCACGACGGCTGCGGCGTCGGGCTCGTCGCGCGGCTCGACGGCGTGCCGAGTCACGAGACGGTGCGTCGCGGGCTGGACTCCTTGGACTGCATGGAGCACCGGGGCGCCGAGGGAGCGGACGTCGACTCGGGCGACGGAGCGGGCATCCTGCTGCAGATGCCCGACCGGTTCCTGCGGGCGGTCGTGGCAGAGGAGCTCGGGGCCGACCTCCCCGAGCCGGGCCGCTACGCCGTGGCGATGTGCTTCCTGCCGCAGGACGAAGAGGAACGGAGCGGCCAGGAGGCCGTGCTCGTCGATGCGGTCCGCCGGGCCGGGCAGCACGTGCTGGGGTGGCGGGACGTGCCGGTGCGTCCCGAGGCGATCGGGCGGGTGGCGCGCGAGTCCGCGCCGGTGATCCGGCAGTTGCTGGTCGCTGCGGGAGAGGACGTGTCGGACCAGGCGGAGTTCGAGCGCCGCCTCTACGTGGCGCGCCGGTCGGCGGCGGTCGCCAGCGGCGAGGCGCTCACGGTGGCCTCCTGCTCGTCGCGCACCATCGTCTACAAGGGGATGCTGACCGCCCCGCAGCTGCCGACGTTCTACCCCGAGCTGCACGACGAGCGGATGGAGTCGGCGCTCGCCCTCGTGCACTCGCGGTTCTCGACCAACACGTTCCCGAGCTGGGAGCTCGCGCACCCGTACCGGCTGATCGCCCACAACGGCGAGGTCAACACCCTGCAGGGCAACATCAATTGGATGCGTGCGCGTGAGTCGCAGCTGGCCAGCGAACTGCTCGGCGACGACCTCGAGAAGATCCTCCCGGTGATCCGCCCCGACGGGTCGGACTCGGCGACACTCGACAACGTCCTCGAACTGCTCACCATGACCGGTCGCAGCCTGCCCCACGCGGTCATGATGCTCATCCCCGCCGCGTACGAGGGGCGCGACGACCTGCCCTCCGAGGTCGTCGACTTCTACCGGTACCACTCGGCGCTCATGGAGCCGTGGGACGGCCCCGCCAGCGTGACCTTCACCGACGGCCGGGTCGCGGGCGCCACCCTCGACCGCAACGGGCTGCGGCCGGGCCGTTGGGCGGTGACCACCGACGGCTGGGTCCATCTCGCGAGCGAGGCGGGGACGCTGGAGCTCGATCCGGCCACGATCGAGCGGACGGGACGGCTGCGGCCGGGACGGCTCTTCGTGGTCGACCTCGATCGCGGCGAGGTGTTCGCCGACGGTGAGGTCGAGCGCGAGATCGCCGCGCGCCAGCCCTACGGGGACTGGAACGACGCCCACGCCGTGCGCCTCGACGACCTTCCCCCGGTCAGCGACGACGAGATCGAGCCGACCGGGATGCCGGCCGACCCCCTGTGGACCCGGCTGCGGGCCTTCGGGTGGACCGAGGAGGAGCTGCGCAGCCTGGTCGCCCCCTTGGCGCGGGTCGGCAAGGAGGCCGTCGGCTCCATGGGCACCGACACACCGCTCGCCGGGATGTCGGACCAGGCGCCGCCGCTGTTCAGCTACTTCAAGCAGCGCTTCGCGCAGGTCACCAACCCGGCGATCGATCCCGTGCGCGAGTCGATCGTGATGAGCCTGGCCACAGGGGTCGGACCCGAGGGCAACCTCCTCACCGAGACCCCCGAGCACGCGCGGCGGCTCGCCATGAGCCAACCCGTGCTGCGGGACCGGGACATGGCCAAGCTCCGGCACGCCGACCGGCTCGTCCCCGGCGTGGCGCCGACGATGCGCGGCTTCCGTGCCGAGACGTTGGACTGCACCTGGCCCCTTGACGAGGGACCGGAGGGTCTGGGCGCCACCCTCGACCGCCTCTGCGCGGAGGCCGACGCCGCCGTGGCCCGCGGGACCGAGATCCTGATCCTCTCCGACCGGCGGGCCCGCTCCGACCGGGCGGCGGTGCCGACGCTGCTGGCCACGGGCGCGATCCACCACCACCTCGTGCGCGCCGGAACGCGCCTGCGGTGCGGGCTGGTCGCCGAGTCCGGTGAGGTTCGCGAGGTGCACCACGTGGCCTGCCTGCTGGGCTACGGCGCGAGCGCGGTGAACCCGTACCTGCTGTTCGAGGCGCTGCCCGATCTCGTCGAACGCGGGGAGTTGCCCGCCGATGTCGACCTCGAGCAGGCGGAGAAGAAGGTCATCAAGGGCATCGGCAACGGGTTGCTCAAGATCCTGTCGAAGATGGGGATCTCGACGCTGCACTCGTACACCGGCGCTCAGATCTTCGAGGCGCTCGGTCTCGACGAGGAGCTCGTCGCGCGCTACTTCACCGGCACCGCGTCCCGCGTCGGCGGCGTCGATCTCGACGTGCTCGCCCGGGAGGCGCTCGACCGGCACCAGCGGGCCTATCCCCGGGCCCACCACGAGCGTGCGGTCCCCGCGCTGCCGGACGACTCCGGCCTGCTGCCGACCGGTGGCGTCTACACCTGGCGGCGCTGGGGCGAGACGCACGTCTGGAACCCCGAGACCGTCCCCTTGCTGCAGAAGGCCGTGGGCCACCATCAGGGCGAGCTCGGGGGCGACGACCCGCACGAGTCCTACGCCGAGTTCGCCCGCCGGGTGAACGAGGACGCCGGACGGCGGGGCACGTTGCGGGGCCTGCTGCGCTTCCGGGAGTCGGCCGAGCCGTTGTCGGTCGACGAGGTCGAGCCGGCCAGCGAGATCGTCAAGCGGTTCGCCACGGGGGCCATGAGCCTCGGGGCGATCAGCCCCGAGTCGCACGAAGCGCTCGCGGTCGCGATGAACCGCATGGGTGGCAAGTCGAACACCGGGGAGGGCGGCGAGGACCCCGCCCGCTTCGGGGACGAGCGCCGATCGTCGATCAAGCAGGTCGCGAGCGGCCGCTTCGGCGTCACGGCCGACTACCTCGTCAACGCCGACCAGCTGCAGATCAAGGTGGCGCAGGGTTCGAAGCCGGGCGAGGGAGGACAGTTGCCCGGCCACAAGGTCGACGACCACATTGCCTGGCTGCGCCATTCGACCCCCGGGGTCGAGCTGATCAGCCCTCCGCCGCACCACGACATCTACTCGATCGAGGACCTGAAGCAGCTCATCTACGACCTGCGCTGCTCCAACCCCGAGGCCTCGGTGTCGGTCAAGCTCGTCGCCGAGGTCGGGGTCGGAACGGTCGCGGCCGGTGTCGCGAAGGCCAACGCCGACTACGTGACCATCGCCGGCCACGACGGGGGCACCGGCGCGTCACCGCTCTCGTCGATCGCCTCGGCGGGCGTGCCGTGGGAGCTCGGCATCGCCGAGACGCAGCAGACGCTCGTGCGCCACGACCTGCGCGGGCGGATCAGCGTGCAGGCGGACGGCGGGATGCGCACCGGTCGCGACGTCGTCGTGGCCGCGCTGCTCGGTGCCGACGAGGTGGGTTTCGCGACCGCCCCCCTCGTCGCGACCGGTTGCATCATGATGCGCGTCTGCCACCTGAACACGTGCCCGGTCGGGATCGCCAGCCAGGATCCCCAGCTGCGCGAACGGTTCCAGGGGACGCCGGAGCACGTGCTCAACTACTTCTGGCTCGTGGCCGAGGAGGCGCGCGGGCTGATGGCCCGGCTCGGCGTTCGCACGTACGACGAGCTGATCGGGCGGACCGACCTGCTCGAGGCGAATCCCGAGAACGACCACTGGAAGCAGCACCGTTTCGACGTCTCCGCCCTGCTGGCGCAACCGGATGCGCCCGCGGACCGGCCGCGCCGCAAGGTCGCGCCCCCGCCGGCGGTCCTCGACGACGCGCTCGACCACGAGCTCGTCGAACTGGCCGAGCCCGCGATCGTGCGCGGCGAACCCGTGCGGATCCAGCGACACGTGCGCAACGTGAACCGTGCGGTCGGCGGCATCCTGTCGTCGCGGCTGACGCGGGCACGGGGTGCCGAGGGGTTGCCGGACGGCACCATCCGGGTGGAGCTCACCGGCTCGGCCGGCCAGAGCGTGGGCGCCTGGCTCGCGCCGGGCATCGACCTCACGCTCTGGGGGGAGGCCAACGACTACGCGGGCAAGGGGCTCTCCGGCGGATGGCTCACCGCCCGACCCCGAGAGGACGCCACCTTCGCTGCCGAGGAGCAGGTGATCGTCGGCAACACCGTGCTGTACGGGGCGACCGGCGGTCACGCCTTCTTCCGCGGCCAAGCGGGGGAGCGGTTCGCGGTGCGCAACTCGGGTGCGTGGACGGTCGTCGAGGGCGTCGGTGACCACGGCTGCGAGTACATGACCGGAGGCCGCGTGGTCGTGCTCGGCCCCACCGGGTGGAACTTCGCGGCGGGGATGAGTGGTGGCATCGCCTACGTGCACGATCCCTCCGGTACCTTCCCGCCGCGCGTCAACACGGAGCTCGTGGACCTCGATGTGTTCGACGACGCTGATTGGGCGGCGTTGCACGAGCTCGTCAGCCAGCACGCCGAGCGCACCGGGTCGCCGGTCGCGGCGCGTCTCCTCGACGAGTGGCCGTCCGCCCGTCACCAGTTCGTGAAGGTCATGCCCCGCGACTACAAGCGCGCGCTCGCCGAGCTCGCGCGGCGCGCGGAGGAACACGGCGCCGACGTGGACGAGCAGCGGGAGGCGGTGATCACCTGATGGGCGACCCGAAGGGCTTCCTCAGGATCGACCGCCCGTTCCCCGGGGACCCGCTCCGCGACCCCGCGGACCGGGTCGGCGACTACCACGAGATCATCCGGCTCCTGCCCATCGTCGAGGTCGAGGAGCAGGCGACGCGGTGCATGCAGTGCGCCGTGCCGTTCTGCCACTCCGGCTGTCCGCTCAGCAACCTCATCCCCGAGTGGAACGAGCTCGTCGAGCAGGGCCGCTGGCGCGAAGCGATCGATCGGTTGCACGCCACGAACAACTTCCCCGAGTTCACCGGTCTCACGTGTCCCGCTCCCTGCGAGCCGGCGTGCACGCTCGAGATCAACGCCGAGCCGGTGATGATCAAGCACATCGAGCTGTCCATCATCGAGAAGGCGTTCCAGGAGGGCTGGGTGCAGCCCGAGACGGTCGACCATCGCAGCGGCCATCGGGTCGCGGTGGTGGGCTCCGGACCGGCCGGACTCGCGGCAGCCGAGCAGCTCAATCGCGCTGGCCACCGGGTCACGGTCTTCGAGCGTGACGAGGCCCCCGGCGGGCTCCTGCGCTTCGGCATCCCCGACTTCAAGCTCGAGAAGGAGATCGTCGAACGTCGTGTCCGGGTGATGGAGGCGTCCGGGATCGACATCCGCTGTGGCGTGGACGTCGGCGTCGACATCACCGCCGAGGCGTTGCGCGCCGACCACGACGCGGTCGTGATCGCCGTCGGGGCACGTCTGCACCGGGAACTCAACGTCCCCGGCGCCAAGCACGAGGGTGTTCACCTCGCGATGGACTACCTGTACGACCGCAACCGGGCGATCGCCTCCCGGTCCAACGGGCAACGCCACGAGGGCGCGATCACCGCGGCCGGCAAGCACGTCGTGGTGATCGGTGGGGGTGACACGGGCGCGGACTGCATCGCGAACTCCCTGCGCGAGGGGGCCGCCTCGGTCACGCAGCTCGATCGGTACCCTCACCCGGAGGGCACGCGGCCGCGCGAGATCGTGGGCTGGCCCGACCAACCACGCCGCTACCCCTCGACCTACGCGCTGGACGAGGGCGCGACGAAGCGGACCGCGATCACCCACGAGATCGTGGGCGACGGCCAGCGCATCACGGGCGTGCGGATCTCCGACACGTCAGGCCCGCCCGACTTCGGCCCCATCCCCGGGACCGAGCAGGTGCTGCCCGCCGACCTCGTGCTCGTGGCCATCGGCTTCGAGCGTCCGGCGCGGGACGCGTTCCTCCAGCAGCTCGACCTGCCCGAGGACGACCGCGGAAACGTGCGCGCCGACGATTTCCGGACCTCCGCTCCGGACGTGTTCGCGTGCGGGGACGCGCGAATGGGTCAGTCGATCGTGGTGCACGCGATCAACGAGGGGCGGCTCTGCGCCTCGTCGGTCGACCGGTTCCTGGTCGGCGAGGCCTCGACCCTGCCATCGGGCTGAGCGCGACCTCGCCCGCGCGGCCCCGTGTGCCCGAGTGCCCACAACTCCGCCCGGGCAAGCTCGGATGGTGATGAGCGAGTTCGGGTACCACGCGTTCGACCTCTCCCAGTGGGTGGTCACCGACGAAGGCGCCATCCGCGGCCGGGAGCCGGCCGGTGAGCCGCTGCTCTCCGTCGACCTGGCCCAGCGGCTGCGCGACGCCGGGCTCCCGTGGCGACCGATCACCGGTGACCGCTTCGTCGTCCCCGATGCGGACCTCGACGAGCACACGTTCCTCATCAGCCCCATGAGCGTGGACGTCGCCGAGGCCCCTGCCGGGCAGGTCATCACGTTCGGGGGCGCGGTCGAGTGGGGACTCGACGCGATCATGCTCCGCGAGGTCGTCTGGTTGCCCCGCGAGGCCCAGCTGCGCGCAGCGCTGGGCGAGCGGTTCCGCATGCTCGAGCGCGATGGTGAGCGGTTCCGCGTCCGGTTCTGGGTGGAGGGAGACGAGACCGTCGTCCATCCGCTGGCCGTCGAGGCCTACGGCCTGGCGGTCCTGCGTTGCCTGGAGCAGTCCCCGAGCGAGGATTGATCGCGGGCTCGAGGCCCGAGGGTGCTCGACGGGGCGGCGGGGGACAGGGGCGCTGGCGCGCCCGCATGCCTCGCTCGCGGTACCGTGCGGTGGTCAGGGGGCACCGGTCGGTCGAGTGTGAGGCGCAATGGGCGTTCGTGCGGGCATGCTGATGTTGTCGATGGTGCTCGTGGCCTTCGGGCTCGCCGCGTGTGGCGGGGCTGAGGACGAGCCGGCCGAGGGGGAGGCCGAGCCGCCAGCCACCGACTCGTCCGACGACGGTCGGGACGAGGCCGACGGGGAGGCCGCGGAGGACGATGAACAGTCCTCGGATCGCGCCGATGACGCGGACCCGGATCCTGAACGCGACGAGGACGCGGCGGACGAGCGTGACGAGGGTTCCGACGGTGAGGAGGCCGCGGCCGGGAACGAGCTCCCCGACCCCGCGGAGGTCGAGGCGAACGAGCTGGGCCACGTCCCCGTCCTCATGTACCACGGGATCGTGGAGGAGCCCGCCGACGAGTGGCAGATGACCCCCGAGGCGTTCCGGGAGGAACTCGAGTTCCTCCACGAGCACGGCTACCACCCCATCCGCACGGTCGATCTCGTGCGCGGGGAGATCGACATCCCCGCGGGCAGGAGTCCGGTCGTGCTGACGTTCGACGACACGCTGCCAACGCAGTTCGACCGCACCGACGACGGCGAGGTGGACCCCGAGAGCGCCGTCGGCATCATGCTGGACTTCGGGGAGGAGCATCCCGAGTTCCCCGCCGTGGGCTCCTTCTACGTCACCGACAAGCGGTTCGACGACCCTGAGCAGGGCCAGGAGATGTTCGCCGAGCTCCACGAGCTCGGGTTCGAGGTCGGCAACCACACGATCGGCCATCAGAACCTGGGCACGGTCGACAGCGAGGAGGTGCAGCGCCAACTCGCCCTGGGTGCGGAGCAGATCCGCGAGGTGGTCCCCGGGGGCGACGTCGCGACGATGTCGCTGCCGCTCGGGGTCTGGCCCGAGGAGCGGGAGCTTGCCCGTACCGGTGCCCACGACGGGATCGAGTACGAGCACGAGGGCATCCTGTTGGTCGGGTCGGATCCGGCCCCCTCGCCGTTCGCGGAGGACTTCGACCCGCTCGGGATCCCGCGGATCCTCGCCCAGCGAGGCGCGGACGGCCCCGATGCGTCCTTCATGTCGGAGCACTGGCTCGAGTGGCTCGAGGAGGAGCCGGGTCGCAAGTACGTCTCCGACGGTGATCCCGAGACGATCTCGTTCCCCGAGGACGACGCCGAGCGCCTGGACCCCGAGCACGCCGACCGGGCGAACCCGTACGAGCCCTAGGGTCCCCGGTAGACTCCGCGCGGCTCGACGCGCTACCGTGAAGGCCGAACGACACGAGTGTGATTCACGACGGGATCCGTCTCCGTCCTTCCCCCGGCACATCTCGTGTCGGTCCCGCGAGCGTCCGGGTCGCCTCCCGGCCGCCGGCCAGGCCGATGCATGAAACGCGACAAGGGGGAGATCGGTGGGTGACAGCTTCGTCCACCTGCACACGCACACCGAGTACTCGATGCTCGACGGCGCGTCACGTGTGGACGAGATCATGCGCCACGCCGCACAACAGGGCATGCCCGCGCTCGCCATGACCGACCACGGGAACATGTTCGGGGCCATCGACTTCTACAAGGCCGGACTCGAGCACGGGGTGAAACCCATCATCGGCTCCGAGCTGTACATGGCTCGTGGGAGCCGCTACGAGAAGGGGCCCCGCCGCGGTGGGTCCGGGGAGGCGACCGCGGGCAGTGGCAAACAGGAGTCCTACCACCACCTGTCCGTCCTGGCCGAGAACAACACGGGCTACAAGAACCTCATGAAGCTCGTGAGCCGGGGGTACCTCGAGGGCTACTGGTACAAGCCCCGTGCGGACAAGGAGCTGCTCGAGCAGTACGCGGACGGGCTGATCGTGCTGTCGGGCTGCCTCGGCGCCGAGGTCAACCAGCATCTGCTGTCCGGCGACGAGCGGGCCGCCCGGGAGACCGCGGCCTGGTACCGCGATGTCCTCGGGCCGGACAACTACTTCATCGAGCTGCAGGACCACGGGATCCCTGAGCAGCACAAGACCAACGGCCAGCTGATCGAGATCGCCCGCGACCTCGGCCTCGGGCTCGTCGTGACCAACGACAGCCACTACACCCACCAGCACGACCACGAGGCGCACGACTGCCTCCTGTGCATCCAGACGGGCAGCCAGAAGTCCGATCCGGATCGGTTCAAGTTCAAGAGCGACCAGTTCTACGTGAAGGCGCCGCACGAGATGCAGGCGCTCTTCCCCGAGTTGCCACAGACGTGGAAGAACACGCTGGCGATCGCCGAGCGCTGCAACGTCGAGATCGACTTCGGCACGTTCCACCTGCCGAAGTTCGAGGTGCCGGAGGGGCTCACCGAGGCCGAACACCTGCGCCGCAAGGTCTTCGAGGGCGCCGAGCAGCGGTACGGCGTGCCGCTGTCGCAGAAGGTCACCGAACGTCTGGAGTCGGAGCTCGCGATCATCGAGCAGATGGGCTTCCCCGCGTACTTCCTGATCGTGGCCGACCTCTGCGAATACGCCCGCCAGCACGGGATCCGCCTGGGGCCGGGTCGCGGCTCGGCGGCCGGATGCGCCGTGGCGTACTGCACCGGCATCACCGACCTCGACCCGATCGAGCACGACCTGATCTTCGAGCGCTTCCTGAACCCCGAGCGGGTCACGATGCCGGACATCGACCTCGACTTCGACGAGCGTCGCCGCGGGGAGATGATCCAGTACTCGATCGACAAGTACGGCGAGGACCGGGTCGCACAGATCATCACCTACTCCACGATCAAGGCGAAGGCGGCGATCCGTGACGCCGCGCGCGTCATGGGCCACCCCTTCGGGTTCGGCGACCGCCTTTCCAAGATGATGCCGCCACCGGTGATGGGCAAGGAGTACGCGCTCGATCAGGCCTACGAGCTGTCGACCGAGCTCGCGGAGGCCTGGGACAACGAGCCCGATGCGAAGCAGGTCCTCGACACGGCGAAGCAGCTCGAGGGGCTGCGGCGGCAGCACTCGATCCACGCGGCCGGCGTCGTGATCGCCGGGGATCCGATCACCGAGCACTGTCCCGTCCTGCGGGTCGAGGAAGGCGAGGTCGTCACCCAGTACGACGGGGGCATGGTCGAGGACATCGGCCTGCTCAAGATGGACTTCCTCGGCCTGCGCAACCTCACCGTCATCAGCGACGCGCTCGCGCACATCGAGTCGACCACCGGACAGCGGATCGACATCGACCACGTCCCGCTCGACGACCCCGCGACCTACGAGATGCTGTCGCGGGGGGACACCGACGGGGTGTTCCAGCTCGACTCGACCGGCATCAAGGCCCTCTGCAAGCAGCTCAAGCCCGACGGGTTCGACGACGTCGTCGCGTTGCTCGCGCTCTACCGGCCCGGGCCGATGTCGGCGGATCTGCACACCGAGTACGTCGAACGCAAACACGGCCGCAAGCCCGTGACGTACCCGCACGACGACCTCGTCGAGATCCTCGAACCGACCTACGGGATCATCGTCTACCAGGAGCAGGTCCTGAAGATCGCGCAGACGCTCGCCGGATTCAGCCTGGGCGAGGCCGACCTCCTTCGGCGCGCGATCGGCAAGAAGAAGCAGAAGGAGATGGACGCCCAGCGCGAGAAGTTCCTCGCCGGCATGGGCGAACGGGGCTACTCCGAGCAGCTCGCGCAGGAGCTGTGGGACCTCATCGAGGGCTTCGCCGACTACGCCTTCAACAAGTCGCACTCGGCGGGGTACGGGCTGGTCAGCTACCAGACCGCCTACCTGAAGGCGCACTACCCGGTCGAGTACATGTCGGCGCTGCTCACGAGCGTCAAGACGAACAAGGATCGCCTACCTCTCTACCTGCACACCTGCCGCACGATGGGCATCGAGGTGCTGCAGCCGGACGTCAACGACTCGCTCGTTGACTTCTCGCCGGCCACCGAGCCGGGCGCCGAAGAGGGGGCCGGCGCCCAGCGCATCCGCTTCGGCCTCTCGGGGGTTCGCAACGTCGGTGAGTCGGTCTGCGAGGCGATCATCGCGGCACGGCGCGAGCACGGTCCCTTCGTCGACTTCGGGGACTTCTGTCGGAAGGTCGACTCCGGCGTTCTGAACAAGCGCACGCTCGAGTCCCTCATCAAGGCCGGGGCGTTCGAGTCGCTCGGTCATCCGCGCAAGGGCCTGTTGCTGGCCTACGAGCCGGTCGTCGAGCAGGCGCAGAGCATCAAGCGCAACGAGGCCATGGGTCAGGACAGCCTGTTCGGCGACCTCGGCGACGAGCACTTGGACGATCTCGGCAGCCTCGCGGTGGACGACGCCGAGTTCGACCGCAAGGAGAAGCTCGCGCACGAGCGCGAGATGCTCGGCCTGTACGTGAGCGATCACCCCTTGTTCGGCCTGGAACGGGTGATCGAGCAGCAGTCGACGGTCGCGATCGGGGAGCTCGCCCGCGACGGCGAGAGTGCGCCCACGGGTGCCGACCGGGGTCGTTCCGACAAGCAGTCGGCCGCAGGGGCCGCGCAGTTGACGGTGGCGGGGATTCTCACGGGGCTCGCGAAGAAGTTCACGAAGAAGGGCGAGCCCTACGTCACCGGGACGCTCGAGGACCTGCAGGGCGGCATCGACTGCATCTTCTTCCCGTCGGTCTACGCCGACGCCGCGGAGCTGCTCGTCGAGGACGCCATCCTGGCGGTCAGCGGACGTCTCGACGGGGCCGACCCACCGAAGGTGATCGCGACCGACGTCCGCGCTCCCGACGTCTCCGACGCCACGAGAGCCCCCGTCGAACTGCGCGTCGCGCCCGAGCAGTGCACCGACACCCGGGTGGGCCAACTGAAGCGCGTGCTCGCGGAGCATCCCGGGGCCGCCCCGGTCCACCTGCGGCTCGAGAACGGCGGGGCACGGCGGACCACGTTGCAGCTCCCCGACGAGTTGCGGGTCAGTCGCGACGGGGGACTCTACGCGCAGCTCAAGAGCCTGCTGGGGCCGGATGCGATCCGCTGAGCGCTGATCGCCCGCGACGGCCTGCGGCGGTCAGCACCGACCGCCTCGGTGACACGTCCACCACGCACGCCCGTTCGTTCGACCGCCCCCCCGACCTGAGCCCGCGGGGCTGGACTGGCCGGAATGGTTCAGCCTGCCCGGATCCCGCCGATTCGGGGGGTAGGTAGCTCCTGCGGCGGGTCGACAGGCCCGTTGTCCGGGACGCCCGGCGGGGGAGGAGGCGAGAGCGTGCTACGGGTGCTGACAGTCCTGCCGCTGCGGGGCCCGGAGTCGAGCGCGGCGTACCATCGGGCGTTCCTGGTCGCGACGAGCGTCTACGCGGTGGCCGTGTCCGCGTACGTGCTCGCCGACGGGGGTCGGAGTGCCGGTGAGCGGCTGACGATCCTCGGGCTCGTCGGGTTGGTCGTGTTGCGAGCGTGGTGGACCGGCAACCGGCGACCACCGAGCGTCGTCGGCGACGCGGCCGAGTTGACGGCGATGGGAACGCTCGCGGCCCTCCTCGGCAGCCTCATCCCGATCCTGGGGCTCCTGCTGTTCGCCTGGTGCACACGCGTGGCCCAGGGACGACGGGACATGGCGCGCGCCGCCGCCATCTACGGTGGTGCGTATCTCATCGCCCTCGCAGGGGCGTGGGATTCCCCGTCGGTCGGGTTCGCGACCGTCGCGATCGCCGCACCCCTGGTGGGATTGCACCCGTTCGCTGCGGGATGGCTACTGCAGGCGCTCGAGGCCGCCGAGCGAGCGACGCGCCGCGAGGAGGTGCTCGCCGCGAGCAGCACCGAGCTGGGCACCGCCCGCACCCTCGAGGACCTGGATGCCGCCGTCGGCGCCGCACTGGATCGCCTCACGCAGCTGACCGACGATGCCACGGCGTTCTTCGCGCGCACGGACGAGACGGCGGCCACGGTCGAGATCGCCCAGACCCGCGGTGACGGAGCCGAGGGGCTGCGCGGCACGAGGATCGACGTCGGCGAACTGCGCACCGCGCTGGATCACCTCGAGCGCCGGGGGGTGCGCAGCACGCTGGTGCTCGGGCCGCAGTCCGCGCGATCCCTCGGACGACAGTGGGGCGTCGAGCTCCCCCAGGGCCACCTCACGCTCGGGCTCGTCGTCGTCGCTTCCCAGCTCTCGGGGGTCGTCGCGGTCGGGACGCCCGAGGTGCTGGGCAGCAACGACCGTGATGCGCTCGCGGCGCTCGCGAGCGAGATCGGCCTCGTTCTGGACCGCCTGCACCTGTTGGAGGCGCTCGAGGGCAGCGAGCGCCGCTTCCGAGCACTGGTCGAGCACTCGTCGGACCTCGTCCTCGAGGTCGACCGTGCAGGCACGATCCACCTGGCCAGCGCCCAAGCGCGCAGCCTGCTCGGGACCGCGCCGGAGGGGCTGCGGGGGACGTGCCTGTTCGACCTCGTGCACCAGGACGACCGCGAGCACGTGCAGCACCTGCTCACGGAACCCGGGCGGCGGGCGACGGTGAGCGCCGAATGGCGGTTCCGGCATCGGGACGGCCACTGGATCGACACCGAGACGGCGCTGTCGGACCGACGCGACGATCCCGACATGGCCGACTACGTCCTCACCACCCGCGACGTGAGCGAGCGCAAGGCCCTGCAGCGCGAACTCTCCCATCAAGCGTTTCACGATACGCTCACCGGGGCGGCCAACCGGGCGCTGTTCGCCGAACGGCTCGGTCACGCCCTCGAGCGCCGCGCCGCCACCAACGCCACCGCGGCGGTCTTCTTCATCGACCTGGACGGGTTCAAGCGCGTCAACGATCAGTACGGCCACTCCTTCGGGGATCGTGTGCTGGTCGCGACGACCGATCGCGTTCGGACCACGGTGCGTACGCAGGACACCGTCGCGCGCCTCGGGGGCGACGAGTTCGCCGTCCTGCTCGAGGGCCTCGCGGATGCGGCGGATGCCCGGCGGATCGCCGATCGGGTGGCCGAGGTGCTGGCACGACCGATGGAGCTCGACGGGGTCAGCGTGCGTTGCCGAGCCTCGGTCGGCCTCGCGTTCCTGCGCCCGGAGGATCGGGACGTGGAGGCCATGCTGCGACGGGCCGATCTCGCGATGTACCAGGCGAAGGCGGCCGGGCCGGGAACGGTCGTGGAGCATTCCGCCCGCCTCGAGGACGCCACGCGGACCCGCCATGCGCTCGAGAACGATCTGCACGCCGCGATCCCCCAGGGTGAGATCGCGGTCTGGTACCAGCCGCTGGTGACCGTCGAGGACGGGACCGTCGTGGGGCTCGAGGCACTCGCGCGGTGGAACTCGTCCCGGCACGGGCAGGTCCCACCGGGCGTCTTCATCCCGCTCGCCGAGGAGATCGGGCTGATCGACGAGATCGACCAACACGTCCTCGGGGTGGCGTGCCGGGATCTCGCCGGGTGGCGGGTGCACCATCCCGACCTCACCGTCAGCGTGAACGTCAGCGCTCGGAATCTCGAGTCCGACGGACTGGTGACCGCGGTCGAGGACACGCTGGCCGACACGGGCCTGCCCGGCCAGGCCCTGGTGCTCGAGCTGACCGAAACGGCCATCATGCAGTACCCGGCGACCGCCGGCGCAGTCATCGAGGAGCTGCGGAGCCGCAGCGTGCGTGTCGCACTGGACGACTTCGGCACCGGGTACTCTGCCCTCGGGCACCTGGCGCGCTTCCCCCTCGATCAGTTGAAGATCGACCGCGTCTTCCTGACCGGGGCGCAAGGCGGCGAGCGGGGGGAGCAGATGCTGACCGCGATCGTCGAGCTGGGCCGGCGCCTCGGCATCGACACGGTCGCCGAGGGGGTCGAGGAATCCCACCACCGCGACGCGCTGGTCGAAGCCCGGTGCAAGTTCGCCCAGGGGTATCTGTTCGGTGGACCGGCACCGGCCGAGACCATCGCCGGGCGCCTGCAACTCGTGGGCGGCGCTGGCAGCTCGTCCCGGCGGCCTGCGCGCCGCGTCCCGATCGAACACCCCGGTGGCTGACCGTCGTGCGCACCTCGGGAGGTCCGATGGCGCGACGATCGACGTGCTGAGCGCCTCGGCGGGCGTCGGCGCGCGACGCCGGTGCCCGCTGGGTCGAGCCCGGCGGAGGCCGTAGGATCACCTGCGGCGGACCGAGCCAGCCGGTCGCGCCCGGCCGGGACATCGACTCGAATCGAGGAGCGAACGTGCGCCGACTGCTCATCGGACTGTTCGCGCTCGCGGCGATCGCCGGCGCCGCGGTGGGGGCGTGGTGGGCGCTCGTCGCCGACGACGAATCCGAGATCGTCCGACAGACCGCCCAGCGATTCGTCACGGCCTGGTCGGCGGAGGACTGGGAGGCGCTCGACGAGGTGACCGGCGGCGAGGCCGGCGAGGCGCACGCCGAAGCCCACGAGCACCTCGATGTCAGCGAGGCGAGCATCGACCTCTCACGGCTCGACGTCGACGACCTCGAGGAATCGGCACCCGCCACGTTCGAGGCGACCCTGAGCCTCGAGGACCTCGGTGTCTGGAGCTACGTCGGCAGCTTCCGCGTCGTGCGGGTGGGCGAGGACGCCTGGGAGGTCGACTGGGCCCCGGAGGTGCTGCATCCCGATCTCGGCGAGGCCCAGGAGCTCGACCGGGCGCGGAACTGGGCCGAGCGGGCTCCCATCCTCGGCCACGACGACGAACCCCTGTCCGGCAGCGGGGAGGTCGTGACGGTCGGCGTCGAACCGCAGCACGTCGCCGACCACGACGAACTCGCCCGCGAGCTCGAGCAGCTGACCGATGCGAACGAGGACGAGGTGGCCGAGCTCCTCGCGGGGGATCTGGAGCCCGACTGGTTCTATCCGGTCGCGACCATGCCACCCGACGCGGTGGAGGAGGTGCGGGAGGAGCTCGCGGCACTCGACGGGATCGTGTTTCAGGAGGAGACCGACCGCGTCCCGGCCAACGCCGCGGTGGGGGAACTCGTCGGAGGGCTCGACCAGATCACCGCCGAGCAGCTCGACGAGCTGGGGCCGCCGTACCGTGAGGGCGACGTCGTCGGGCGCACCGGGCTCGAGGCTCGGTTCGAGGAGGAACTCGCCGGACGCCCCGGAGGCGAGGTACGTATCGTCGGCGAGGACGGGACGACCGTCACCGTCCTCGCCGATTTCGACCCGGTGGAGCCGGAGCCGCTCGCGACCGCTCTCGATGCGAACATCCAGCAAGCCGCGGCCGAGGTGCTCGAGGCCGAGGGACGGGGGAGCGCGATCGTCGCGCTCGACCCCGCGTCCGGCGGCGTCCGCGCCGCGGTCAGCCGACCGAGGGACGAGTTCCCGCGCGCACTCACCGGGCGATACGCGCCGGGATCGACGTTCAAGCTCGTGACGGCCGCCGCGCTGCTCGACGCCGGGACGGAGCCCGACGAGACGGTCGCCTGCGAGGCGCAGCGCACCGCCGGGGGCCGCGTGTTCACCAACGCCGGGGATCTCGACCTCGGCGACATCCCCTTCGCGGAGGCGTTCGTCGAGTCCTGCAACACGGCCTTCATCGACGAGGCGCTCGAGCTCGGGGGGAGGCACTCGCGCAGGACGCGGAAGGGTTCGGCTTCTCCGGCGAGGACCCCGGTTACCAACTCGCCGGGCTCACATCGCTCGCGGCGATGCCCGAGCCACAGGACGAGACCGAACTCGCCGCGCAAGCCATCGGCCAAGGACGCGTCGAGGCCTCCCCCGCGCACATGGCCGGGGTGGCAGCGGCCGCCGTCACGGGTCGGTGGCGCCAGCCCTTCGTCGTCGAGGGGGAGGGTGCGTCGGAGACCGAGGCCCCCGGTGATCCGGACGTGCTCAGCAGCCTGATGGAACAGGCCGTCGAGGACGGGACCGGTACCGCCGCGGCCGCCGATGGCGTCACCGTCCTCGGCAAGACCGGCACCGCCCAGGTCGACGACGGGGAGCACGCCTGGTTCGTGGGCGTCGCACCCGAGCTGTTCGGAGAGGACGGATCAGCGGGCCTTGCCTTCGCCGTGCTCGTGGAGGGCGGGGGTGCGGGCGGGGAGACCGCAGCCCCGCTCGCGGCCGACCTCGTGGGGGCGCTCGCCGAATGACTAGCGCTGCGACCGCGGGCGTTTCCCGCCGCCCTTCGACCCGCCCGCCGAGCGCCCCTTGGAACGGCTCCTCGAGCTCTGCTTGGCGGACTGCGAGCCCCCCTTCGAGCCCCCCTTGGCGCCACCCTTCGACCCGGTGCCCCGACCGGACCCGGACTTCGGGGCCGGCTGCGGCTCGGGACGCCGCTGCCACCACACGAGTGCGACGATCGCCGCGATCGCGAGGAGCGCGAAGGCCCAGTTGTTGCGCGAGAGCCCGAGCAGCCGGAAATCCGTGTCGATGCGCAGCAGTTCCACGCTGAAGCGGATCACCGAGTAACCCGCGAGGTAGACGAAGATCAGGGCGCCTCGGTGCAAGCGACCACCACGCCCGACGACGAGGATCACCGCCACGAGGACCAGGTTCGCCAGCGACTCGTACAAGAACGTCGGGTGGAAGGTGCTGAACTCCTCGAAGCCCGCCGCCCGGCGGTCCGGCTCGACCTCGAGTGCCCACGGCACGTCCGCGGGCAGGCCATACAGCTCCTGATTGAAGTAGTTGCCCCAGCGGCCGATCGCCTGCGCGAGCGGGATCCCGGGCGCGGCCGCGTCGGCGAACGCGGGGATGTCCATCCCACGCCGCCGAGCCATGAACCACGCCGCCGCGATCCCCCCGACCAAACCGCCGAAGAGGACCAGTCCCCCCTCCCAGATGGCGAACACGGCCAGAGGACGATCGGCGAAGTCAGGCAACCGCCACAGGACGAAACCGATCCGAGCCCCGAGGAACCCGGCGATCAGCCCCACGATCGCCGTCATCTCGAGATCCTCGGGATCGCCCCCGAGGGCCGCGTAGCGGCGACGAGCGAGAAGAACCGCAAGGACCGCGCCGATGCCGATGACGAGGCCGTAGAAGTTCAGGGTCACCGGGCCGAGCGGCAGCCCCTGCCCGGGCGGCGGCGGGATCTGGGCCATGAGCGCAAGCAAGGAAGGCATGCCGAGACGATACTTCGTTGCCCGGGATCGCTCCGCGCGGAGTGTCACCGAGGGGTCCGGCCCCCCGGACCTAGCTCAGCTCCGCGCCCCCCGGACCTAGTTCAGCTCCGCGCCCCCCGGACCTAGTTCAGCTCCGCGCCCCCCGGACCTAGTTCAGCTCCGCGCCCCCCGGACCTAGTTCAGCTCCGCGCCCCCCGGACCTAGTTCAGCTCCGCGCCCCCCGGACCAGGGGGATTCAGGGAGGCGACGGTTCCCAGATGGCGCATGATCGTCGTCTCCCGCCGGAGAATCCGGGCGGTCTCGAGGATGCGCTCGTCGACGCTGTCGAGCTCGAGAAGACGCTGTCGCTCGGCCAGGTCGACCTGCACGGCGGCCGCTGCCAACCAGCTCAGCTCCCCGGGATCGCGGGGCAGCCGGACCAGCAGCTCGTCGGGTGCACCGAGCTCGGCGAGATAGGGGTGCAGCAGCTGGCGCAGCGCCTCGCAGGACCGAGCGAGCTGGCCGTTGCCGCGTGCCGGCGGCAACTCGGGCTCGGTCAACTGCTCGATGCGCGCCTGGAGGTACGGCCCGGTCTCGACGATCTCGCGGATCCGGAAGCGCTCGGTCCCGCGGGTCGTGACGTCGGCCCGCCCGTCCTCGTGGTGCTCGACCCCCTCGATCTCCGCGATCGTGCCAACGTCGAACACCTCCGCCTGCTGGCCGACCTCCTGACCGCAGCGGATCGCGACGACCCCGAAGCGCCGATCCGTCTCGAGACAGTCGGAGAGGAGTGCGCGGTAGCGATCCTCGAACACGTGCAGCGGCAAGGGGCGCCCGGGGAAGAGGACGGTGCGAAGCGGGAAGAGGGGCAGGAGCGTGCTCATCGCCGGCCCTCTCGGCTGCGCCGCGTCCACGCCGTTGCGGCTCGACCGCTCATGTTGCCAGCCTAGGGCGGCGGAGGACGCCTTGCCGGAACCCGTTGCCCGCCGCGGCACCGGGACACGAACGCGAAACGTCGGAGGTGCGAGGTGGTTCGGACGACGACCTCGGCCGGGTCGCCGGTCGTGCTCGACGGGGGCCCGCTGGCACCCGAGGAGGTCGCCGCGGTCGCGAGGCACGGCGTCGAGGTGTCGCTCGCCGAGGACGTCCGGGAGCGGCTGCGTGCCGGACGCGCAGCGGTCGAGGAGCATCTCGCCGGCGCCCGCCCGGTGTACGGGGTCACGACGGGCATCGGGGCCCTCGCCGACGTGCGGATCGACGGTCCCGACATCCATCGGCTGCAGGAGAACCTGGTACGCAGCCACGCGGCCGGGGTCGGGGACCCCCTGCCGGCCGAAGTGGTGCGCGCCGTGATGCTGCTGCGTGCCCGCACGCTGGCGGCGGGGTACTCCGGGGTGCGCGCCGAGGTCGTCGACCTCCTGGTCGGATTCCTGAACGCCCGGGTGCACCCGGTCGTGCCCGACCGCGGTTCGGTCGGGGCCAGCGGCGATCTGGCGCAGCTCGCCCACATCGGGCTCTGCCTCATCGGGGAGGGCGAGGCCGACGGTCCGCACGGACGTGCACCCGCGCACGAGCTCCTCAGCCGTTCCGGGCTCCAACCGCTCCGCCTCGAGGCGAAGGAGGGACTCGCGCTCGTCAACGGCACCGAGGGCATGGCCGCGATCGGGGCGCTCGCCTGTGTCGATGCGCGTGGGCTCATGACCTCCGCCGACGTCACGGCGGCGCTGACCGTCGAAGGCGGGCACGGCACCGACGGCCCGTTCGGCGACGAGCTGCACGCGCTCCGTCCCCATCCCGGTCAAGCACGCAGCGCCTCCAACCTCCGGCGTCTTCTCAGCGGGAGTCCGATCATCGAGAGCCACCGGGAGAGCGACCACGCGGTGCAGGACCCGTACTCGGTGCGGTGTACGCCCCAGGTGCACGGCGCCGCGCGCGAGTCGCTCGCGTTCGCCGAGCGGCTCGTCAGCACCGAACTCGCGTCGGTCACCGACAACCCCGTTCTGCTGCCGGACGGGCGCGTGGAGAGCACCGGCAACTTCCACGGTGAGCCGATGGCGTATGCGCTGGACCTTCTGGCCGTGGGCGTGGCGGGGCTCGCGAACATCGCCGAGCGTCGCACGCTCTGGCTGATCGGGCCCAGCGACGCCCGCGGCCTGCCGGCGTTCCTCTCCCCGGACCCGGGGCTCGGGTCCGGCTACATGCTGGCCCAGTACACCCAGGCGGCACTCGTGAGCGAGTGCAAGCAGCTCGGCGTGCCCGCCGGCCTCGACTCGATCCCGACCTCGGGGATCCAGGAGGACCATGTCAGCATGGGCTGGCTGTCCGGCCTGAAGCTTCGCCGCGCGATCGACCTGGCTCGCAGGGTGCTGGCCGTGGAGGCCGTCTGCGGCGCGCAGGCGATCGACCTGCGCCGGCCCTACCGGCCGGCGTCGGGCACGGGTGCGGCGCACCGCTGGATCCGCGAGCACGTCGCGGCCCTGAGCGCGGACCGAGCGCTCACCCCCGAGGTCGAGGACGTCGCTGCGCGCCTCGCCGCCGGGGAGCTCGCCGGTGCGGTCGAGGCGGCGGTCGGTGGGCTCGAATGAGGCCTCGTCGCGGGCGTGCGGGCCTTGCCGGCAAGCCGCGTCGGTGCGCACCGGCCGGCGCGCAGGCGAGTACGGTGTGAGCCCCGGTGGCCGGGCGTCGGCGGCGGGCCCCGGCCGTGAGCGGGACGAGGGCAACGATTCGGGCTCGAGAGTTCGGAGAAGGGGATGGGAACGGACGCGACCTGGCCGCTGCGGCGCCTCGATCTGCGCGGCGATCGGGAGGATCCGCGGTCGAGGCTGCCGCGGGCCTCCGAGGAGCAGGTGGCACAGGTGCGCCGTGAGACCGACGAGGTGCTCGCCGCCGTGCGCGCGGAGGGGGACACGGCGGTGCGACGCTACACCGAGCGGTTCGACGGGTTCGGTGGTGACCCGCGCCTCGAACCGGGGGCCCTGGACGCGGCGCTGGCTTCCACGCCTGCCGACCTGCGGGAAGCCCTGGAGCGGGCGGCCGATCAGATCCGCTGGTTCCACGAGCGGTGCCGTCCCCCCGACTGGGAGGACACGCGTGGCGGCGCGCGGATGGGCGTGCGGCACGCACCGATCGGTCGCGTCGGGGTCTACGTGCCCGGCGGCCAGGCCCCGCTGGTCTCCACGGCGCTCATGACGATCGTCCCCGCGCGGGTCGCCGGCGTCGACGAGGTCGTGCTGGCGACCCCACCGCGACCGGACGGCACGCCCGATCCCGGCATCCTCGCGGCGGCGGCGGTGGCCGGGGGCGTGGACCAGGCCTTCCGGATGGGCGGGGCCCAGGCGATCGGGGCCCTGGCGTACGGCACCGAGAGCGTCCCCCCGTGCGACAAGATCGTCGGGCCCGGTGCCGCGCACACCGCGGAGGCGAAGCAGCAGGTGGCCATGGACGGCGTCTGCGGGATCGACCTGCTGGCGGGCGTGACCGAGGTCGCGATCATCGCCGACGACCACGCCGATCCGCGCCACGTCGCCGCCGATCTCGTCGCACAGGCGGAGCACGACCCGCTCGCGACCGCGATGCTCGTGACCCCGTCCGCGGACCTGGCGCAGCGGGTCGAGCACGCGCTCGCCGACGAGGTGGCCGGGACGAAGCACGTCGAGCGGGTGCGCACCGCCCTGGAGGGACAGGGCACGGCCGTGCTCGTCGACGACCTCGACCACGCCGTCGACGTCACGAACGTCTGGGGACCGGAGCACCTCGAGATCCAGACCGGCGACGACGAGGCGGTGGCCGCCCGCGTGCGCGCGGCCGGCACCGTCTTCATCGGCGGCTGCAGCCCCGTGTCCCTCGGCGACTACGCGGCCGGGCCGAACCACACGCTGCCGACTGGGGGCACCGCGCGCTTCACCGGCGGGCTCACGACCAGCGACTTCCTCGTGCCCGTGAACTGGGTCGCCTACGACCGCGATGCCCTCGCCGAGCTGGCGCCCGTCGTCGATGCGCTCGGGGCGGCCGAGGATCTACCCGCGCACGCTCGTGCCGCCGCCGTCCGTCTCGACAAGGAGGACCCCGGTGAGTGAGCGGGTGCCCGTCCGCGAGGACCTCGCCGCGGTCCAGCCCTACGGCGCGCCGCAGGTCGATGCGCCGGTGCGGCTCAACACCAACGAGACCCCGTATCCGCCGCCGCCGTCGTTCGTCGCGAACCTGCGCGAGCGGATCGGCACGCTCGACCTGCACCGGTACCCCGACCGCGAGCACGGGATGTTGCGGGCGGCGCTGGCCCACCGCTTCGGGCTCGGCTACGACCGGGTCTGGGCCGCCAACGGCTCGAACGAGATCCTCGCGCAGCTCCACCAGGCCTACGGGGGGCCGGGCCGGACCGTGCTCGGGACCCGCCCGGGCTTCGCCGCGCTGCCGACGATCGCGCGCACCACCGCCACCGCGCACGCGGAGCTGCCGCTGGACGACGCGTACCGCGTGGACGTGGACACCGCCGTCGAGGCCGTGACCGCCCACCGACCCCATCTCGTCTGCCTCGCGCGGCCCAACAACCCGACAGGGGTCTCGGTCGCGCTCGAGGTGGTGCGGGCCCTCCACGATGCGAGTGAGGCCCTCATCGTCCTCGACGAGGCCTACGCGGAGTTCGCCGCCGACGATGCGCTGCCCCTCCTCGGAGAACTGCCGCGCCTGGTCATCACGCGCACGTTCTCGAAGGCGTTCCGTCTGGCCGGCGTTCGTCTCGGCTACCTGTTGGGACCGGAGTGGGTCGTCGACGACCTCCACAAGGTCCGCCTGCCCTATCACCTGGACGCGATGACCCAAACCGCGGGCGTGGTCGCCTGCGAGCTCGCCGACGAGGTGACCGGCCACATCGGGGCCATCGTGGCCGAGCGCGAGCGCCTCGCCGGGCGGCTCCGGCAGCTCCCCGGGGTGACGGTCAGCCCGTCGGACGCGAACTTCCTGCTCGTGCACGTCGCCGCCGACGGCGTCTTCGACGGCCTCCTCGCCCGAGGGGTCCTCGTCCGCGACTTCTCCTCCGCGCCAGGGCTGCAGGGATGTGTGCGGATCACCGTCGGCACGGCCGAGGAGTGCGACGCGGCCGTGGCCGCCCTCGCGGACCTGCTCGGGAGCGAGCTCCCGGAAGGGTAGGCTTGCGCGCATGACGCGAACGGGTGAGAGCAGCCGCACGACACGGGAGACCTCGGTGAAGGTCACCCTCGACCTCGACGGCCGCGGCACGGTCGACGTGGCGACCGGCGTGCCGTTCCTCGACCACATGCTCGATCAGCTCGGGCGGCACGGGCGGCTCGATCTCACCGTGCACGCCCAGGGCGACACCGAGATCGACGCGCACCACACGGTCGAGGACACGGGGCTCGCGATCGGGGAGGCGCTGGGGGCCGCCCTCGGGGAGCGCGCAGGCATCGAGCGCTTCGGCGACGCGACGGTGCCGATCGACGAGGCGCTGGCCCGCGTCGCGCTGGACTGCTCGGGCCGGCCGTACCTCGTGGCCGACCTGGACTGGCCGCTCGCGGTGGTCGGCAGCTACGAGTCCCATCTCACGACCCACTTCCTGGAGTCGCTCGTCGCGCAGGCGCGGCTGTCGGTGCACGCGACCCTCGAGCGGGCCGAGAACGGCCACCACGCGCACGAGGCCGTGTTCAAGGCGCTCGCCGTCGCGTTGCGCCGAGCGGTGGCGGTGACCGGTGAGGGCGTCCCCTCGACCAAGGGTTCGCTCGGATGAGCACAGCTCCGGCGCCCGGGGCTCCGAGGGTCGCCGTGCTCGACTACGACGCCGGCAACATCCGCAGCGCCGCCCGGGCACTGGAACGGGCGGGTGCGCACGCGTGGATCACGGCCGACGCCGACGACGCGGATGCCGCTGACGCGTTGCTCGTCCCGGGCGTGGGGCACTTCGGCCAGTGCGTCGAGGCGTTCCGCGCGCGCGGGTTCGACGAGCTCGTCGGCGCCTGGCAGCGGGCCGGCCGACCGATCCTCGGCGTGTGCGTCGGGATGCAGATCCTGTACGAGGGCAGCGAGGAGGCCCCCGAGGTGCCCGGCCTGGGGCTGCTGCCCGGGGTCACGCGTCGGCTGCCCGAGGGGATCCCGGTCCCGCACATGGGCTGGAACCGCCTGGAGGTCGTCCGGAACGACCCGGTTCTGGCCGGGCTCGACGGCGCGCACGTCTACTTCGTGCACAGCTACTACGCCGAGCCCGCCGACGACACGCACACGCGCGCGGTGAGCGAGTACGGTGTGCGACTGCCGGCGGTGGTCCGCGTCGACCGCATCGTTGCGACGCAGTTCCACCCCGAGAAGTCCGCAGCGGTCGGTGCACGGCTGCTCGCGAACTGGCTCGCGAGCGAGGTGCGCGAAGGCCACGACATCGCGGTCTGACCCGTGTCCGGCGGGGTCCGCCCGCTGGCCTATCCTGTCGCCTCATGAGCTTCACGATCCTGCCGGCCGTCGACATCCGCGACGGCAAGGCCGTCCGACTCGAGCGCGGTCGGGCGGACGCCGAGACCGTGTACGACGTCGATCCGGTGGCCGCGGCCGAACGCTGGGTCGCCGCGGGGGCCGAGTGGCTGCACGTGGTCGACCTCGACGCGGCCTTCGAGGGCGAGCCCCGCAACCGGCCCCTCATCTCTGACATCGTCGCCGCGACCGGCGTGCCCGTGCAGGCCTCGGGAGGCATCCGTTCCATGGCCGACATCGAGGCCTCGCTCGGCTACGGGGCGAGCCGGGTGGTGATCGGGACCATGGCGCTCGAGGAGCCCCCGTTCGTCGCGGCCGCGGTGGCCGACCACGCCGACCGGATCGCGGTCGGACTCGACGCCGAGGGGACGACGCTGCGGGCCCGGGGCTGGACGGCCGATTCGGGGGACCTGTACGCGGCGTTGCACCAGTTCTCGCTGATGGGCGTCACCCGGTTCGTGTACACCGACATCGCGCGCGACGGGATGCTCGGGGGGCCGAATCTCGACCGGTTGCGGCAGGTGGCCGAGGCGACCCCGGCGCACGTCACCGCGAGCGGCGGCGTCTCGAGCATCCAGGACGTCCGTGCCCTCGCAAGCGCCCACGAGCGCGTGGACGCGGCCATCGTCGGGAAAGCGCTCTACGCCGAGCGGTTCACGCTCACCGACGCGCTCGCCGAGGCCGCTGCCGCGTCACCGGAGAGGCCCGCGTCGTGACGCTGACCGCACGCGTCATCCCGTGCCTCGACGTCGACGCCGGGCGCGTCGTCAAGGGGGTCCGCTTCGTCGACATCCGCGACGCGGGCGACCCCGTCGAGCTGGCGCGGGTCTACGACTCCGAGGGAGCGGACGAGCTGGTCTTCCTCGACATCACGGCGTCCAGCGAGGGCCGGGAGACGATCGACCGGGTCGTGGCCGCGACCGCCGAGCAGGTGTTCATCCCGCTCACGGTGGGTGGCGGGGTGCGTTCGGTCGACGACGTGCGACGGCTGCTGCGGGCGGGTGCCGACAAGGTGAGCCTGAACACCGCCGCGGTCGCGCGCCCCGAGCTCCTCTCGGAGGCCGCCGACGCCTTCGGCAGCCAGTGCGTCGTCAGCGCGATCGACGCGCGGGCCAGGCCCGACGGCTCGGGCTGGGAGGTGCTCGTGAAGGGAGGCCGCGAGTCGACCGGCCGGGATGCGGTCGCCTGGGCCGCCGAGGTCGCCGAACGCGGTGCGGGTGAGATCCTGCTCACGTCCATGGACCGGGACGGCACGAAGTCCGGCTTCGACATCGGGCTGCTGCGAGCGGTCGAGCACGCCGTGTCCGTGCCGGTCATCGCGAGCGGCGGTGCCGGCGAGGTCGAGCACATGGTCGCCGGCATCCGGGACGGGGGCGCCTCCGCCGTGCTGGCTGCCTCGATATTCCACTTCGGCGAGCTGCGGATCGCCGAGGTCAAGGACGCCATGGCCGCCGCGGGCCTGCCCGTACGCCGCGATTGACCGGCCGCCGACCGACTCCGATGTCCCGGGTTCGCACCCGAACCCCCGATGACGGGCCGGAACCAGCAACGACGGGCCGGAGCTAGCGACGCTCCCACGGTTCGAGGGTGCCGACGACCACCCGCCGCTCGGGGCTCGGCGCGTCGATCGCGTCGAGGCGCCGAGGCCGCAGCGAGCGGTCGATGTCCGCTAGAGTGCTGGCGATGAGCCAACCACCCGCCCCCAATGCCCCGTTCATGCGCGACGAGCGCGCGGGGGACGAGGAGCTCGCGCAGGAGGCCGAGGAGCTCGCCGCCCAGCTCGAGGAGCTCGACGGTTCCGCCCGTGTCCGCGCCGAGGGCCGCCTCGGCGAGCTCCTGCGGATGCTCGATCGCTACAGCGAGGCCGAGACCCACCTGCGGGCCGCTCTGGAGACCGCGGTCGCGACAGGGGATCAACGCGCGGAGGTCGCCAACCGCCTGCGCCTCGCCACCGCCCTGCAGTACCAGGAGCGTCACCACGAGGCCCTCGAGCAGTTCGACCTGACCGAGGACGCGATCGCCGCGCACGAGCTCGAGGAGGACTACTCGGACTTCGCCGCGCAGCACCGCGGGAAGTGCCTCGTGGAGCTCGGGCGGGTGGAGGAGGGGATCGGAGAGCTCGAACGCGCGCTCGAGCTCCGCGAACGCAAGGGCGACCCCGAACTGCTCGCCTCGACCGATGCGGCGATCGAGTTCGCCCGCGACCTCCTGGAGTGATCACCCGCCGCGCGGTGGGCGCGAACGGCGCGACGACGCCGCCACCGGTACCCTCGCGCTCGGACCCGCCCCCGAGCCGGTGAGGCCCCATGCCCGAGCACTCCACCCCGCCGGTGTCGCCCAGCCCGATCGATCCTCGGGGCGTGCGGTACGACGCGCGCGGGCTGGTGCCGGCCATCGTGCAGCAGCACGACACCGGAGAAGTCCTCATGTTCGCCTGGATGTCCGAGGAGACGCTCGGCGAGACCCTCGCGACGGGCGAGACGGTCTTCTGGTCGCGCAGTCGGGGGGAACGGTGGCACAAGGGGGCGACCAGCGGTGCGGTGCAGCGGGTCGTCGACGTGGTCGCGGACTGCGATGCCGACACGCTGCTGATCCGGGTCGAACAGGCCGGGCAGGGAGCCTGCCATACGGGCGCCTGGTCGTGCTTCCATCAGCCACTCGCCCTCGCCGACGACGGGGGGACGGCTGCGACGGGCCCCCGGGGCGCCGCTTCGTGAGCAGCCGGTGCGGGTAGCCCGATGACGACCGTGGCGAGAGCCGGGCTGTACCGGCCGACCCGCGAGGCCTTCTGCGAGCTGGCCGGCGACTACGCGATCGTGCCCGTGTGGCGGGAGGTGCTCGCCGACGTGGCCACACCGGTCGCGGTCTACGAGCGGCTACGGGCGGCCGGCGGCCCGTCGTTCCTGCTCGAATCCGTCGAGCAGGGCGAGCGCTGGGGTCGCTACTCGTTCATCGGGCGCGCGCCGCTGCTCAGCCTGCGAGCGGTGCACGGCAGCGTCTCGCTGCAGGGCCCGGCTCCCGAGGACGCCCGGGAGGCCGCGGCCACCGGCGATCCGCTGGCAACGCTCGAGGCCCTGCTCGCCGGACTGCCGACGCCCGACCTCGACGGGCTGCCCCCACTGCACTGCGGCGCCGTCGGCTACGTCGGGTGGGACACGGTGCGGTGGATCGAGCACCTGCCCGATGCGCCGGTCGACGACCGCCACCTCGACGACGTGCGCCTCGACATCCCCGGTCAGCTCATCGCGTTCGACCATCTGCGTCAACGGCTACTGGTGGTCTCGAACGTGGTCACGGACGGCGAGCCCGAGGCGGCCTACGAATCGGCGGTGGCCGCGAGCGAGGACCTCGTGGCGCGCCTGGCCGAACCCGTTGGCATCCCAGCGGTCCCGCCCCCCGAAGGGGTGGACGTCGAGGAACCCCACGCCAACGTCAGCCGCGAGCAGTTCCTCGCAGCCGTCGAGACCGCGAAGGAGTACATCGCGGCCGGAGACATCTTCCAGGTGGTGCCGTCCCAGCGGTTCGACCTGTCGACCGACGTGGATCCGCTCGCGGTCTATCGGGTCCTGCGGGTCATCAATCCCTCGCCCTACATGTATTGCTTCAGCTGGGACGATCTGCAGATCGTCGGCTCGAGCCCGGAGGCCCTCGTCCGCGTCACGGGTCGGCACGCGCAGATCTGGCCGATCGCCGGCTCGCGGCCTCGTGGGCGTGACGACCGTGAGGACGCCGAGCTCGCGTCCGACCTGTTGGCCGACGACAAGGAACGCGCCGAGCACACGATGCTCGTCGATCTGGCCCGCAACGATCTGGGCCGCGTCTGTGAGCTGGGCAGCGTACAGGTCGAGGAGTTCATGAGCCTGGTGCGCTACAGCCACGTCATGCATCTGCATTCCGAGGTGACCGGCGACGTGCGGGAGGGCGTCGGCCCGGTCGACGTGCTGCGGGCCACGTTCCCGGCGGGCACGCTCTCCGGAGCACCGAAGGTCCGGGCGATGGAGATCATCGACGAGCTCGAGACGACGCGCCGAGGGCCCTACGGCGGGGGGATCGGCTACTTCGACCTCGGCGGTGACCTCGACCTCTGCATCACGATCCGCACCGTCGTGTTCCGCGGCGGACGTGCCTATGTGCAGGCGGGTGCCGGTCTCGTCGCGGACAGCGTGCCCGAGGCCGAGCACGCGGAGTGTGGCGCGAAGGCGCGGGGGGTCCTCGCGGCCATCCGGGCCGCCGAACGGTTCTCGGGGCCATCGTGAGAGGCGGCAGGGGTCTCGCGGCGGTCGCCCTCGTCGTCGCCGGCGGCGTCGCGTTGATCGGCAGCGCGACGGCCGACTGGGTCACCGCCACCCGGACGGTCGACATCGGCGAGGTGCCGGTGCCCGAGACCCGCGCCCTCGAAGGGACCGCATTCGCCCCGCTCGCCGTGGTGTGGGGCGTGCTCGCGACGGTGTCGGGCATCGCGCTCGCGGCGGTCCGTGGCCGCCTGCGGCGGCTCGTCGGGTTGGTGACCCTGCTCGTCGGTGTGGCCGCCGGGGCGGGGATCGCCCGCGGGACCGTCGCGGCGCTGGGCCTCGACGCGGCGATCGCGGCCGGCCCGGGCGTGGGGGCGCTCGGAGTGGTCGCCGTGCTCGGCGGCGGCGCCCTGGCGGCGCGGGGGGACCCGGCACCCCGTCTCTCGTCGCGTTTCGATCTGGGGCCGGACGAGGACGGCGAGCCCGGCGACGAGTGGGCGCTCGCCGGGGGCGACGACGAGGAGCGCGCGATCGAGGATCGTGACGACCCCGAGTCCGGTACCGGGCCGGGCTCCGCCGACGAGCCGCCGGGCGGTGCGGAGGCCGACGAGGGGGGGCGCGGGTGAGCGAGACGGCTCGGCTCGCCGCGATCGATCTCGGGTCGAACTCGGCTCACCTGCTCGTCGCCGATGTCCGGTCGACCGGCAACGACCCGGCGGGCCACATCCGACGCGCGGCCACGCGCAAGTGCCGCCTGCGCCTCGCCGAGCCCGTGGTGACCTCGGGTGAGTTCGGGGCCGCGGTCCGGGGCCGCGTGCTCGACGCGGTGGCCGATCTCCGGGATCACGCTCGCCAGCGCGGGGCGGCGGCGGTCGCGCTGGTCGCCACCGACGCGCTGCGCCACGCCGCTGACGGAGCGGAGCTGCAGCGGGAGCTCCAAGCCGAGGTGGGCCTGGCCGCGCGGGTGCTCGACGGGTACGAGGAGGCCGCGCTCGCGGTCCGGGGAATCGCCGCGGCACTGGACGCTCCCGGGGGGTTGCTCGGCCTTGATCTCGGGGGCGGGAGCCTCGAGCTGGGCCTCGCCGTGGACGGACGCCCGACGACGGCGGCGACCTTGCCGCTCGGTGCGGCGCGCCTCACCACGCGCTTCACCCACGACCCGCCGTGGCTGGCCGAGCGGGCGACCCTGCACGGGGAGGCGCTCGCGGCACTCCAGGAGTCCGCGGGGAAACTGCGGGCTCATCCCGAGTGGCCGGTGGCGGACCCGCCGGCTGCGGGTACGGCCGGGACCATCCGCGACCTCGGCCGTCTCGGTCTCGCACTCGCCTCCGGTGTCGAGGCACAGCGCGTGCGTGGCCTCGTGGTGACGCGGGCCCAGCTCGAGATGGGGGTGGCCCGCGTCGTGGCCGTTCCGACCGCTGATCGCCTCGACCTCCCCGGGGTGTCGGGGAGCAGGGCGGACCTCCTGCCGGCGGGTGGCCTCGTGCTGCTGGCCGCGATGGAGGCCTTCGGCCTGGAGCAGATCCAGCTCTGCGACTGGGGTCTCCGGGAGGGTGTCGTCGTCGATGCGCTCACCGAGGAGCACGTCGTGCGGCGCGCCGACTTCGTGCCGCTCTGAAACCGGTGGGCTCGCCCACGCGCGTCGCGACGATCGTGCCGGCGAGCGCCACAGCCACCGGGATCACGAACGCCGGACGTACCCCGAAGGCGTCAGCGGCCGCCCCGTCGACGAGCGCGGCCACCGGCCGGGTGCCGAGGAACGCGACGGCCCACAGCGCCATCACCCGCCCCCGCAGGTCCTCCCGCACCCGCCGCTGCAGCAGCGCGGTGAAGCTCGTGAGGCCGAGCAGGAACCCGATGCCCATGAGCACGTAGGCGCCCAGCGCGACCGGGATCGTGGGGGCGACGGCGGCGGCGACGAGGCCCACGGCGAGCAGCAGGGCGCCGGCACGCGCGACCGTCGCGAGGCCGAGGGCCCGCTGGAGCCGGCCGGTCGCGAGTGCGGTCGCGGCCGCCCCGACGCCGAACGCGCTGACGAGGAACGCGACGAGACCGTCGCCGCCTCCGAGGCTCCCCGCCAGTGCCGGGGTGAGCGTGTTCACCGGATCGCTGGCGAACCCGATGGTGCCGACCCCGAGCAGCAGCGCGAACAGCGTGGCTTCCGACCGCACGTACCGCAGGCCTGCGCGCACGGAGCGGTCCCCGTCCGCCTCGGGCTGGCCGAGGGGTCGGGGTCGGATCACCAGGAGCACCCCGATGAGCGCGAGGAAGCTGAACGCGTTGACGGCGAACGCCGTCGAGGCCCCGACCGTCGCGAGGATGATGCCCCCCGCCGCGGGGCCGAGCGCGCGTCCGACGTTGAACGTCAGCGACGTGAGGGCGACCCCGCTCTCGAGATCCTCGTCGGGCACGAGCGCGGGCACGAGCGCGTTGAGGGCGGGGCTCGCGAACGCGATGCCCACACCGATGCCCCCGGTGGCGGCGATCACCGTCCACGCCCCGGCGTGGCCCTCGAGGCCCAGGGTCACCGCGATGGTGGCGAGCGCAGCCGCACTCGTGGCTGCGACGGCCTGCCCGCCCAGCAGGAGCCGCCGCCGATCGATTCGGTCGCTCAACGCGCCCGCCCACGGGGCGAGCACCGCCAGGGACGCGAACTGGGCGGCCGTGGCGAGGCCGACGAGCAGTGCGGAGCCGGTCAGGTTGAAGACCACGACGGCAGCCGCGACGTTGTGCAGCCAGTTGCCGGAGTTGGAAAGCAGGTTGCCGGCGAACCACGGGCCGAACGTGCGGTCGGTCAGGAGTGCGGGCGTGGACCGGGGGGTGGCTGCGTCGGACACGCGGCGACCGTACCCGATCCGTCGTGCGAGGATAGGGTTCGCCGAGACGCGTCCGGGGTCCCGTGGCCCGTTCGGGATCCACCCGTAGGAAAGCAGTGAGCACGCCCGTGTCCGAGTTCCTCGTCCGCGCTTGCGCGGAGGCCCACGAGCGCGTCGCGGAGGCGCGCGACCTCGTCGGGTTCGACGAGCTCCGCGCCGCCGCCCGGTCCCGGCCCGCCCCACCGGGTCTCGCAGAGGCCCTCGCCGCGCCCGGCACCGCGGGTGGCCCGGCCATCATCGCGGAGCTCAAGCGTGCGAGCCCGAGCCGCGGGCACCTCGCATGGCTGCCCGATCCGGCTGCCCGTGCCATCGCCTACACCGAGGGCGGCGCGCGCGCCGTGAGCGTCCTCACCGAGCCGGCGCACTTCCGCGGCACCCTCGCCGACCTCGAGGCGGTCGCTCACCGCGTCGACGTTCCGGTGCTGCGCAAGGACTTCCTGGTGGACGCCTACCAGGTGTGGGAGGCCCGCGCGGCGGGTGCCGCGGCCGCGTTGCTGATCGTCGCCGCGCTCGACCAGGGCCGCATGGTCGAACTCCTGCGAACGACCTGGGAGGCCGGGCTCGACGCGCTCATCGAGGTGCACGAGGTCGAGGAGGCCGCGCGTGCCCACGAGGCGCTGCGGGAAGTCCGGGCCGGGGGCAGCGTGACCCGGCCGGCCATCATCGGCGTGAACGCGCGCGACCTGCGGACCCTGACGGTCGACCCCGACCGGTTCGCGGCCTGCGTGGATGCGCTGCCCGCCGACGCCCTGGCGGTCGCCGAGAGCGGCGTGGCCCATCCCGACGACGTGGCGCGCGCCGCGGCGGCGGGGGCGCACGCGGTGCTGGTCGGCGAGCACCTCGTCACCGCCGCCGATCCGGTCGGTGCCGTGCGTACGCTTGCCGGGGCCGTCGGGCCGCGTCGGCCGGCCGTGGGGCAGGGTCGACCGGTGGACGCTTCGTGATGAGCCTAATGTCCACCGCGGGATCGAACACGATCGATGGAGGACGAGTCGCGTGACCAGGATCGCCGACGAGCCCCCGAAGGAACGCGCCGACGTCGGTCGCGGCGCCGACGGCCACTACGGCCGGTTCGGTGGTCGCTTCGTACCCGAGGCGTTGACCGGCGCGCTCGAGGAGCTCGAGACCGCGTTCCTTGACGCCGCCTCCGACCCGGAGTTCTCCGCCCGGCTCCGGGGCCTTGCCGAGGAGTACGGCGGCCGGCCCACCCGCCTCACCCACGCCGACCGGCTGACGCGCCGCGGGGGCGGTGCACGGATCTACCTGAAGCGCGAGGACCTGGCCCACACCGGCAGTCACAAGATCCGCAACGTCCTCGGTCAGGGCCTGCTCGCCGAGCGCATGGGCAAGCGCCGGATCATCGCCGAGACGGGCGCCGGCCAGCACGGCGTGGCCACGGCCACGATCGCGGCGAAGCTGGGTCTCGAGTGCGTCGTGTACATGGGGGCCGAGGACTGCCGCCGGCAACACCTGAACGTCGTGCGGATGCGGCTCATGGGCGCCGAGGTCGTCCCGGTCGAGACCGGGACGGGCACCCTCAAGGACGCGATCAACGAGACGTTCCGCGACTGGGTCGCGAACGTCGATTCCACGCACTACCTCATCGGCTCGGTCGTCGGGCCGCACCCGTTCCCCCTGGTCGTGCGCGAGTTCGTGAGGGTGATCGGGGAGGAGGCCCGCTCGCAGACGCTCGCGCGCGAGGGACGCCTGCCCGACGCGGTCGTCGCCTGCGTCGGCGGAGGGTCGAACGCGATGGGCCTGTTCGCGCCCTTCGTGGAGGACGCGGGCGTGCGCCTGGTGGGGGTCGAGGCCGGAGGTGACGGGCTCGGCACGGAGCGGCACTCGGCCACGCTCTCGGGTGGGACCGAGGGGATCCTGCACGGCGCCCGCTCCTACGTGCTCCAGGATGCGTACGGACAGGTGCGCCCGACCCACTCGATCTCGGCCGGGCTCGACTACCCGGGCGTCGGCCCCGAGCACGCATGGCTGCGGGCCACGGGGCGGGCGGAGTACGTGACCGCCACGGACGCCGAGGCGCTCGAGGGGTTCGCGATCCTCGCGGAGGAGGAGGGCATCATCCCCGCGCTGGAGCCGGCGCACGCGGTCGTGCCGGTACTGCGCCTCGCGGGGGAGCTGGGCCCCGACGGGCTGGTCGTGCTGAACCTCAGCGGCCGCGGGGACAAGGACGTCGACGAGGTGAGCCGCCTGCTCGGGATGACCGCCGATGCGCCGCGCGCCGACACGACCGACCGTGCCGCGGGGGAGGGCGTCGCGTGACCGACGCCCGGGAGCGCGTGACCACGACCATCCGCGCGGCCAACGCCGAGGGTCGCGCGGCGCTGCTCATCTACCTGCCGGCCGGCTACCCGGACCTGCCCGGCAGTCGCGACCGGCTGGAGGCCGCGGCCGAGGGGGGCGCCGATCTGCTCGAGGTGGGCTTCCCGTACTCGGACCCGGTGATGGACGGTCCCGCGATCCAGGCGGCCAACCAGGTGGCGCTCGACGCGGGCCTCACGCCCGCGGACGACCTCGCCATGTGCCGGGAGCTCAACGCGCGCGTCGACGTGCCCACGCTGGTGATGACCTACTACAACCTGCTGTGGCACTACCCCGGAACCGGGACGCATCCGGCGGATGGCGCCGAGGACGTCCCGCCGGGATCCGCAGCGGCGGCGACCGACGACGAGACGCGGCTCGGTGCGTTCGCCCGCGCCGCCGCTGAGGCGGGGTTGGCCGGTGCCATCGTCCCCGACCTCCCGGCGGGCGAGGGCGGTCCCTGGGCCCGGGCGGCCGCCGCGCACCACCTGGCCACCGTGTTCCTCGTCGCGCCGGCCACCGGGGACGGGCAGCTGGCGGCGGCGGGTGAGCGGACGACGGGCTTCGTCTACGCGTCGTCGACCATGGGGGTCACCGGGGAGCGCACGTCGCTGGCCGACACCGCCGCGCCGCTGGTGGACCGGGTCCGCGGGGTCACGGACCGGCCCGTGTGCGTCGGGCTCGGGGTGTCGACGAGGGAGCAGGCAGCCGAGGTCGCGGGGTTCGCCGACGGCGTGATCGTGGGGTCGGCGGCGGTCCGTGCCGCGAAGGACGGCCCGCACGCGGTGCGTGACCTCGTCAGCGAGCTGGCGGCCGGCTGCCGTCAGGGCGGGGGGGCAGCGGTCACGCCCGACCCAGGGTGAGGGCGATCACGAGGGTGAGCGTCGCGACCACGAGCACGGCCGTGGTCGTGTAGAAGAGGCGGCGGGTGTGGGTCCACCCGGTCGGGGCGCGGCCGGGTACGTGCCGGCGGGGGAGCGCGCGGTTCCGAGCCACGGGGTCCGGCTCCTCGGACGCGGGATCATCACCCCTCATGCCGGGTCCTCGGGCCTGCCCAGCACAGCGCGCAGGCAGCCCTCGAGCGTGGGGTGGCGGAACGTGTAGCCGGTGCGCTCGGCGAGGGTCGGGACGACGCGCAGGCTCGCGAACAACAGGAGGTCGGCCATCTCGCGTCCGAGGACCAAGCGTGGGCCGAACCTGGGAATCGGCAGGACGGTCGGGCGGCGCAGCACCCGACCGAGGATGCGGGTGTACGCCGCGTTGGTCACGGGCGCAGGGCCCGTGGCGTTCAAGGGCCCCTGCACCTCCGGGGTCGTGAGCGCGTGGTGGTACAAACCGACGACATCGTCGAGGCTCACCCACGCCATCCACTGGTCCCCGCGGCCGAGCCGGCCGCCGATGCCCGCCTTGAACAGGGGGAGCTGCTTCGCGAGCGCGCCGCCCTGTCGGCTCTGCACGATGCCGGTGCGCACGTTGACCACGCGCACCCCGGCCTTCTGGGCGGCTCGGGTCGCGGCCTCCCAGTCGACGCACACGCGAGCGAGGAAGTCGTCCCCCGGCGGATGGTCCTCGGAGAGCTCCTCGTCCCCGCCGTCGCCGTAGAAGTTGATCCCGCTCGCCGACACGAGGACTGCCGGCGCGTCGTCGCCGAGGGCCGCGATCGCCTCCGCGAGGATGCGGGTGCCCTCGGCGCGGCTCCGATGGATCCGGCGCTTCTGCGCCGTGGTCCAGCGGCCCGAAGCGATCGGCTCGCCGGCCAAGTGGACGACACCGTCGAGTCCACGCAGGTCCTCGGGATCGATCCCCCCCGCGTCGGGATCCCACGTGATGGCGCCCTCCCGAGGACGCCGCACGATCCGGGTGACCGTGTGTCCGCCGGTCGTGAGGTAGGCGATGAGCGCTTCCCCGATGAGCCCTGTCGAACCGGTCACAGCGATGTGCATGGGCGTGACTCCCTTCGCGCCGGCGGCCGCGTGCGCGGCGAGGTCGCCGGCGGTGACACGGTGGCGGTGGGCGAACATGCGCGAGAGCCGGCGGCGGACGAACGGCCCACCGACGAGCTCGCCCAGGCGCCCCAACGGCAGACGATAGGCCACGTCGTCGATCAGCACGCTGCGCCCTCGACCGTCCGGCTCGAAGCGATGACGGTGCGTCCACGACGCGAAGGGCCCGCGCGCCTGGACGTCGACGAACTCGCCGCGCCCGGACACCGGGTCCGCCGGCGGCTCGTACACGGTGTGGCGGGCGATCCAGCGTGGCGCGAGGCGTCCGCGCAGCGGGCCGACGTCGAGCGGCAGGACCACCTCGCTACCGGGCTCGAGCCCTCCGCTCCGCCGCTCGACCCTGCCGGGGACGAAGGGGGGCGACAGCCGCTCGAGGGCACCGGGCCGATCGTGCCAGGCGAACGCCTCACCCACGGCGGCGGGCAACGGTGTCGAGCGCACGTAGCGCCGCATCAGTGGGTCCTCCCCGCCATTTCCTCGAGCAACCCGAGGGCATAGGCGCCGTGGGCGAGGACCAAGGCGGGCACGCGGCCGCGGCGCAGGCACAGTGCCACGGCGAGCGCGCCCGCACCCGCGACCGCGACCCGGCCACCGGCCGTCAGGGGCAACTCGAGACTGGCGAGCCCCGCGACCACCGAGGCGAGGCCCGCCAGCCAGAGGAGCGTCCAGGCCGCTGGGCCTTGAGTGGCGATCGTGGTGACGCCATCGGCAAGATCGCGCCCTCGGTCGCGGATGTGTGCCGCCACGATGGTGGCCAGCAGCGCTCCGATATTCGCGACGACGGTGGGGGCGGGGACCGACCCGGCCTGTGCGACCGCCAGTAGGCCGGCGACACCGCCCACGAAGCCGAGTGCCAGCACGACCTCGGGGGTCAGGAAGTACTTCCGGGCGGGTGGTCGCAGCGGCAGGAACCACGCCCCCGCGGCCAGCAGGCCCATGACCAGGGGGAACAGCGGGTGGAGTCGGCCGGCGAGCAGACCGCCGACGATGGTCAGGCCGAGTGCCAGGGGAAGGACTCGGTCGGTGACCGCGAGGTCGGTCCAGCGACGCCTGCGGGGCAGTCCCCCCCGGGGTTCGAGCCCGCGCGCCGCGTCGACGAAGTCGCTGCGCAGTTGCCATGCCGTGAGCGCGGCTGCATGCGCCACGACGAGGCCAACGCGGCCCGCGACGTCGGCCTCCGGGGTCCACACCAGAAGGTACGGGACACTGTGCAGCCACAGGTGCGGGCGCATCGTCGCGATCACCCGCAGCGTCCGCGCTCCCTGCGTTGCCCATGGAGCCGGATGCTGCGGCGAACGTTGGGGCCCGGCGGGCACCCCGCCGGAGCGCGGGACGCCGGCCGCGGTCTCGTCGTCGGTCACGCGCGCATCCTGCCCCGTCGTCGCCGCTCGCGCAGCCCAACCAGCCCTTGACGTGCCGCGACCCCGCGTGCACGGCTACGATGAGCACGCCCCGCTCCGGTGGCGGAACTGGTAGACGCGCGGGACTCAAAATTCCGTGCCCTTCGGGCGTGTGGGTTCGAATCCCACCCGGAGCACGTTGCGGGCGGACACCCCGCGACCCGCGGGTCGCGCCCGCTGCGACAGCGCGAACAGGAGGTGAGGCCGTGCGGCGGCGTGTTGAGCGACGCCTGACCGCCGTTCGCGACGAGATCGCCCGGCGGCGCGACGAGGTGCACCAGCTCGACGAGCAGCTGGTCCATCTCGATGCCGAGGCCGACCACGTACGCGCACAGGCGGCTGCCGCCGGGACGCCGTTGGCGGCCCGCGAGCGGCACGAGGCCGAGGAGGACGTCCGCCGAGCGCGCGAGCAGCGGGACGAGGCCGTCGCGCGGCTGGCGGCGCTCGAGCGCGAGCAGGACGAGCTGTTGGAACGCCTGTTCGCGCAGCAGGAGACCGCGCGGTGACGGCCGACGAGCGCGAGCAGGAACCAGGATCCTCGCCGACGAGCGAGGACGCGGCCGAGGGCACGGAGCCGCTGCGCGTACTCGTCGCCGAGGACGAGGCGCTCATCCGTCTCGACCTGACCGAGATGCTGCAGGAGGAGGGGCTGGACGTCGTCGCCGAGGTCTCCGACGGGGCGACGGCCGTTCGCCTGGCGAGGGAACTCCGACCCGACCTCGCGATCCTCGACGTGAAGATGCCGGTGATGGACGGGATCCAAGCCGCGGAGCAGATCACGTCCGAGCGGCTCTCGGCGGTGCTGATCCTCACGGCCTTCAGCCAACGTGAGCTGATCGAGCGTGCCCGCGAGGCCGGGGCCATGGCCTACCTCGTGAAGCCCTTCCAGAAGCACGACCTGCTCCCCGCGATCGAGGTCGCAGCCGGCCGCTTCCAGGACCTGCGCGGCTTGGAGGCTCAGGTCGGGACACTCACCGACCGGCTGGAGGCCCGCAAGCACGTGGAGCGGGCCAAGGGACTGTTGCAGGAGCGCGAGGGCCTGTCGGAGAACGAGGCGTTCCGCTGGCTGCAGCGCACCGCGATGGAGCGGAGGCTGTCGATGCGCACGCTCGCCGAGCAGGTCATCGAGCGACTCGATGCCGGCGAATCGCCCTGAACGGGGCGGCGGTGGCTTCCGGCTCGCGCGCGGAGAGCACGGGCCTCGTTCTAAACTCTGGTGAACGCGTGCCGACGAGACGCCGTCCGGTGGTGAGACCGCCGGCCGGGTCACGGCAGGAACGTCCGGTCGCCACGCACGGGAGCACGCTCTGGGGACGACACGAGGAGGCGGGGTGCGGGGTCGCAGCCTGCATCGCATGCCGGCGGTGAGCGACCGCCTCGCCGCCGTGCTGCCCGGCACGGCCGAGCCCACGAACCGACGACTGATCCTCGTCGGCTTGCTGATCATGTTGCTGCTCGGGATCACCCAGGCGGGGTGGTTCACGGCGGCTCTCGCCGACGACGGGGAGGGTGCCCGCGGCACACTGCGCGTCGACGGCGACCCGATCGCCGAGGTGGAGATCACCGCGGTCGACGAAGGTGGCGCCGAAGTCGCCTCCACCAGCAGCGACGACAGTGGTTCGTGGGAGCTGGAGCTCCCCGGTCCCGGGACCTACGACATCGTCCTTGACCCGGCCACGTTGCCCGAGGAGCTCGACTTCGAGGAGGGAGAGTCCCCGACCGACACCATCGAGGTCGGCGAGGGACAGACGGAGACGGTGCTGTTTCGGCTCGAGGTCGAGGAGACCGTCGTGGCGGGCACCCTCTCGAGGCTCCCGCAGAACCTGCTGAACGGTGTGAAGTTCGGCCTGATCGTCGCGATGACCGCCATCGGGCTGTCGCTCATCTTCGGCACCACGCGGCTCATCAACTTCTCGCACGGTGAGCTCGTGAGTTTCGGGGCGATCGTCGCCTGGTTCCTCAACGTCGCCGGGATACACATCGTGCCGGCGGCGTTGCTCGCGATGCTCGCGGGCGCGGCGCTGGGCGGGGCGCTCGACCACGGCCTGTGGCGACCGTTGAGACGCCGGAAGACCGGCATCATCCAATTGCTCGTGATCACCGTGGGGCTCGCCTTCCTGATCCGGAACGTCCTGCTGTTCGCCTATGGCGGCTCGACGCGCTCCTATGCGGGGTTCGCCGTCCAGGAGTCGCTGACCTTCGGGCCGTTCCGCATCACGCCGCGCGACCTGATCGTGCTCCTCCTCTCGTTCGTGGTGCTGGTGCTCGTCGGTCTGGCGATCAGCCGTACCCGGATCGGCAAGGCGATGCGCGCGGTCAGCGACGACTCGAACCTGGCGGAGACGAGCGGCATCGACGTCCAGCGGGTCATCCTCCTCGTGTGGGTCGCCGGCGCGGGTCTCACGGCGCTCGGCGGGGTGTTCCTCGGCCTCGTCGAGGGGGTCAACTATTTCATGGGCTTCCGACTGCTCCTGCTCATCTTCGCGGGCGTCATCCTCGGCGGGCTCGGCACGGCCTACGGCGCGATGGTGGGGAGCCTGGTGGTGGGGATCATCACCGAGGTCTCCACGATCTGGTTCAGCCCCGACATCCAGGAGATGTGGGCGCTCCTGGTGCTCATCGTGATCCTGCTGTTCAGGCCCCAAGGGATCCTGGGGTTCCGGGAGCGTGTCGGATGAGCTGCCGGCGCGTCCGCCGCCACCTGCCGGCCCGCGAGAGCGAGAGTTCAGGCCACCGGCAAGGGGACGAGAGGTTGGCCACCCGATGATCGAAGCACTCGAGACCATCTTCGCGACCGCGATGCGCTCGGCGACCGGCCCCGCAGGGGCCTACTACGCCCTGCTCGCCATCGGTCTGAACGTCCACTTCGGCTACACGGGCCTGCTGAATTTCGGGCAGGTCGGCTTCATGCTGCTCGGGGCCTACGGCATCGGGATCACGGTGGCGATCGTCGGGGGGCCGCTGTGGGCCGGGATCATCGTGAGCCTGGTGGCCGCGGCCCTCCTCGCCCTCGCCCTCGGGCTGCCGACCCTGCGTCTGCGCGCCGACTACCTCGCGATCACCACGATCGCGGCCGCCGAGATCCTGCGCTTCGTGTTCCGCGCCAGTGGCAGCCGTCCGTACACCGGCGGCAGCTTCGGGTTGACCGAGGTCGCAGGGGGCTTCTACCGGGTGAACCCGTTCCCTCCGGGGGACTACAACCTGCTCGTCTTCGCGGTCGATCACCGGCGGCTCTGGGCGATGGTCGTGGGCTGGGGCCTCGTGGTCCTCGCGACGCTGTTCGTCTGGGCACTGATGCGCAGTCCGTGGGGGAGGGTGGTCAAGTCGATCCGTGAGGACGAGGATGCCGCCAGGAGCCTCGGCAAGAACGCGTTCGCCTACAAACTCCAGAGCCTGGTCATCGGCGGGGTCATCGGCTCGCTCGGCGGCGTCCTGTTCGTGCTGCACCTCCAGACGGTCCAACCGGACGCGTTCCGGCCCCAGCAGACGTTCTACGCGTACGCCGCCTTGATCCTCGGGGGCGCCGCGACCACGTTCGGCCCCATCGTGGGCGCGTTCCTGTTCTGGTTCCTGCTCACGGGCGCGGACGCCGCGATGCGCACCATCGCCGCCACCGGCGTCATCCCGCCGGAGATCCTCTCCACGGAGGCGATCGGGGCGTTCCGGCTCATCCTCGTGGGTGTGCTGATCGTGCTCCTGATGATCTATCGACCACAAGGCTTGCTCGGCAGCCGCCAGGAGATGCAGCTCGATGCAAAATGACGGCCAGCTGCTCACCGGGGTCGCGCCCGAGGCCGGGGTCGGCAAACCCGATCCCATCCTCGTCGCGACCGACGTCCGCAAGGCCTTCGGGGGGATCCAGGCTGTCGACCTCGATCACCTCGAGGTTCAGCGTGGCGGCATCACTGCGCTGATCGGACCCAACGGCGCGGGCAAATCCACGTTCTTCAACTGCCTCACGGGGTTCGAACCACCGGACTCGGGCCGCTGGCACTTCGAGGGGCAACCGCTGCAGCGCCTGCCGGCACACAAGGTCGCGCGCGCGGGGATGATCCGCACGTTCCAGCTCACCAAGGCCCTGTCGAAGCTCTCGGTCCTCGACAACATGCTGCTGGCGGCGCCGAACCAGAAGGGCGAGCACTTCCTGGCGTCGCTGTACCCGGGGAGCTGGCGCAAGCAGGAGCAGCACAATCGGGGGCTGGCCGAGGCCCTGCTCGAGCGCTTCGGGATCGCGCACATGCGTGACGAGTACGCCGGCACCATGTCCGGGGGGCAACGCAAGTTGATGGAGATGGCCCGCGCCCTCATGGCCGAGCCCCGCATGATCATGCTCGACGAGCCGATGTCGGGGGTGAACCCCGCGCTGGTGCAATCGCTCCTCGGGCACATGCGCGAGCTGCGCGACGAGGGGTTGACGGTCGTCTTCGTCGAGCACGACATGGACGTCGTCATGGACATCAGCGACTGGGTCGTCTGCCTCGCGGACGGTCGCGTGATCGCGGAGGGCTCCCCGGATGACATCAGCCGGAACCCGGCGGTGATCGACGCGTACCTCGGAGCCGCCCACGGCGACGTGACCGCGGATGAGAAGCCCCAGGGAGCCAACGCGCCCGACGGCGAGGGGGGCGCTCCCGGTGCGAACGGGGAGGACGGCTCCGACCCCGACCACGGGGAGAGCACGGCATGACCACTGCGAGTAGCGCTCAACCGGTCCTGGAATGCGAGGAGGTCGTCGCCGGGTACGTGCCCGGGGTGCCGATCCTGAACGGCGTCAACCTCGAACTGCACGACGGCGAGCTCGTGGGGATCATCGGCCCGAACGGTGCCGGCAAGTCGACGCTCATCAAGGCGATCTTCGGCACCCTCGACATCACCTCGGGGGCCGTGCGACTGCGGGACGAGGACATCACCCACCTGCGAGGCCACAAGCTCGTCGCCAAGGGCGTGGGATACGTGCCGCAGTCCTCGAACGTGTTCCCGCGCCTCTCGGTCGAGGAGAACCTCGAGATGGGCGTCTACCTGCGCCCCAAGAAGTTCGAGGAGCGCTTCCGCTCGGTGAGCGAGCTCTTCCCGATCCTCGCGGATCGTCGCAAGCAGCGGGCAGGGTCGCTGTCCGGGGGTGAGCGCCAGATGCTCGCCATGGGTCGCGCCCTGATGATGGAGCCGGAGGTTCTCTGCCTCGACGAGCCGTCCGCGGGCCTCTCACCCGTGAACCAGGACGAGGTGTTCCGTCGCGTGCAGGAGATCAACCAGGCCGGGATCTCGATCATCATGGTCGAGCAGAACGCCCGCACGTGCCTGCAGATCTGCGATCGTGGCTACGTGCTCGACCAGGGCAAGAACGCCTACACCGGGACCGGGGACGAGCTCCTCGGCGATCCCAAGGTGATCCGCCTGTACCTGGGGACGCTCGCGCAGGTCGACTAGTCCGGGACCCGCGGGGAACGGGACGGCCCCGATGCCTTCGGCGCGTGTCCCGGTGTCCGCTCTGGTGCCCGTCCGACAACGAGACGGCGGGCCCGCAGCGGGCCCGCCGTCGTCGCGTCTCGTGGACCAGTGCTACTCGATCACCTCGATGTCGGCCTCGACCTGGTCGGTGCCCTCGAGCTCGCCATCGATCCACTCCCAGACCTCGTAGGTCCCGCGGCTCGGCTCCCCAGCGTCGGTGAACTCGTACGGGCCGGCGGTGCCCACGTAGGCGATCGACTCGCCGTCCTCCAGCAGACCGGCGCACTCCTCGAACGAAGCGCACTCGGTGTCGCCCGTGGTGACGTCGATCATGTTCTCCTGGATCGTCTGGCTGTCGGCGCTCTCGCCAGCGAGGGCCGCGAGCCCCGCGAGGTTCGCGCAGTCGTAAGCCTGGGGTGCGAACTGCTCGGCCTCGAGCTCACCGGCGTACTCGGCCAGGTCGTCCAGGAAGTCCTCGTCGACGCTCGGGTCGGGAGCCGTTCCCCGCAAGCCGTCCAGGACGTTCGGGTCGTCGGGGTCGACGCGTTCGGCGAAGTCACCCTCGCGGATGCCGTCGGCACCGTACACGCCGATGTCGTCCGGCCCGAGCCCCGCCTCGATCATCGTCTGGAGCAGCTGCACGCCCTCCTCGAACGACACGATCACGACCGCGTCGGCGCCGGCGGCCTCGAGCTGTTCCACCTCGGCGTCGAACGTGGCGGCGTCGACGTCGTAGATGATCTGCTCCAGGACCTCGCCTCCGGCCTCGGTCACGGCATCGTTGACCGCGTCCGCGAGCCCCTCGCCGTAGTCGTCACCGCGGGCGGCGATCGCCACGGTCCCGTACCCGTCCGCGAGGATCTCGTCCGCGAGCACCGGACCCTGCAGGGCGTCGGTCGGCGCCGTCCGGAAGTAGTAGCCCCCGTCGTCGTAGTCGGTGAAGATCGGACCGGTGTTCGAGGGGGAGCACTGCACGACCTCGGAGCCGGTGATCTGGTCGATCACCGCGACCGACATGCCCGTCGCGGCCGCTCCGACGACCGCGTCGACGCCGGTGGCGAGGAGGTCGTCGGCGGACTCGCTGGCGATGTCGGCCTCGCCGGCCTCGTCGCGGCCCTCGAGGGTCACGTCGTTGTCCAGCACGCCGCCGGCCTCGTTCATCCGCTCCACGGCGAGCTCGGTCGCCGCGATCATCCCCTCTCCCAGGAACGCGAGGTCACCGGTCTCAGGCAGGAGATAACCGAGCTCGAGCGCGTCGTCCTCGGTCTCCTCGGCTTCGGCGTCCTCATCGGGCTCCTCGGCCTCGTCCTCTTCCTCTTCCTCTTCGGGCTCCTCCTCGTCGGGCTCGTCGTCCTCGGGCTCCTCCTCCTCTTCCGGATCCTCGTCGTCGGGCTCGACCGGGTCCTCCTCCTCGCACGCGGCGACCAGCAGCATCAGACCGAATACCAGCGCGAGCAGTCGCAGTGATGTCGATCGCATCATGTTCACTCCCTGTTCGTGTCGTCGGGCCTCACAGAGCAGTCCTGTCGGGTGGCGTGCGTGGGCGTGCCAGGGCGGGGCTGCAGGTGCGGCCTTGGTGGACACTCCAGGGGCCCAATCGCCCGGGCACGCGTCCCGCGTAGTGCGCAGCGTAGCCTACGAAGGCTCTAGTGGGAAGTTCCGGCGGCACGTCGGCGGAGTGACGGACGTGCCTCGTGAGCGGCTGCGGGGCGCTCGGGCATCGAGCGCCGGATAGGCTGCCCTGCGGCGAGCCACAGCGGCGTCCGCGTCCCGCACGTTCCGGCACGATCCCGGACGACTCTGACGAATTGCACGAAAGGCGAGCGGTGGTCGAGCAGCAACACGCCGTCCCCGACGAGCCCGACCGGGGCGGAGAGGCCGGGGAGAGCGACGAACGCCCGGTCCTCGCGCTCCTCGATGGCCACAGCCTGGCCTACAGGGCCTTCTACGCGCTCCCGGAGGACCTCGCCACGACGACCGGGCAGGTCACCAATGCCGTCTACGGCTTCACCAGCATGCTGGTCAAGCTCCTCGCCGAGCACCGGCCCGACCGCATCGCGGTCGCCTTCGACCGGGGGCGGCCCGCCCAGCGACTCGAGATCCTGCCCGACTACAAGGGCCAGCGGGAGGCCAGTCCGGATGCCTTCCGGAGCCAGGTCCCGCTCATCGGTGAGGTGCTCGAGGCGCTCGCCATCCCGCAGGTGGTGATCGACGGGGTCGAAGCCGACGACGTGATCGCCACGTACGCGCGGATGGCCACGATGGCGGGGCTGGAGGTCCTGGTGGTGACCGGCGACCGGGACGTCTTCCAGATCGTCGACGAGCACGTGCGGGTCCTCTACACGACCCGGGGCATCACCGAGACGCGCCTCATGGACGAGGAGGCCATCGCCGAGCGCTACGGGGTCGAACCGGCCCGCTATCCCATGCTGGCGGCGTTGCGGGGCGACCCGAGCGACAACATCGCGGGCGTGCCCGGGGTGGGGGACAAGACGGCAGCGAAGCTGCTCGGCGCCCACGGCGACCTGGACGGCATCTTCTCGAGCCTGGACCAGATCGGGGGACCGAAGCTGCGGGAGGCGCTCGCCGCGCACGAGGAGGAGGTGCGCAAGGGCCACCGGGTCGCGCTGTTGGATCGTGACATCGACGTACCGCTGCCACTCGACGACCTGCGCATGGGCGAGGTCGACTGGGACGCGGTTCGGGAGGTCTTCCAGACGCTGGAGTTCACCGCCCTGTGGGAGCGGCTGACCGAGGCCCTGGGTGTCGAGGGGGAGGCCGGCGCCTCGGTCCTCGACGTGGCTCCGCACCACGCCGGCGCGGGCGACGTCGCCGCGTGGCTCGGGGCCCTCGCGCCCGGCGCCGGAATCGCCGTCCTGCCCGAGAGCGATGGGCGCCCCCCACGGGTCCGCCTGCGCCGCGTCGCGCTGGCTGCCGCGGAGCGCGAGCCCGTCGTCGCCTCGGTCGACGATCTGGCCGCGGCCGATCAGCAGGCTCTCGCCGCGTCCCTCGCCGACCCGGACCGACCGCTGCTCACCCACAGCGCGAAGGAGCTCACGCACGCCGCACGCGCGCAAGGATGGGATCTCGTCGCGCTGCGCATGGACACCGAGCTCGCCGCCTACGTCGCGCAACCCGGCAGCCGCTCGTACGACCTGGAGGCACTGGCTGGTCAGTACCTGAACGCGACCCTGCGACGCGAGGACGGGCCGGCGGACGACGGGCAGTTGGCGATGGCGGTCGAGGACGGCGACGGGAAGCGCGCCGCGGAGGATCTCGGCCGTGCCGCCCATGCCGTGGTGGCGCTCGCGGAGGTGCTCGACGGCGTGTTGGCCGAGCGGGACCAGCACGATCTGCTCGACGAGGTGGAACTCCCGCTCGTGGCCGTGCTCGGCGAGATGGAGCACAACGGGATCGCCATCGATCTCGACGTCCTGGCGGGCATCGGCGAGCAGCTCGCGGACCGCATCGCGGGGCTGCGGGAGGAGGTGTTCGGGCAGGCCGGTCGGGAGTTCAACCTCGACAGCCCGAAGCAGCTCCAGGTCGTCCTCTTCGACGAGCTCGGGTTGCCCAAGACGAAGCGCATCAAGACGGGCTACTCGACCGACGCGCAGGCGCTGCGCACGATCGCGGAGGAGCACCCGATCGTGGACGCACTGCTCGAGTACCGGGAGGTGTCCAAGCTCAAGTCCACCTACGTGGACGCCCTGCCACCGCTCGTCGACGACCGGACCGGCCGCATCCACCCGGAGTACATGCAGGCGGTCGCGGTGACCGGGCGGCTGTCCAGCCAGCACCCGAACATCCAGAACATCCCGATCCGTACCGAGACCGGCCGGGAGATCCGCCAGGCGTTCGTCGCCGGGGAGGGCAACGAGGCGATCGTCGTCGCCGACTACTCGCAGATCGAGCTGCGTGTCATGGCCCACCTCTCCGGTGACGAGGGTCTGCTCGCCGCGTTCAACTCCGCGGAGGACATCCACGCCCAGACGGCCGCCATGGTCTGGGAGCTGCCACTGGACGCGGTCGACAACATGCTCCGCAGCCGGATCAAAGGGATGACCTACGGGCTCGCGTACGGGCTCAGCGCGTACGGCCTCTCCCAGCAGCTCGGGATCCCACCCGACGAGGCGCGGGAGCTCATGGGCGCGTACTTCGCCCGGTTCCCGAAGGTGAAGGGTTACCTGGACGGGGTCGTCGACCAGGCCCGCCGCGACGGCTACACCGCCACCTTGTTCGGGCGGCGGCGCTACCTCCCCGACCTGCGCAGCGACAACCGCCAGCGCCGCGAGATGGCGGAGCGCATGGCGCTCAACGCACCGATCCAGGGGACGGCCGCGGACATCATCAAGATGGCGATGATCGCCGTCCACGGTGAGATGCAGCGCCGGCAGCTCGCGAGCCGCCTCCTCGTTCAGGTGCACGACGAGCTGCTCTGCGAAGCCGCTCCCGGCGAGGTCGGCCAGCTGACCGACCTGCTCGTCGAGGCGATGAGCGGCGTCGCACAGCTCGCGGTCCCCCTCGAAGTCGATACCGCGTCCGGCCGCAGCTGGTACGACGCCGAGAAGCACTGAGCGCGACGTCTCCGCCGCGCACCGGTGGCGCGCAGCCGCCCACGTGGCAGGCTGGAGGCGCGCGCCACGCAGCGCGTTGACACCTGTGCCGCCGTGACGGACACTAGGTGGCCGCCCCTGCGGCATCGTTCGCGTGCGTCGATGCAACCCGCGGCCCGTGGAGCGTGGAATCCTGCTGACGGACGCAGCACGAGTGCGTGCGGTCGGGCGGCCCTGACACACCCAAACGACACCGATAGAAGCACCGAGGAGACCGAGAGCCCCGATGGACCAGACCGCCGACGACACGACCCGTGACGCTGCCGAGGACGCGCAGCGCACGGCGACCGCCACGCTCGAGACCGCGCCTCGCGAGGAGCGGGATCGAGGCGCCCAGATCGCCCTCGAGGAGTTCGGCTCCGCCGAGGCGTTCGAGCGGGCCCTCGAGGAGACGATCAAGGAGTTCGACGACGGCGACATCGTCGAGGGCGTGGTCGTCAAGGTCGACCCCGAGGAGGTCCTCCTCGACATCGGGTACAAGTCCGAGGGTGTCATCCCCTCGCGCGAGCTCTCGATCAAGCACGACGTCGACCCGAACGAGGTCGTGCAACTCGGCGACGTGATCGAGGCGCTGGTCCTGCAGAAGGAGGACCAGGACGGCCGCCTCATCCTCTCCAAGAAGCGGGCTCAGTACGAGCGTGCCTGGGGCAAGATCGAGGAGATCTACCACGCGGACTCGACGGTCACCGGCACGGTCATCGAGGTCGTCAAGGGCGGCCTCATCCTCGACATCGGACTCCGGGGCTTCCTGCCGGCGAGCCTCGTCGAGATGCGGCGGGTACGCGACCTGCACCCCTACGTCGGGCGCGAGCTCGAGTGCAAGGTGATAGAGCTCGACAAGAACCGCAACAACGTGGTGCTCAGCCGCCGCAAGTTCCTGGAGGAGACCCAGAGCGAGTTCCGCCGCGAGTTCCTCGAGACGCTCGAGAAGGGCGAGATCCGCAAGGGCACCGTGTCGAGCATCGTGAACTTCGGCTCGTTCGTGGACCTCGGCGGCGTCGACGGACTGGTCCACGTCTCGGAGCTCAGCTGGAAGCACATCGACCACCCCGGCGAAGTCGTGGAGGTGGGCCAGGAGGTCGAGGTCGAGGTCCTCGACGTGGACCTCGACCGCGAACGCGTCTCGCTGTCGCTGAAGGCCACGCAGGAGGACCCGTGGCGCCAGTTCGCCCGCCAGCACTACGTGGGCGAGTTCATCGAGGGCAACGTCACCAAGATCGTGCCGTTCGGCGCGTTCGTGAAGGTGGAGGACGGCATCGAGGGCCTCGTCCACATCTCGGAGCTCGCCGAGGCGCACGTCGAGGTCCCCGAGCAGGTCGTGAAGGTCGGTGACCCGATCACGGTCAAGATCATCGACATCGACGACGTCCGCCGTCGGATCTCGCTCTCGCTCAAGCAGGCCGTGAAGGCCGGCTACGGCGAGGAACCGGCGATCGCCGTCGCCGAGGAGCCCGAGGCGGAGGCCGCGGAGCCCGAGGCCGAGCCCGGCGAGGAGCCGGCGGCTCCCGCGTCGAGCGTCGGCGCCGCGCTCGAGGCCGCGCTGCAGCAGCGCGGCGAGGCCAGTGGCGAGGTGAGCCTGGGCGACGTGCTCGCCGACCTGCGGGGACAGGCCGGCGAGTCAACCGCCGAGGAGGAGGTCGAGCAGCAGCCCGAGCCGGCGGAGGTTGAGCCGGCGGAGGTTGAGCCGGCGGAGGTTGAGCCGGCGGAGGTTGAGTCGGCGGCCGAGGAGTCGGCGACCGTCGAGTCGGCGAACGTCGAGTCGGCGGCCGAGGAGTCGGTGGCCGAGGAGCCGGCGGAGGTTGAGTCGATGGCCGAGGAGTCGGTGGCCGAGCCCGCGGAGGAGCCGACCGAGGAGGCCGACGAGTCCGCATCGCTGGAGGCGCCCGGCGCCGCCTCGTCCGGTGAGGCCGAGACCTCCGGAGCCGAGGACGACGACGACGCCGGCGACGACGACGCCGGCGACGACGACGACGCCGGCGAGGGCACCGAACGCTGAGGATCGGTCAAGATATGCTGCGGCCCGCCCCTTTCGGGCGGGTCGTCGCATGTCGGGCCGTCGTGGACCGGAGGATGCTCGATGTACCTCGTGGGCTTGACGGGCGGAATCGCGGCCGGCAAGTCGACGGTCGCGGAACGACTGTGTGAGCACGGGGCCGAGCTCATCGACGCGGACCAGATCGCCCGGGAGGTCGTCCTCCCCGGCGAGCCGGCCTATCAGCGCGTCGTCGAGCACTTCGGCGAGGAGATCCTGGACGACGCGGGCTTCATCGACCGGGAACGGCTGGGTGCGATCGTGTTCGGCTCACCGGGGCAGCGCGCGGCCCTGAACGAGCTCACGCACCCCCCGATCCTGAGGACGATCGCTGACCGGCTCGAGATCCTCGCGCACTACGGCGGCTTGGTCGTCGTGGACATCGCCCTGCTCGTCGAGATGAACACGCCGCTGCCGTTCGACGCGGTCGTCGTGGTCGCCGCCCGGGAGGGGACACAGCAGGACCGCCTCGTCACGCACCGCGGCCTGGAGCCCGATGACGCGCATGACCGGATCGCGTCCCAGGCGCCCCTCGAGGAGAAGCTGGAGGCCGCGACCCACGTGATCTGGAACGAGGGCTCGTTGGAGGCGCTGCGTGAACGCACCGACGAGGTCGCGGAGCAGCTGAAGGCCGGCGCGGCGGAGAAGGCGGCACGTGCCGGGGACATCCCCGACGAGTAGCAGCCCGACACGATCACGGTCGCCGGCCTCATGTCGCGAGGATCTAGTGACCCGCCGCGCGGAGCCCGCGGCGACAGGCCCGCTCCAGCGCCTTCGCCTGCTTGATGCGTGCCCATACTCCGGGTACCGGGGGAAGGTGGGCCTGCCCCTCGCGCGTGGCCACCGTGAACCGGTCACCGTCCCACCGGCCCGTGAGCGTGAAGGTCGCTCGCCGCTCGAGATCGTCGGAGTGGTCGTGTCGGAGCAGACAGGCGGGTGACGGCTGACGCGGCGCGGGCGCAGTGCCCGCCAGAGGCTCGATCCGCAGCCGATCGGCGTGCCAGTCGTCGACGCGCACGGTCTCCGCCGTCAGGCGGTGGTCAACCGCGTAGAGCAGGACCCCATCGTCCGGGTTGGTACGCGCCTCGGGACAAAGGCTCGGTGAGAGGCCGACGAACCGCGCGAGCACGCGCGACTGGTACCACCAATTCTCCCCACGCTGGAGCAGGGAATCGCTGCGCAGGCGCGAGGGCGGGTACTTCGCCAGTTCCTGCCCGACCAGGTCGTCCTGTGCGAGGAAGCGCTCGCCCTCAGGATCGTGCTCGAGTTCGGGCGGGGGACCAGTGGCCACCATCGGTTGCCACCCCCGCAGCGTCTTCCTGGCATCGGTGAGCACGACCGCAACCCGCCGAGCGTTCGCCAACTCCTCGGCGACGGGCAGATCGGCGTAGGTGAGCGCCAACCCCGGGATGCCGTCGATGATCAGCGGGGTGTGGACCGAACCCCGCACCGATCCGTCCACCCGCTGCCAGCCGATCTCGGCGACGACAGCACCCCGGACGGCGGGTGCTGTCATATCACTGTCAGACATCGGATGCATTCCATGTCGTCCGGTGGTTGACGAGGCGAAGATGCTGCGGTTAGGTGCGATGCGCTTCGACGTCGCCGACACGGGGGTGGACGTGAGTCCCCCCGAGGTGTGAAGGAGCGGAGGATGCCAGCTCTGGCCATCGCGATCGTCGTCTTCCTCCTCTACGGCCTCGGCTACCGCTACTACTCGAAGTATCTCGCCGAGAAGGTGTACGGGCTGGAGGAGCAGTACCTGACCCCATCACACGAGTTCCGTGACGGGGTGGACTTCCTGCCGACCAACAAGCACGTCCTCTTCGGCCACCACTTCACGTCGGTCGCCGGGGCCGCCCCCATCGTCGGGCCGGCGATCGCGGTGGTCTGGGGGTGGCTGCCCGCCCTCATCTGGGTCGTGCTCGGCACGATCTTCGCCTCCGGCGCCCACGACTTCGGGTCGATCGCGGTGAGCGTGCGCCACCGTGCACGCAACATCGGCACGCTCGCCCAGGACGTGATCAGCAACCGATCGCGGACGCTGTTCCTGCTCATCATCTTCTTCCTGCTCACACTCGTGAACGCCGTGTTCGCGATCGTGATCAGCAACCTGTTCGTGGGCTTCCCCGAGGTCATCATTCCGATCTTCGTGGAGATCCCCCTGGCGATCGCCGTCGGGCAGTACGTCTACCGGAAGCAGACCCCGGCGCTCGTTCCCTCACTCATCGGCGTGGCGATCCTCTACGCGACGATCCCGCTCGGCAACGCCGTCCCGATCGCGCTGCCCGAGACGATGACGATCGCCGGGTTGGAGTTGCAGGACGTGCAGGTCTGGGTGCTGATCCTCTTCCTCTACGCGGGGATCGCCTCGAGGATCCCGGTGTGGATCCTCCTGCAACCGCGCGACTACATCAACAGCCACCAGCTGTTCATCGCGCTCGCAGTCATCTTCTTGGGCGTGATCGGCTTCACCCAGGTCGTCCTGCCCGAGATGACCGCACCGGCGATCAACCCGGACGTGCCGGACGATGCACCACCGATGATCCCGTTCCTGTTCGTGATCATCGCCTGCGGAGCCATCAGCGGCTTCCACTCCCTCGTGGCGAGCGGCACGACCGCCAAGCAACTCGACAAGGAGACCGACGCCCGCTACGTCGGCTACATGGGCTCCCTCGGAGAGGGTTCGCTGGCCCTCGGCGCGATCCTCGCCACCGGAGCCGGGCTCGCGATCGTCGGCATGGACTGGAGCGAGGCCTATGCGTCCTTTGAATCAGCGGATGCCGGCGCGGTCGGCAACTTCGTCGAAGGGGTTGGCGGCTTCGGTCAGAACCTCGGGATGACCGCGGCGTTCGCCTCGACGTTCGCCGCGCTCGTGGTGGTCTCGTTCGCGGCGACCACCCTGGATACGGGTCTGCGCCTGCAGCGCTACGTGATCCAGGAGATCGGCGGGCTCGCGGGCATCACCGTGCTGCGCCGCAACCTCGCCCTGGTGACCGTCATCGCCACGCTCATCCCGCTCGCCCTGGCCTGGTTCCGGGATCTCGCATTCGAACAGCTGTGGCAGTTGTTCGGGACGACGAACCAGCTCACTGCGGGTCTCGCGCTGTCGGTGATCGCGGTGTGGGTGTTCAAGCGCCGTCGGAACCCGATCGCTCAGATCGTGCCGCTCGTGTTCCTGCTGGTGATGACCGTGTCGGTGCTCGTCATCAACACGTGGAGCTTCGTCGTCGAGGGCGAAGGACTCACGCAGTGGCTGCTGGGGCCCATGAACGTCGCCATCCTCGTGCTGGCGATCTGGCTGGTCGTCGAGGCGGTCCTGTCGCTGATACGGATGCGCGGCGCGCGCCGGGAGGAGCCGGTCGACGCACCGGACGCACCCAGCCACCAGTGACGACGGCGACCCCGCGGCCGCGTGCGCCCGCGCGGCCGCGGGAACATTCCCGCCAGGGAGCCGGGACACCCGCCGAACCGAAGGAGCGACCGTGCGGCCGCGGGTGCTGCTGGTCCGCGAGTGGGACACCCAGATGGGAGGTTCCGGTTGCTGTGGTCGCCTCGGCGGCCTCGACAGCGGGCTGTGCGAGGTCGACCCCTTTCCACGGGCTCGTGCGGGCATGGAGCGGATGGGGGTCGTCTACCGGGCCCTGCACGAGGCCCTGGGCGACGAACGGATCGAGCTGACCGTGGTGGATCCCCGCAACACGGTCGCGCTGCCGCCGATGATCTATCGCGATGCCCGGCGTCGGCGGGGCATGGGACGGCGGGACGCCCTGCGACAGGTACGCCGTGGCGTGGGCACGGGAGCCGTCGTCGTGGACGGCAAGGTCCTGCACTGGGGGACGATCGCCGAGGACCCCGATTCGGTGGTGGCAGCCGTGCTCGACGAGCTCGCCGCCAGCCCGTGAGGGGTCGCCCTGCGTTCAGTCGGGTGATCAGCGCGCTGCGCCGGGCAGCGGGACACTACGAGCAGGTCTACACCGTCCGCTACCGCTCCGCGCTCGAACGGGAGGCCCGCCGACAGGAGGACCTGTTGGTCACGTTGCTGTTCCTGGAGGCGCTCGGGGTCGAGAATCCCGCCAGCCCCGTCACTGCCGAACTGTTGCCCGAGATGATCGCCGCCTACCACGACTGGCACCGCCGCGAGGGGTGGGAGCGCGCACCGGATCCTGGGGTCTGCTGTTGACCACGCCTACCAGTGCACCCTCTGACCGCCCCATCGTGCTGCTCTCCGGCAAGGGCGGGGTGGGCAAGACGACGGTGGCCGCCGCGACAGCCCGAACGCTCGCGGCGAACGGTGCCCGCACGCTGCTGGTCTCGACCGATCCGGCGCACTCCATCGGGGACGCGCTCGGCTCACGGTTGACCGCCGAGCCGACGGCGGTGGAGGAGCGCTTGGACGCGCTCGAGCTCGATCCCGAGCGCGTCGCCGCCGAGCATCTCGACGCCGTCGAGGACGCGGTCGCCGATCGGGTCGATCCCGAGCTCTGGCCGCAGGTCCGCCGCCACCTCCGGCTCGCCCGGGACAGCCCGGGGACGGCCGAGACGGCGACGTTCGAGCGGGTCGCCGCGCTGCTCGAGCGCTGTCCGGGGGAGTACGACCGCCTGGTCGTCGACACCGCGCCCACCGGGCACACGCTCCGGCTGCTCACCCTGCCGGCCCTGTTGGGCGCGTGGGTCGAGGGACTGGTCCGGCAGCGCGAGCGGGTCACCGGGACCGAGCGCATGCTGCGCAATCTCGCCGGCCGGGAGGAGCCCGAGCAGGACACCGTGCTGGTGCGCCTGCGGGAGCGCCGCGATCGTCTGGGTCGAGCGGCCGAGCGTCTGCGGGAGGACACGGCGGTGTGGCTCGTCGTCGTGCCCGAGCGGTTGCCGATCGAGGAGACCGTACGCGCCCGCAGCCAGCTGGCCGACCACGGCCTCGCGGTCGCCGGCGTGGTCGTGAACCGGGTCCTCGGACGCGATGCCGACGGCCGGTTCCTCGCCGAGCGACGGGAGCAGCAAGCCGACTACCTCGCCGAGATCACGCGACGCTTCGGGGATCTCCCGTGCGTGCACCTGCCCGAGCTGCCCCGTGACATCGCCGACCGCGCCAGCCTCGACCGCATCGCCGACGCGCTGGCGGCGTCGGATGTGGCCTGAGAACCCCCCGGGCAGGTACGTGCCTGGCGCCGGGCGGGCGCGGCCTCTACAGTCGCGGCATGGGTGACTTGCCGGTCGTCGACCAGTACCAGCGGCCACTACGGGATCTGCGGGTGTCGGTCACCGACCGCTGCAACTTCCGCTGCCGCTACTGCATGCCGCGCGAGCTGTTCGGCCCCGATCATGCGTTCCTCGACCGCGAGGAGCTCCTCACCTTCGAGGAGATCACGCGGGTCGTCCGGATCGCCGCCGGGCTCGGCGCGCGAAAGATTCGCCTGACCGGCGGTGAGCCACTGGTCCGCCGTGACCTCCCCACGCTGGTCGCGATGCTCACCGAGGTCGACGGCATCGAGGACATCGGGCTCACCACCAACGGGTCGTTGCTGCGGGCGCAGGCACCGGCGCTCTACGAGGCGGGGCTGCGCCGGCTGACCATCAGCCTCGACTCGATCGACGAGAACGTCTTCACCGCGATGGCCGACACGCCGATCCCGCTGCGCCAGGTGCTCGACGGGATCGCCGCGGCCGCGGAGGCGGGCTTCGACCCCATCAAGGTCAACGCGGTGGTCAAGCGGGGCGTCAACGACGACGGCATCGTCGACCTCGCCCGGTTCGGCCGCGAGCACGGCGTGATCGTGCGCTTCATCGAGTACATGGACGTGGGTACGACGAACGGCTGGCGCCTCGACGAGGTCGTGCCCAGCCGCCAGGTCGTCGAGCTGATCCACGAGGCCTTCCCGATCGAGCCGGTCGACCCGGCGTACACCGGCGAGGTCGCCGACCGGTGGCGCTACCTCGACGGCGGGGGTGAGGTCGGGGTCATCTCGTCGGTCACCGAGCCGTTCTGCGCGACGTGCACCCGCGCCCGGCTGTCGGCCGTCGGCGAGGTGTACACCTGCCTGTTCGGTGCGCAGGGGTACGACCTGCGGTCGTTGCTGCGCGGTGGTGCGAGCGACGAGGAACTCGCCGACGCGCTCGCGGGGCTCTGGCGCGTGCGCACCGACCGCTACTCGGAGCTGCGCACCGAGGAGACGGCGCAGCAGCAGAAGGTCGAGATGAGCTACATCGGCGGGTAGGGAGCATCCCACCCCGTGGACCTGGACGTTCACTGTTCGCGACCCACCCCGGTCCGCCCCTGCAGCAGGTCACACACCCGTGGCACGCTACCGACGTTGCGGGGGTAGGACTCGTGGGCGGGGAATCTATGTCTGACGAATCGCACGGGTGGCAGGACGCCACCGAGCCGATGCCATCTCAGGGGCCGCAGGGCGAAGAGGCGCCCCGACCGGCGTGGTGGAAACGCCGCCCCGTCCTCCTACCGGTCACGGCACTCGTCGCGCTGATCGTGGGCGCGTCGTTGGGTGGTGACGAGGAGGTGCTTGAGGCCGATCTCCAGGAAGCTCGCGCCGCCGCGGTCTCCTTGGAGGAACGCGCCGAAGCCGAAACCGAACGCGCCGACGAAGCCGAGCAAGACCTGGCCGAGGCCGAGGACCGCATCGCCGAGGCCGAGGACCGGGTCTCCGAACTTGAAGGAGACCTCGCCGACGCTGCGGATCGCGCTGAAGCCGCCGAACGCGACGCCGACGACGCGCTGGACGCCGCTCGCGACGAACTCGAGAACGAACGCGACGAGATGCTCGCCGACGCCGAATCGGAGGCGGACGAGATCGTCGGCGAGGCTGAGGACCGCGTCGCCGAGCTCGACGACCGCGAGTCCGAGCTCGACGACCGCGAGTCCGAGCTCGCGCAGGCCGAGGAACGCGAGACCATGACCACATTCGGCAACGGCGTACATGTCGTGGGTGAGGAGATCGAGCCCGGCACCTACCGCACCGACGGGCCCGACGGTAGCAACCCAGCCGGCTGCTACTGGGAGCGGATGAGCGGGCTCGGCGGAGACGCGTCGGACAGGATCACCAACGGGCTCGTCTCAGGGCCCACGACGGTTGAGATCTCCGGAAGCGACGCGGGCTTCGAATCAGCGAGCTGCAGCGAATGGAGCATCGTCGAGTGACAGCTTAACGCCCGGACGTCGATCACCTACCGCCGGCGCACGCCTCAAGATGCTCAGATGTGCCGAAACGAGGATGGACACCCCTTGTCGGGATCACAGCGGAACTGCAACGCTGACACCTCGACGTAAGGGGGAACGTCATGGCTGACGCATCGCAGGCTCAGACGGGCGAGAAGCTCGGCAACGGGATGGCCGTTACGGCGTTGGTGCTCGGCATCGTCGGGGTCGTGTTCGGGTTCGTGCCGCTCACGGGTTTCATCGCGTTGATCTGCGGCGCCCTCGGGCTGATATTCGGACTGATCGGCTTCAACAAGGCCCGAAAGAACCCGGCCCGCTCCGGCAAGACCATGGGACTAATCGGCGCAATCCTGAGCGCGATCGCCGTGGTGCTGGGCATCTGGGGAATGACCATCGTGTTCGGTGCGGTCGAGGACATCGACGACGCCTTCCAGGAGTTCGACGAGGAGATGCAGGACCTCGAGGAGGACTTGGATGGCTCGTAGGCTCGCCGTCTAGCCACGCCTACCCCGCGACCGGCGTAAACCGGACGCCGTTCGCCTCCTTCGACCATCACTCGAGGATGGATCGGGATCTCGATCGACGAGGTGCCGAGAACTCCGAGCCGCAGGTCCGGCACGGTCGGGATTGCCACTGGGCGTCGGCCGCTGATGTCCAGGTGTCGCTGCCCGCCATGAACCCTTCACAAACCCGGGCACGGGTCCTATGGTCATCTCCCGCCCCCCGAGGCTCCCCGGCCCACGACAGGAGGTCCGAATGCCACGGATCGAAGTGACCGTCGACGACACCACCTACGCCGACGATGTCGAGCCCCGCACACTGCTGGTGCACTACCTCCGCGACACGCTCGGGCTCACGGGCACCAACATCGGCTGCGACACGTCGAACTGCGGGGCCTGCACGGTGCTCGTCGACGGGCGCAGCGCGAAGTCCTGCACCATGCTCGCCGTCCAGGCCGACGGTCGTGAGATCCGTACCATCCAGGGCGTCGCCAACGGCGAGTGGCACCCCATCCAGGCCGCCTTCCACACCGAGCACGGCCTGCAGTGCGGGTACTGCACGCCCGGCATGATCATGTCCTCCATCGACCTCCTCGAGCAGAACCCCGACCCCACCGACGACGAGATCCGCGAGGGGATCGAGGGCAACCTCTGCCGGTGCACCGGTTACCAGAACATCGTCAAGGCGGTGCGGACCGCCGCCACCAACATGCGCGGCTAGGGGGGCGAGCGATGACCGATACCAGCGAGCGCACCGGGATGACCGTCGGGCAACCAGTGCTGCGCAAGGAGGATGCGCGGCTCATCAGTGGGCAGACCCAGTGGACCGACAACCTCCAGTTCCCGGGCATGCTGCACATGGCCGTCCTCCGCAGCCCGATGGCCCATGCGCGGATCGAACGGGTCGACGTGAGCGAGGCACTGGCTCAGCCGAACGTGATGGCCGCCTTCAGCGGCGCGGACCTCGCCGAGCAGTGGGCGGCGGGGCTCCCGTGCGCGTGGCCGGTCACCGAGGACATCGTCATGCCCGATCACTGGCCCCTCGCGGTCGACGAGGTCAAGCACACCGGCGACCCGGTCGCGGTCGTCGTGGCGCGCGACCGCTACAGCGCCGCGGACGCGCTGGAGTTCATCGAGGTCGACTACGAGCCGCTCGATGCGGTCGTCGACATGGAGGCCGCCCTCGCCGACGGGGCGCCGCTGGTGCACGCCGACGCGGGCACGAACCGCGCCTACTACTGGGAACTGGAGAACGGAGATCTGGACGGCGACTTCTCCGGCGAGGACACGGTGGTCGTGTCCCGACGGTTCCGCCAGCAGCGGCTCATCCCGAACGCGATCGAACCGCGCGCCGTGGTCTGCGCGCCGATCAGCGCGGCCGGTGAGTACACCCTCTACTCCGCGACCCAGATCCCGCACATCCTGCGGGTCATGATGGCGGTGGTCACCGGGGTTCCCGAGCACAAGCTCCGCGTGGTCGCACCGGACGTGGGCGGCGGCTTCGGCTCGAAGCTGAACGTCTATCCCGAGGAGCCGCTCGCGCTGGCCGTCGCCCAGCGGCTCGGGCGCCCGATCAAATGGACCGCCTCGCGCAGCGAGGGCTACCAGACAACGATCCACGGTCGTGACCAGATCCAGGACCTGCAGATCTCCGCGACCCGGGACGGACGGGTCAAGGGCCTCAAGGTCGATCTGCTCGCCGACATGGGCGCGTACCTGCAGCTAGTGACCCCGGGCATCCCGTTGCTCGGCGCCCAAATGTTCAACGCGATCTACAAGTTCTCGAGTTACCACTTCGGCTGCACGGGCGTGTTCACGACGAAGACACCGACCGACGCCTACCGGGGTGCCGGCAGGCCGGAGGCGACGTACGCGATCGAGCGGATCATGAGCGAGCTCGCCGCCGAGCTCGACATGGACCCGGTCGAGCTGCGGCGCAAGAACTGGATCACCCACGACGAGTTCCCGTACGACACGATCTCGGGGCTCCAGTACGACTCGGGCAACTACGAGGCCGCCACCGAGCGGGCGCTCGAGCGGTTCGGCTACGACGACCTGCGCCGCGAGCAGGCCGAGCGCCGGTCGCGCGGCGACCGGGTGCAGCTCGGCATCGGGGTGTCGACGTTCACCGAGGCCTGTGGCCTCGCGCCCAGCCGCGTCCTGGGGGAGTTGCGCTACGCTGCCGGCGGCTGGGAGTGGGCGTCGATCCGGATTCTGCCCACCGGGAAGGTGGAGGTCCTGACGGGCTCGACCGCCCACGGCCAGGGGCACGCGACCGCCTGGAGCCAGATCGCCGCCGACGCGCTGGGCGTCGACTACGACGACGTCGACGTCATCGCGGGGGACACCAAGCTCGTCCCGAACGGCATGGACACCTACGGCTCGCGCTCCCTCGTCGTCGGCGGCGTCGCCGTCCACAACTGCGCCGACAAGATCATCGACAAGGCACGGTCGATCGCGGCGCACATGCTCGAGGCGAACCCCGACGACCTCGAGTTCGATCGCGGCACCTTCACCGTTCGGGGCTCGCCCGAGGCGACCACGACGATCCAGGACGTCGCCTTCGCGGCGTTCGCCGCGCACGATCTCCCCGACGGGGTCGAGCCGAACCTCTCGGCGGAGACGACGTTCGACCCTTCGAACCTCTCCTTCCCGCACGGCACGCACCTCGCCGCGATCGAGGTGGACACCGAGACCGGCGCGGTCGACATCCGGCGCTACGTCGCGGTGGACGACGTCGGCACGGTGGTGAACCCGCAGATCGTCGAGGGGCAGGTCCACGGCGGCCTCGCCCAGGGGATCGCCCAGGCGCTCTTCGAGGAGGCGGTGCACGACGAGGACGGCAACCTCACGACCGGTTCGATGATGGACTACTACGTCCCCGGCGCACCGGACCTGCCGACGTTCGAGACCGATCGAACCGAGACGCCGGCGACCACGAACCCGCTGGGGTCGAAGGGCGTGGGGGAGGCCGGGACCATCGCGTCGACCCCGGCGATCATCAACGGGGTCGTCGATACCCTGCGCCATCTCGGTGTTGACGACGTGCCACTGCCCGCCTCGCCGCAGAACGTGTGGCGTGCCATCCAGGAAGCCCGAGGTGCACAGTGATCCCCGCCGACTTCGAGTACGTCCGCGCACAGTCCGTCCGCGACGTGGTGGATGCGCTGGCGCAGCACGGTGACGAGGCGAAGCTGCTCGCGGGCGGCCACAGCCTCCTGCCGATCATGAAGCTGCGGCTCGCGATCCCCGAGGTGGTCGTCGACCTCGAACGCGTCGACGATCTCAGCGGGATCAGCGATGGCGGTGACCACGTCGCGATCGGGGCGATGACCCGCCACGAGACGATCGTGCAGCACCCCGGGGTGCGGGAGCACTGCGGGCTGCTGGCCGAGGCGACCGCCCAGGTCGGCGACCCGCAGGTCCGGCATCGAGGCACGATCGGCGGGGCACTCGCCCACGGCGACGCTGCCGGCGACCTGCCGGCCGTCGCGGTCGCGATGGGGTTCGAGCTCGTCGCCGAGGGACCCACCGGGCGTCGCACGATCCCCGCTCGCGATTTCTTCGTCGACTACCTGCAGACCGCGCTCTCCGATGACGAGGTGCTGGTCGAGGTCCGCGTGCCCAAGTACGACGGCTGGGGCCACCGCTACGAGAAGTTCAACCGCGTCGCCCAGGCGTGGGCGATCGTGGGCGCGGCCGCGATGGTGCGTCGGGAGAACGGCGCCATCGCCGAGGCCCGGGTCGGGCTGACGCACATGGCCTCGGTCCCGCTGCGCGCGGAGGCCGCCGAGCAGGCGCTCGCGGGTGTGCCCGCCGAGGAGGACGCGGTGGCCGCCGCGGCGGCGCGGGCGGACGACGGGGCCGACCCGCCGTCCGACGTCAACGCCGCCCCCGACTACCGACGGCACCTCGCGCACGTCCTCACACGGCGGGCGGTGTTGGCCGCGGCGGGGTCCTAGGAACGACGGACCGGGTGCGCGTGCGGCATCCTGCGGGCGGGGTCGTCCGATCCCCGCGAACCGATCCCGCCCAGGAGGCTGTCGTGTCCCACCCGGATGTCCTCACCGGCCGTGCGCTCATCGGCGGCGACCGTGTGACCGCGAACGCCACGTTCGAGGTCCTCGATCCCTCGACGGGCTCGCCGCTCGCGGACGTCGCCCGTTGCGGTGCCGAGGAGGTCGATCGCGCGGTCGCGGAAGCCCGTGCCGCGGTCCCCGCGTGGGCCGACACCGCGCCCGCGGAGCGCAGCCGCGCGCTGCGGCGGGTCGCCGACCGGATCACCGCGCACCACGACGAACTCGCCCAGCTCGAGAGCCGGGACACCGGCAAGCCGCTGGCCCAAGCGCGCGCCGACGCGACCGTCGCCGCCCGCTACTTCGAGTTCTACGCGGACACGCTCCAGGCGTGCCACGGCGACGTCATCCCGACCGAGCCGGAGCGGCTCGCGTACACGCTGCGGGAGCCGTACGGGGTCACGGCACACATCACCCCGTGGAACTATCCCCTGCAGGTCACGGGCCGCACCGTGGCGCCCGCGCTCGCCGCCGGGAACTGCTGCGTGCTCAAACCCGCCGAGGAGGCGCCGCTGAACGCGCTGCGGATCGGCGAGCTCGCACTCGACGCGGGCCTTCCGGCAGGCACCCTCAACATCGTGCCAGGGCTGGGTGAGGAGGGGGGCGCGGCGCTGGCGGCGCACCCGGGCATCGACCACCTGTCGTTCACCGGTTCCGCGGAGGTCGGGCGCCGGGTGGCGAAGTCCGCCGCCGACCACGTCGTGCCGGTCACGCTCGAGCTCGGTGGCAAGTCCCCGAACCTCGTGTTCGGCGACGCCGATCTCGAGGCGGCGGTGCCGGCGATCGTCCGATCGATCCTGCAGAACGCCGGCCAGACCTGCTCGGCCGGTTCCCGCCTGCTGGTGCACCGTGACCGCCACGACGAGGTGGTCGAGGCGGTGCTCGAGCGCTTCCGCGCCGTGCGCATCGGCCCGGGCCCCGAGGACCCCGACCTCGGGCCGGTCATCTCCGCCCGGCAGCGCGAGCGCGTGCGGGGGTACCTCGAGGCGGGTCGTCGCGAGGCGACCCTGCGGCACGGGGGTGGCCTGCCCGACGAGAACGGGGGCTTCTACGTCGAACCGACGCTCTTCGACGACGTGCCGCCCCACGCCTCCATCGCGCGCGAGGAGGTGTTCGGCCCGGTCCTCGCGGTGGCGTCCTTCGAGGACGACGACGAGGCGGTCGCGCTCGCGAACGACAGCGACTACGGCCTCATCGCGGCGCTCTGGACCCGCGACGTGGGGCGCGCCCACCGCCTCGCCCGGCGCCTCGACGTCGGCCAGGTCTTCGTGAACACGTACGGGGCCGGGGGCGGAGCCGAGCTGCCGTTCGGTGGGGTCAAGGGCTCCGGCTACGGGCGGGAGAAGGGGTTCGAGGCGCTGCTCGGCTACCAGCGGACCAAGACGGTGGCGATGCAGCTGTGACCCGCGCGGAACGCCGCGTGGCTGCGGGCCGGCGGCGCACGGTAACCTGAGGGCATCGACGCGGAGAACCACCCCCAGGGACTGCTGCCGGAGGGCGTCACCTCGCCCGCCGTGCTCGCCGAGCGGCTCGAGGCGCACGACTATCTCGCCGACACCGGCCTCGCGACGGCGTGCTTCCTCGCGCTGCGGCTGCATCGCCCGTTGTTCCTCGAGGGCGACGCCGGTGTCGGCAAGACCTCGGTCGGTCACGTGCTGGCCGGGGTCCTCGACGCGCCCCTGATCCGGCTGCAGTGCTACGAGGGCATCGACGCCTCCCAGGCGCTCTACGACTGGGACTTCCCCCGCCAGCTGCTGCATCTGCGAGCGGCCGAGGCGGGCGGGGAACGCGATCCCGACCGGCTCGAGGCGGAGCTCTTCGACCGGCGGTTCCTGCTCGCGCGTCCGCTCCTCGCCGCGCTCGAGACCACCCCGAGCGTGTTGCTGATCGACGAGGTGGACCGGGCCGACGACGAGTTCGAGGCGTTCCTCCTCGAGGTCCTCAGCGACTTCACCGTCTCGATCCCCGAGCTCGGCACCGTGCGAGCCGAGGTGCCGCCGGTCGTCGTGGTGACGTCGAACCGCACGCGCGAGGTGCACGACGCGCTGAAGCGTCGCTGCTACTACCACTGGGTCGAGCACCCCGACTTCGCGCGCGAGGTCGCGATCGTCGAACGACGCGTACCAGGGGCCAGCGGGCGACTCGCTGAGCAGGTGACGTCGACGGTGCAGCGCCTCCGCACGGCCGACCTCCTGAAGCCGCCCGGTGTCGCCGAGACGCTCGACTGGACCGAGGCACTCGTGGCCCTGGGCACCACCGAACTCGAACCCGAACTCGCCAGCGCGACGCTCGGCAGCGTCTTGAAGTACCGGGAGGACCAGGAGCGCGCGCGCCAGCAGGTCGCCGGTATCGTCCAGGAGACGGTCGCGGGATGACGAGCGGAGCGCGTGCCGGACTCGACGTCGCTGCGGACGGCGGCGCGCCGAGCGCCATCCCCACCGTGGTCGGCTTCGCGCACGCGCTCCGGTCGGCCGGCGTGGCGGCGACCCCCGACCGTGTGCACGCGTTCGTGTCCGCGCTCGACGTCGTCGACGCGACCTCCCGCGAGGAGGTGTTCTGGGCCGGCCGGACGACGCTCTGTGCGAGCGCTGAAGACCTCCCGCGCTACGACCGTGTGTTCGCGGCGTACTTCCACGGGGTGGACCCGGCCTCCCTCGCCCGGCAGCGACCGCGGATCACGATCGTGACCGCCCTGACGGAGGACGGCACGGCGGGCGATGACGAGGGGGACGAGGACGATCCCACCGCGTTCGAGGCTCAGGCCAGCCGCGCCGAGGTGCTGCGGGACAAGGACGTCGCCGACCTGGGACCGCGCGAGCAGGAGGAGCTGCACCGATTGCTGGAGGCGCTCTCGCTGCCCGGGGAGCAGCGGCGGACGCGGCGATGGGAGCACGCGCCCCGCGGGCGCATCGACCGTCGCCGCACGATCCGCCGGATGCTGCAGCACGGGGGTGAGCCGGCCGAGCTCGCACACCTGAGGCACCGCCGGCGGCCGCGCAGAGTGGTCCTGATCATCGACGTCTCGGGGTCGATGGCTCCGTACGCGGACGCTTTGCTGCGGTTCGCGCACGCGGCCTCGCGCGCCTTCCAGCGTTCCGACCATCCCCGCCCGGAGGTGTTCACGCTCGGCACGCGGCTGACCCGGGTGACGCGGGAGCTGTCGCACCGAGACGCGGATGCGGCGATGCGTGCCGTCGCCGAGGCCGTGCCCGACTGGAGCGGGGGCACGCGGCTCGGTGAGCTGCTCAAGGCGTTTCTCGACCGGTGGGGGCAGCGGGGGATGGCGCGCGGTGCGGTCGTGGTCGTATTGTCGGACGGGTGGGAGCGCGGTGACCCGCGGATGCTCGGCGAGCAGGTCGGGCGCCTTCGGCGGCTCGCGCACCGAGTGGTCTGGGCGAATCCGCGGAAGGCTCGCCCCGGCTACGCTCCGCTCGCCGGCGGCATCGCGGCCGCGCTCCCGAACGTGGACGACTTCGTCTCCGGGCACAGCCTCGCCGCGCTGGAGCACCTCGCGCGCGTCGTCGCAGGCGTGGCGCGCGGCGACGCGTCGGAACCGATCCGTGAGGAACCCGACAGGAGGAGCGCGGCGTGAAGGACATCCTGGACACGGTGGAAGTCTGGCGCGGCTCGGGCGACGACGTCGCGCTGGCGACGGTGGTAGGCGTCGACAAGTCCGCACCGCGGGATCCCGGCGCGGCGATGGCGGTGAGCACCTCCGGGGAGGTCGCCGGCAGCGTCTCCGGGGGCTGTGTGGAGGGCGCGGTCTTCGAGGAGGCGCAGCAAGTGCTCGCGACGGGTCGACCGTCGCTCGTGGAGTACGGCATCAGCGACGAGGACGCGTTCAGCGTCGGGCTAACCTGCGGCGGCCGGATCCAGGTGTTCGTCGAACGGCTCGACTGGTGAGCCTGTTCACCGCGCTGAGCGACGCGATCCGCGAGGAGCGCCCCGTCGCGCTCGCGACCGTGCTCGACGCCCCCGGGGACGGGTCGGTCGCCGCGGGCGCGAAGTTGCTGGTCGACGAGGCGAGCACCCGGGGATCGCTCGGCCCGGAGGGGTTGGACGTCGCCGTCACCGACGACGCGCGGGGGCTCCTCGCGCAGGGTCGGACCTCCCAGCTCCGCTACGGGGGGCGGGGCGAGCGCCGCCGCGACGACGTCACGGTGTTCATCGAGTCGTTCCGGCCACCGCCCCGCATGCTCGTGTTCGGCGCGATCGACTACGCGGCGGCGATGGCCGGCATCGGGTCGTTCCTCGGGTACCGCGTGACCGTCTGCGACGCCCGCGCGCTGTTCGCGACGAAGGAGCGGTTCCCCGACGCCGACGAGGTGATCGTCGACTGGCCGCACCGGTATTTGGAGCGCGCCGAGATCGACCACCGCACCGCCATCTGTGTGCTCACCCACGACCCCAAGTTCGACGTGCCCGTGCTCGAGGTCGCGCTGCGCTCACCGGCGGCCTACATCGGCGCGATGGGGAGTCGCCGCACGCACACTGACCGCCTCGAGCGCCTGCGGGAGCGCGGTCTGACCGACGACGAGCTTGCGCGGCTGCGGTCGCCGATGGGGCTCGACCTCGGGGGACGCACACCGGAGGAGACCGCGGTCTCGATCGCCGCGGAGCTCATCGCGGAGCGCTGGGAGGGCAGCGGCCGGCCGCTGACCGAGCTCAAGGGCTCGATCCATCACCACCCTCCCGGTAGCACCCCGGCGCAGCCGGACACACCGCCGACGCGCGCCCGATCGTGATGGTCGGCCGGCGCGGGACCGGGGCCCGGCGATGAGCGACGTCGCCGGCGTTCTCCTCGCGGCCGGCCAGGGACGGCGGCTCGGCGGCCCGAAGGCGCTCGTGGAGGTCGGCGGGGAGTTGCTCGTCGAAGGGGCGACCCGCACGCTGCGCGAGGCCGGTTGCCGGCCGGTGATCGTCGTGCTCGGCGCTGGCGGCCCCAGGGTTCGTGCCCGGGCACGGCTGGGCGACGCGCTCGTGCTCGACAATCCCGCGTGGGAGGAGGGGATGGGGTCGTCGTTGCGGGTCGCGCTCGACGCACTCGGCGAGTACGAGCACCTCGGAGCGGTCGCGATCGCGCTCGTCGACCAGCCGGGTGTGGGCCCCTCCGCGGTGACCCGCTTGACGGCGGCGTGGCGCGCGGGGGCGTTGATCGCGGTGGCGGGGTACGCGGGACGGCGGGGCAACCCGGTGGTGCTGGACCGCTCCCTCTGGGCGGCGGCCGCCGCGCACGCCGTCGGCGATCGCGGGGCGCGTGACCTGCTGGACGCCCGACCGGATATCGTGCGCCTCGTTCCGTGCGAGGATGTGGCCGACCCGACCGATCTGGACACGCCCGAGGAGCTCGAGGCCGCGCAACACCGGTGGCCCGTCCGCGGCGCGGCCGGGGATCGGTCGGCCACCGACCGACCGAGTGCCGAGGGGTCCGCCGAGGGGAGCAGGAGGCAGCGATGCAGCTAGAGCACTCGTTCACCGTCCCGGTGGGGATCGACGACGCGTGGGAGGTCCTGCTCGATGTCGAGCGCGTGGCCCCGTGCATGCCGGGCGCGACCCTCACCGAGGTGCGTGAGGACGATTTCAGCGGCCGCGTCAAGGTCAAGGTGGGGCCGATGCAGTTGACCTACAAGGGCACCGCCTCGTTCACCGAGACCGACTCCCAGGCGTACCGTGCACAGCTGACCGCGAAGGGGCAGGAGACCCGCGGCAGCGGCACGGCGTCGGCGACCGTCACCGCTCAGCTCACCGATCAGGGCGGACAGACCGACGTGCAGGTGACCACCGACCTGTCGGTGACGGGCCGACCCGCACAGTTCGGGCGGGGGGTCATGTCCGAGGTCGGCGACAAGCTCCTGTCGCAGTTCGCCGACTGCCTCGCCGAGCGCCTCGCCGGCGCACCGACCGAGGAGGAGCGCGTGGCTGCCGAGGGCGTGCACGAGGAACGAACGGCCGCCGCGCCGGCCGGCGGGGGCACCGACCTGCGACAGGAGCCGCAGGTGACACCCGCCGCGGCGCGGATGGTCCATCAGGACCCGAGCACGTCGGAGGACGAGGCGATCGACCTCATCGACGTCGCGGGGGGCTCGGTGTCCCGGCGTCTCGGACCGGTCCTGGGGGCGTTGTCCCTCATCGCCGCGTTCCTCTGGTTCCTGCGCCGGCGTCGCTGAGGGGCGGCGCCGGGGTCAGGCCGACTCCTGCCGGTCGTCGGCCATCGTGTCGATGCCCGGCTGCGGCGCCCCCGACTCGATCGCGGCGACGCTCTCCTCGACGAGCCGCACGACGCGGGCGCGATCGGCGCGGACCTGGGGAAGGTCCGCACCCCGTTCGAGCGCCGCGATCCAGGCGCGCCATGCGCGGCGGACGAGCACGGCATCCTCGAGGGCCCAGACCGCGATCAGGCCCAGGACCGGTGCCGCGACGATGACCGCGCTGTTCGCGAGCCACCCCTCCATGGCCGGCATCTGCCACGCGGCGATCGCCCACGCGGCGGGAAAGAGCGCGATCCCGACGAGCAGCCGTGCGCTGCCCTTGAGCACCGGGTTGCGCATGAGCCTCCCCGCCCAGTGCACGCCCCAGTACGGCAGCACGTTGATGGCGGCGCCCGCCAGGGCGAACGGGGCGACGAGCCCCAAGCGGATCGCCGATCCCGCGAGCATGGCCGCGAGCCGCGCCGGCCTGGGGCGCGCGACGACCTCCTCGTCACGGATCCCGAGCAGGGCCAGGTCGAGCTGGTACCGACCGAGCGCGTCGAGCACCCGCTCCTTCACCTCCTCGGGTGCCCGAGCGAGGCGGCGCGCCAGGTGCTCCCGCTCCGCGAGCGGCACGCGCCGGGGTCGCACGCCGCCGGCGGGACGCAGCGCCACCTCCGCGGCACGGCCGACTGCCGCCTGTTCCCGTTCGTCCGCGTAGTCCGGGGAGACGGCGGCGAGGCGCGCGGCGATATCCCGGGTCAGCGCGCGGACCGTGCGGCGATCGGTCGGATCGGGTTCGGCCTCTCGTTCAGCGAGCCACTCGTCGAGGTCGAGGGGTTCCCCGACCTCCGCGAGGGCACGCGAGCGGAGCGCGATCTTGTCCTCGTAGGTCAGGCCGATCGGCAGGATCACGATGCCGCGTACGCCCTCCGCAGCAGTGCCGAGCGCGATGCGCGCGGTGCCGGTGCGTACCGGTGCGAGGCGCGGCTGTCGCGACACCGCTCCCTCGGGGAAGATCGCGACCGACGAGCCGCGCGCGAGGACGTCGCGGCACGAGGCGAACGCCGCCCGCAGCCGTTCGGACACGCCGCCTGTACCGCGATCCCCACGTGTTCGCGTCTCACTCCGATGGCTCGGACGGTCGACGGGGACGAGGCCGCCGAGCCACAGGAACGGCCGACGGTAGACCTTCGCCCACAGGGTCGCCTTCGCGACGAACCGGGGGAGCCGACCGAGGACCGCGACCACCGTCGCCGCATCGACGAGCGCGTTGAAGTGGTTCGCCACCACGATGGTCGGACGCTGCTGCGGCACCCGCTCGCGGTCCTCGACCTCGAGATCGCGAAAGAACCCGCGCAGCGCGAGCATCGCGAGCGCGGTCAGCAGGCGGTCGACGAGCGGACGCATCGCGTGCCCATCCTGCCCCAGCTCGGCCGGTGGTGCGGGTGTCCGCGGCCCGGAGCCCCGATCCACCGCCGAGGTGGCAGTACCCTCGGGCCATGACCGAGGTGCGCGCGAGCCAGGAGAGCCGGCCGTTCGAGGTCGCGAGCGGGTACGAGCCCGCGGGTGACCAACCCCGGGCGATCGAGGGGGCGAGCGCGGCGGTCAGCCGCGGCGAGTCCGACGTCGTGCTCCTCGGCGTCACCGGCTCCGGCAAGACGTACACCGTGTCCAAGATCGTCGAGCAGGTCCAGAAGCCCACGCTCGTCATGGCCCCGAACAAGACCCTGGCGGCCCAGCTGGCCAACGAGTTCCGCGAGTTCTTCCCCGACAACGCCGTCGAGTACTTCGTCAGCTACTACGACTACTACCAGCCCGAGGCGTACGTCCCGCAGACCGACACGTACATCGAGAAGGACACCTCGATCAACGAGGAGGTCGAGCGGCTGCGGCACCGGGCGACCATGGCGCTGCTGACCCGCAGCGACGTGCTGATCGTCGCGAGTGTCTCGTGCATCTACGGCCTCGGTTCACCCGAGGAGTACGCACAGCACGTGCTGCGCCTCGCCGAGGGCGACACCGTCGACGTGGAGGGGGTGCTGCGCAAGCTCGTGGACCTGCTGTACGAGCGCAACAACATGACCCTGACGCGGGGCACCTTCCGGATGCGCGGTGACACGCTCGAGGTTCACCCGGCCGACGCGGAGATCGCGTACCGGGTGGAGTTCTTCGGCGACGAGGTCGACCGCATCTCGAAGGTCGACACGGTGACCGGCGAGCTGACCGCGCAGGTGCCCGAGGCCTGGATCTTCCCGAACTCACACTACGTGGCCGGGGCCGAGAGGATGGAGCGGGCGGTCCGCACCATCGAGGACGAGTTCTCCGAACGGCTCAAGGAGCTCGAGGCGCAGGACAAGCTCCTGGAGGCCCAGCGCCTGCGGATGCGGACCAACTACGACCTCGAGATGATTCGCGAGATCGGGTTCTGCTCCGGCATCGAGAACTACTCCCGCCACGTCGACGGGCGCCGCCCCGGCGAGGCGCCCTACACCCTGCTCGACTACTTCCCGGACGACTTCCTGCTCGTGGTCGACGAGTCGCACGTCACGAACCCCCAGATCGGCGGTATGTACGAGGGCGACCGATCCCGCAAGCAGGTGCTCGTGGAGCACGGGTTCCGGCTGCCGTCGGCGCTCGACAATCGCCCGCTCACGTTCGAGGAGTTCCGCGCGCGCACCCCCCAGACACTGCACGTGTCGGCGACGCCGGGGCCCTTCGAGCGGCGCGTGGCGTCCACGGTGGCCGAGCAGGTGATCCGGCCCACCGGCCTGGTCGACCCCGAGATGGTCGTGCGTCCCACCAAGGGCCAAATCGACGATCTGATCGGCGAGATCCACGGCCGCGCCGAGAACGACGAGCGCGTGCTCGTGACGACCCTGACGAAGAAGATGGCCGAGGACCTGACCGACTACCTCCTCGAGTCGGGGCTCAAGGTCCGCTACCTGCACTCGGAGATCGACACGGTCGAGCGGATCGAGATCCTGCGCCAGCTGCGGTTGGGGGAGTTCGACGCGCTCGTGGGGATCAACCTGCTACGCGAGGGGCTCGACCTGCCCGAGGTGTCACTGGTCGCGATCCTCGACGCGGACAAGGAGGGGTTCCTGCGCAGCGAGACGTCCCTGATCCAGACCGTCGGTCGTGCCGCACGCAACGTCCACGGGCACGTGATCCTCTACGCGGACCAAGTGACCGACTCGATGCAGCGGGCGATCGACGAGACCCAGCGGCGCCGCCGGCTTCAGCTCGCGTACAACGAGGAGCACGGGATCGATCCGCAGACCATCCGCAAGGCGGTGAGCGACATCGTGGAGCGGGCCAGGGCGGCCGAGGCCGGCGTGCCCTACGAGGGGTCGACGCCGAACCTGGGACGCGAGCCGAAGCGCCGCCGCGCCGGAGCCGACGAGCGCGAGGGCGAGGTCGGGGAGATGCCGATCGACGACCTCGAGCAGCTCATCCGGTCGCTGAGCGACGAGATGAGCGAGGCCTCGGCCGACCTACGGTTCGAGTACGCGGCCCGCTTGCGCGACGAGATCTCCGAGCTCAAGCGCGAGCTGCGCGCGCTGCAGGAGGTCCACGGCTGATCGTGCGGAGCACTGTGGCAGCGCAGGCCGGTGGACGGGTCCACACCGTGTGCTGCTCGGGTGCTGATTCGGGCGGCTCGGCCCCCGTGTGACCGAGCCGCCCCTGGACCCCGGGCGACGGCGGCCCGCCCCCAGCACGAGCCGCCTGGTCGCCGGGTGTCGAGGTGAATTCGGGTGGTCGGTGAGCCAGGGTCGGGTCGCCACCATCCGCGAGGCCGTGTGGACCCCGGGGGAACCCACGGCCGACATCGCGGCACCGGCCGAGGGTGGGCGACGACACAGAGAAGGACCCGTTCACCGTACGGTGGCTCCACGACGCGACGAGCGGACGCCGCCGTGACGGTCTACGGGTACAGCCGGGTTAGCACCGAGGAGCAGGCAGGCTCCGGGCTCGGGCTCGCCGCCCAGAGGGAGGCCATCGACGCGGAGGCGACTCGTCGGGGTTGGACGGTGGAGCACGTCACGGACGCAGGGGTGAGCGGTTCCTAGTGTCCTGAGTCGGAGATTCGTTGGCAATATTCGGAGAGGGCGTGGAGGATCTCGTCGGCGGTCTTGTGCCACGCGTACGGGCGGGGGTTCTCGTTCCACGTGGCGATCCAGTCGCGGATGTCGGATTCGAGGGCTTGCACCGAGGTGTGGGTGCTGCGCTGCAGCAGTTTGGTGGTCAGCTCGGCGAACCAGCGCTCGACGAGGTTGAGCCAGCTGGCGCCGGTGGGCGTGAAGTGCAGGTGGAAGCGCGGGTGGCGCAGCAGCCAGCGTTGGATCTCTGGGGTCTTGTGGGTGGCGTAGTTGTCCAGCACCAGGTGCACGTCGAGGTGGTCGGGCACCTCGGCGTCGATCTGGTTGAGGAACGTCTTGAACTCGGCGGCGCGGTGGCGGCGGCGGTGCTGGCCGATGACCTTGCCGGTGGCCAGGTCCAAGGCGGCGAACAGGCTGGTGGTGCCGTGGCGGACGTAGTCGTGGGTGGCCCGCTGGGGGGTGCCCGGCAGCAGCGGGAACACCGGCTGGGTGCGGTCGAGCGCCTGGGTCTGGGACTTCTCGTCCACGCACAGCACGACCGCGCGCTCGGGCGGGTCGAGGTAGAGCCCGACGATGTCTCTGACCTTGTCGATGAAGTCGGGGTCGGTGGAGACCTTGAACGTCTCGGTCAGGTGCGGCTTGAGGCCGAACGCGCGCCAGATGCGGCTGACTGCCGTCTGCGACATGCCCGCCGCGGCGGCCATCGACCGCGTCGACCAGTGCGTGGCATCCGGCGGGGCCTCCTCCAAGGTCTTGGTGATCACCCGCTCGACGTCGGCGTCGGTGATCTGGCGGGGCGCGCCCGGCCGCGGCGCATCCGCCAACGCGTCCACACCGCCAGCGACGAACCGTCGCCGCCACTTGCCCACCGTCGCCTCGCTGACGCCCAGCTCGGCGGCGACCTCCCGGTTCGACGCGCCCCTCGCGCACGCCAGCACGATCCGCGAGCGCTGCGCCAACCGCTGCGACGTCTTGGGACGGCGCGCCCACCGCTCGAGCGTCGCCCGGTCCTCATCGGACAGCTCCAACGTGGCCTTTGGCCTGCCACGAGCCGCCATCGCCCATCCTCTCATCGGAGGAAGGGATCGTACCACATTATGCAACGAACTTACGATTCAGGACACTAGGGCGAAGGTCAACATCGGGCAGGCGTGTGCCAGTAGACGCCCCGAGTCTGCAGCCACACGGCCGGCGGGGTCGGGGAGAGGACCCCCACGCATGAGGGGGGCGGGAGAGCGTGGGGGTACTTGCTCCCGCTCTCGCCCGGCGAATTCTTGGGCCGGGTGGGGTCGACAGGGTTCTCGTGTCGAAGCTGGTTGGCGCACCTACCAGTTCGGTTCATTGGCCAGGTCGAAGGGACCATCACCCCACTGGGGGTCGTGACCTGGCGGCCCCTCAGGCGGTTCGGGACCGTCGTAGAGCCACTGGTCCGGTGGTTCCTCGGCTGCCCCGATGGCGAAGCACCATCCTGTGATCGTGCGCCTCCACGCCCACCAGCACTGGCCATCTGCGGTGACATGCATGTGGATGCCGTGATCCTCCGGCAGGCCCGGGAAGGTCCTTGGGTCCTCGATCACGGTCAGCATGTCCGGCCGGTAGCGACCGAGCTGCCGGTAATGGCCCATGTGACAAGTCGCGAGCCACCGAAGCGACTTGGTCGTCTCCTTGAATTCGCGACGGTCCAGCTGGCGGCCCTCGGAGTCCACACCGGTAACCCCGGCGTAGTCGACTAGTCTCTGGTTCTCGGCCTCGGCGGCAGATTGTCTCGCCTCGGCCTCGTCCATCATCTCCTGGACGACACTCATGGCGCCCCGGACCGAGTCGGCCTGCACCATCTGTCGAGTCCAGTAGAGCTTCACGAGGCCAAGGCTCGACCGTCGGGTGCGCACCTTCGCGAGAAGCGCGATGAAGGCCTTCAGTCGAGCAAGGCGCGTGCCGTCTGCGCGGCGCAACTCCCGAGCTGGACCCTCATACCCCGCATACAAGGCGAAGACGTACAGAAGGGGCAGTAGCCCCAAGGTCATCCAGATCGGCAGCAGGAACTCCAGAGCTAGCCCGCCCCGATCCACGTCGCTCCAGTTGATCACCAGCTGCCGGACTGAGTATCCGATGACCCCGAGCCCGAGGAGCCCGAGTAGCGCCTCGGCAGCGGTCGCCACCGGACGATGCTCCGGACGGGTGCTCGCCACGGCCGCCAACAGGACCAGGACCACGCCAACGACCGCCAAGGCGATCTCCCACCCCAGGCTCAATACGTAGAGGTTGGCGATGAACTCCAACGTAACGGCGATCCCGACGGTCCTGAGCCCGACCTTCCGGACGAACCTGGGGTCCCGCTGCGCCTTGTCGATGGAGAAGAACGCGACCACGGCCGTGAGGAACCACGCGACCGTGGGGCGCATCAGTTCTGCATCCCAGATGCCAAGGGCAAAACCTAGGTAGATGAGCCCCGCCACGTGCCCCACCAGCAGCACCAACGGCACAAGAATGATGGGCCGAAGGAACGCTCTCGCCACGTCGGAGAACGACTCCCGGACGCGGCGTCGCGAGAACGCCGTCAGTAGGAAGACGCCCATGAGGAGGAGAGACGCAAGGTCGCGGTTGTCCAGCTCGAACATTCAAGCATCGTAAGCGGGGAGTGCGACAGGGGCGCCTGGAGCCGAGGCTCAGCAGCCCCACTCCTCGGGTTGCATCTCCCGCCATCGTTGCTCAACGTCGACAAGCTCGGAGACCTCCTGGCCCGCACGAACTCCCCACAGGCCGGCGAGGCCGGTCACCAGAGCGATCGCGTGTTGGAGGTACAGGATCGCGATCTCAGGAGTGCCGCGAGCGCTCTGGACGACCGGACCGTCGGGGGACGTGACCAGATATCGGTGAAGGCAACCTGCCCCTCCGTGGGCGTCGTAGAGGCTGAGCACCCGATAGTGGTGCCTGTGGATGCCCGTTGCCCAACCTCGGTACTCGTCGTTCTGTTCGGCCAGGAGTTGGTCGACGCGCTGGACGAGACCGGTCTTCCCCTTGTAATCGGAGACGTCGAGTCGTTTGGCCTCGTCAGGTCGGTCCTCCCGTTCAGCTAATCCGAGAGCGACATCGATCTCATGCGTGATGTGGAGAAGGCCGCGTCCCAGAACTTCGACAGCCTCGTCTCCGCCGAGCAGGACAAAGACGCCGCTCAGGTAGGTCTCCAGCAGAGGGCGGTAGAGGGCCCCAACGCCGTCGTCCTCGCCGTGTTCCACCAGCGTCGTCATGGCTGAGAGAAGCTGCCGGCAGCGGGCCGCGAAGGCTCCCGTCCACAGCATGTGGTGAGACGGGTCCGGGCCGGCACGCCCCGGGAACCAGGCGGTCGCCGCGAGCACGGCGCGGGCTATCGCGACCGAGTCTGAACGTGGCGGGACGGACTTCACCATCCGCGTGCGCGCCACTCCGGGACGGTCGGCCGCTCGTGGCCGAGGGTCGTGTCGTCGCCGTGCCCCGGGCAGACCTGGGTGTCGTCGGGCAGGGCGAACAGCCGCTGCTCGAGGCTGTCCATGATCCGTTCGAACTCGTCCACGGATGTTGTCCGCCCTGGACCGCCCGGGAACAGCGTGTCGCCGCTGAACAGATAGCGGCGGGGTGCGCCGTCACCGCCGTCGCCCTCGAGCAGCACACACGTCGAGCCGGGGGTGTGGCCGGGGGTGTGGACCAGGCGCGCCCTGGCGCGGCCGAACATGATCTCCTCGCCGCCGCCGACGGCTCGATCGACCTTCGGGATCTCCTCGACATCATCCGCGTGCGCGAGGGAGGGCGCCCCCGTCGCCTCCGCCACCTGCGGTAGGGCCTGGACGTGGTCGAAGTGGCGGTGGGTGGTGAAGATCGCCTCGAGCCGGGTGTCGGCGACCATGTCGAGGATGCGCTCGGCCTCGTTGGCCGCGTCGATGAGCAGCCCCTGACCGGACGTCTCGTCGACCAGCAGGTACGCGTTGTTGTCCATGGGGCCGACCGACAGTTTAGAGACCCTGATCGGGGTGCCGTCCTGCGTGATGCGCCGGGTCAGCGGGGGACCGCCGGGTTCCACATGGCCGGGATCGCGTTCGGTCACGTGCGCCTCCTCCGTGTCGGTCGTGGACGCCTCGATCCGTAGGCATCCCCATCGTCGGCGGGGGCTAGACTTGGCGGCGGTTGGCTGCCTCCCCGGCCGCGTCGTCCGCGGCCGCGCCGATCCGCCGAGCGCACCGCGTGTGCGCCGCCTTCCCCGGCCGCCACTGCCAGACGTCTGTGATCCGAGAGGACCTGGTGACCCGCACCGACACCGCCGACACGACCGACGACGAGCGCATCGAACGCGCTGGGATGTCCCCTCGCACCGCGACCCCGGCACCTGCGACCGGCGGTCGTGACGTCCTGGCGGTGCGCGGGGCCCGGGAACACAACCTCGCCGACATCGACGTCGACATCCCCCGGGACCGGCTCGTGGTCATCACCGGCTTGTCCGGCTCCGGGAAGTCGAGCCTCGCGTTCGACACGATCTACGCCGAGGGACAGCGACGGTACGTGGAGTCGCTCTCGGCGTACGCGCGCCAGTTCCTCGGACAGATGGAGAAGCCCGACGTCGAGTCGATCGAGGGGCTCTCGCCGGCGATCTCGATCGACCAGAAGTCGACGTCGCGCAACCCCCGCTCGACGGTCGGCACGACGACCGAGATCTACGACTACCTGCGCCTGCTCTACGCCCGAGTCGGTCAGCCGCACTGCCCCCGCTGCGGACAGGAGATCGCGAAGCAGACCCCGGAGCAGATCGTCGACCAGGTCGAGGGCTATCCCGAGGGCACCCGCTTCCAGATCCTCGCCCCGGTGGTGCGCGGCCGGAAGGGCGAGTACGACACGCTCATGCGCGAGCTCGCGGGTCGCGGCTTCGCGCGGGCCCGGATCACCTCCGGCACGCGCGAGCCCCAGATCGTGGACCTCGCCGGCGAGCTGCCGCGCCTGGAGCGGTACGAGCAGCACACGATCGAGGTCATCGTCGACCGGCTCGTGGCCAAGGACGGGATCCGCCGCCGACTGGCCGACTCGATCGAGACCGCCCTCGAGCTCGGCGACGGGCTCGCCGCGGTCGAGACCGTCCCGCGGAACGAGGAGGGCGAGGCCGAGCGCACGACGTTCAGCGAGCACCTCGCCTGCACGACCTGCCAGCTCTCATTCGACCAACTGGCGCCCCGCGACTTCTCCTTCAACACCTACTACGGAGCGTGTGAGACCTGCGGCGGGCTCGGCACCCGGCTCGAGGTCGACCCCGACCTCATCATCGGCGACCCGGCGCTGGGCCTCGACGAGGGCGTGATCCTGCCCTGGGCGACCGGCAGCACCTCGACGTACTACCGCCAGCTGCTGCGCGCCCTCGCCGCGCACATCGGCGTGGACCCGGCCACCCCGTGGCGGAACCTGCCCAAGGACGCCAAGCGCGTCGTGCTGCGCGGCCTGCCCGACGACGAGCGCATCCTCGTCCAGTACACCAACCGGTTCGGGAGGCGACGGCAGTACCGCGCCCGCTACGAGGGGGTGCTCGCCCAGCTCGTGCGGCGCCACGCCGAGAGCGAGAGCGAGCACACGCGCGAGCGGATCGAGCAGTACATGCGGCAGGTGCCGTGCTCGGCCTGCAAGGGCGCGCGGCTCAAGCCGCTCGCGCTCGCCGTGACCGTGGGCGGCAACTCGATCGCCGAGGCCTGCGCGTTGAGCGTCGCGGACGCCGACGCGTTCTTCTCGGGCCTCGAGCTGTCCGAGCGGGACGCGATGATCGCCGAGGGGGTCCTCAAGGAGGTCTCGAGCCGGCTCGGGTTCCTGCTGGCGGTCGGTCTCGACTACCTCACCCTCGACCGCTCGGCCGGGACGCTCGCGGGCGGGGAGGCGCAGCGCATCCGGCTGGCGACCCAGATCGGGTCCGGCCTGGTCGGCTGCCTCTACGTCCTCGACGAGCCCTCGATCGGGCTGCACCAACGGGACAACGAGCGTCTGATCGACACGCTCGCTCGGCTGCGCGACCTCGGCAACACGGTGATCGTCGTGGAGCACGACGAGGCGACGATCCGCTCCGCCGACCACGTCGTCGACATCGGCCCCGGCGCGGGCGAGCACGGTGGGCGGATCCTGCACTCCGGGCCCGTCGAGGAGCTGACCGGGGTGGAGGAGTCGCTCACCGGCGACTACCTCGCCGGACGGCGGGAGATCCCGATCGCCGGTGAGCGCCGCAAGCCCAGGCGCGGCCACGCCCTCACGATCCGGGGCGCGAAGGAGCACAACCTCCAGAACCTCGACGCGCGCTTCCCCCTCTCGGTCTTCACCTGCGTGACCGGGGTCTCGGGGTCGGGCAAGTCGACGCTGGTCAACGACATCCTGCGCACCGCCCTGATGCGCGAGGTCAATGGGTCGCGGGAGGTCGCCGGCAAGCACCGCCGCATGGAGGGGCTCGACGGGATCGACAAGGTCGTGGGGATCGACCAGTCGCCGATCGGGCGCACGCCGCGGTCGAACCCGGCGACGTACACGGGGCTGTTCGACCACATCCGCAAGCTCTTCGCCTCCACCCAGGAGGCCAAGGTGAGGGGGTATCAGCCGGGTCGCTTCTCGTTCAACGTCAAGGGCGGCCGCTGTGAGGCGTGCTCGGGCGACGGGACGATCCTGATCGACATGCAGTTCCTGCCCGACATCCACGTGCCGTGCGAGGTGTGCAAGGGCGCTCGCTACAACCGCGAGACCCTCGAGGTGCGGTACAAGGGCAAGACGATCGCCGAGGTGCTCGACATGAGCATCGAGGAGGCACGGGACTTCTTCTCGTCGATTCCGGCGATCACCCGTCACCTCGAGACGCTCGTGGACGTGGGACTCGGCTACGTGCGGCTCGGGCAGCCTGCGACGACGCTGTCCGGCGGCGAGGCCCAGCGGGTGAAGCTCGCCAGCGAGCTGCGCAAGCGCGCGACCGGCCAGACGGTCTACATCCTCGACGAGCCCACGACCGGGCTGCACTTCGAGGACGTGCGCAAGCTGCTGAGCGTGCTGCACCGACTGGTCGACAAGGGCAACACGGTCATCGTGATCGAGCACGACCTCGACGTGATCAAGACCGCCGACTGGGTGATCGACCTCGGGCCGGAGGGCGGCGCCGGCGGTGGGCGTCTGGTCGCCCAGGGATCACCCGAGCAGGTCGCCGCGGTGGGGGAGAGCTACACCGGCAAATTCCTGGCGGGACTGCTCCAGCCCGCCGCTGGGTGACCCGAGGCGAGCGCTGCGCGCTCACCCGCGCAGGAGCTCCCCGATGGCCTCACGGGCCGCGACGCCGCTGACTGGTCGCACGATCACCGAGGCGTCGGTCTCCTCACGGTGCGCGAGCCACAGTCCGCTCGCGCCCGCGTCCAACACCCACAGCTCGGGGCCGTCGACGACCGTCAGGCGCCAGCGCAGCCCGGCCCCCTTCAGGCCGTCGGCGAGGGCCCTGCCGAACTCGTCGTCGCCCGCCACGGTGAGGACCTCGTCCCGGTCGAGCCCTTCGTCGGCGGCCACGAGCGCGACGAAGGCCTCCGCCGGAAGCCGGCGCGAGCCCTCCACCGGCGGGTCGGAGACCGTGCCCAACCCGACGAGCTCGGCCAGCAGCGCCGGTGCCTGCCCGGGCACGTCGGCCATGAGCGCGTACGTGTCCGGGTCGTCCGGCAGTGCGAGGCCGACGACGGCGAGCTCCCCCGCGCCCTCGGCCTCCGGGCCCAGCCACAACCGCGCGCGGTGCGTCGTGCCGTGGTCGCTGGCGACGAGGTCGGCGACGAGGCGCGCGGCCCCGACCGCATGCGCGAGCGGCGCGACCGCGGGCTCCAGCCCGCCTCGGCCGACGAGGCCGGCACGCCGCAGCTCGGCGAGCGGTTCGGCGACCGCGTGGTCGTGGAGCCGCTGGCTCGCCGGCTCGGTCGCCAGCAGGGCGAGCACCGCGAGCGCGGCGTGGCGCACGCGCAGGACCCCCGCCTCGGGATCGAACGTCGTCATCGACGCGCACCCTACCCGGCCGTGTCCGGGCGGGCTCGTGCTCTATCTCCGCACACGAATCCGCCCACGCGCGGCGAGCAGAACGCCGCAGCGGCACCGTGCGCACATGGGCACAGGACTCCACCCGGATGAGCGCACGGCGATCGCGCGCAGCGGTGCCACAATCGCGGGTGATGGCCTCCAACCCCGCGCTCGCCTTCAAGCCCGAACCCGGGACGATCCCGACCGACCCCGGCTGCTACCTGTGGCGCGACCGCCACGGGCGCGTCGTCTACGTCGGCAAAGCGAAGTCGCTGCGGTCCCGCCTGTCGAGCTACTTCCAGGGCCTCAGCCAGCTCGGGCAGCGCACCCGCGCGATGCTCGAGGCGGCCGCCAGCGTCGAGTGGATCGTCTGCTCCGGCGAGGTGGAGGCGCTGCACCTCGAGTACAACCTCATCAAGGAGCACCGCCCCCGCTACAACATCCGGTACACCGACGACAAGAGCTACCCGTACCTCACGATCACGTACGCGGACGAGGTGCCGCGCGCGATGGTGCGGCGCAACCCCCGCAAAGACGGCAGCCGCTACTTCGGCCCCTACGCCCACGCCTACGCGATCCGCGAGACGCTGGACCTGCTGCAGCGCGTCTTCCCCGTGCGCACCTGCTCCGACGGGGTGTACGAGCGCTGCGCGCGCATCGAGCGGCCGTGTCTGCTCTACCACATCGGCCGGTGCGTGGCGCCCTGCGTCGGCCACGCGACACCCGAGGAGCACCGCGAGCTCGTGGACGATCTCATCGCGTTCCTCGAGGGTGACACCGACCCGGTGCTCGACGAGCTGACCGAGCGGATGCACGCCGAGGCCGAGCAGCTGAACTTCGAGGCGGCCGCGCGCATCCGCGACCAGCTCGATGCGGCCCGCAAGGCGCTCGCGAAGCAGCAGATGGTGACCAGCCGGCCCGAGGACTTCGACGCCATCAACCTCCACGAGGACGAGCTGGAGGCCGCGTTCCAGGCGTTCTTCGTGCGGCGGGGCCGCGTCGTGGGCCGCAAGGGCTGGACCGTCGACAAGGTCGAGGACCTCGACACCTCGCAGCTGGTACGCAGGTTCCTGCTCGACCTCGGCATGGAACGCGAAGACCAGCTGCCGCGCGAGCTCCTCGTCCCGGTGGAGCCCGACGACGCTGACGCGGTGAAGGCCTTCCTCGCGGACCTGCGCGGCGGGCCGGTGCACCTGCGGGTGCCGCAGCGGGGCGAGAAGGTGCAACTGCTCGACCAGATCGCCGAGAACGCGCACGAGGCCTTCACCCAGCACAAGCTCAAGCGCGCGCAGGACTTCACGTCCCGGAGCCAGGCGCTGCACGACCTCCAGGAGCACCTCGGGCTCGACGAGGCGCCGCTGCGCATCGAGTGCTACGACATCTCGACCCTGCAGGGCGCGAACTCCGTCGCGTCGATGGTGGTCCTGGAGGACGGGCTGCCGCGCTCAAACGAGTACCGCCGCTTCAAGATCCAAGGTGTGGCCGGGCAGGACGACTTCGCGATGATGCGCGAGGTCATCACGCGGCGGTTCAAACGCTTCATCGAAGAGGCCTCCCGGCCCACCAAGCAGCGCAAGTTCGCGTATCCGCCCAACCTTGTCCTGATCGACGGTGGCAAGGGTCAGCTGTCGGCCGCCCGGGAGGCCCTGGCGGACCTGGGGATCGAGGGAGTGGCCGTCGCCGCGCTCGCGAAGCGCCTGGAGGAGGTGTACCTGCCGGATCGCAATGACCCCGTGCGGCTGCCCCGGGCGAGCGAGGCGCTGTACCTGCTGCAGCGAGTTCGCGACGAGGCGCATCGGTTCGCGGTGCGCTACCACCGCACCGTGCGCGGCAAGGAGATGACGCGCTCGGTCTTCGACGAGGTTCCGGGCATCGGGCCGGCCCGGCGGAAGGCCCTGCTCGACCGCTTCGGCTCGCTGAAGGCCGTGCGGCAGGCCAGCGTCGAGGACCTCACCGCCGTCGAAGGAATCAGCGAGACGCTGGCGCGAACGATCTACGATCACCTCCACGGGCGAGGGGCCGCGGAGGGGGCCGAGGCCGAGCACCTCGGCGACGAGAGGAGCGCCCGAGGATGACGCAGGCTCCGGTGCCGGGCCCCGAGACCGCCATCGACGCCCCCGAGCTCGCCATCATCACCGGCATGTCGGGGGCCGGGCGGACGACCGCCGCGAAGGTGCTCGAGGATCTCGGGTTCTTCGTCATCGACAACATGCCGCCCTCGCTCATCGAGCGGGTCGTGGAGCTCGCGACCGCCCGAGGCAGCAGCGTCGACCGGATCGCGCTGGTCGTCGACGTCCGCGGTCAGGAGTTCTTCGGCGACCTGCGGGGGAACCTCGCCACGCTCGCCGAGCGCGGGCTCGACCCGATGGTCGTGTTCCTGGAGGCCGCGGACGAGGTGCTGGTGCGCCGGTACGAGGCGGAGCGTCGCACCCATCCGCTCTCCGGCAACGACCGGATCGTCGACGGCATCGCGCGGGAACGCGACGTCCTCGCCGATCTGCGGGCCCAGGCCGACCTCGTGATCGACACGACGCAGACCAGCGTGCACGACCTGCGCGACCGGCTCACCGATGCGTTCGGTCGCGGTCGGGGCGGCCTGGCGGTCAACGTGGTCAGCTTCGGGTTCAAGCACGGCACGCCGCGCGACGCCGATATCGTGCTCGACGTGCGCTTCCTCCCCAACCCGCACTGGGTGGAGGAGCTGCGCCCGTACACCGGTCTCGACGCGCCCGTGCGCGACTACGTGCTGGGCCAGGAGGCCACCGAGCCGTTCCTCGCCAAGCTGTACGAACTCTTCGACCTGATGGTTCCCGCGTTCGTCCGCGAGGGCAAGCACTACCTGACGGTCGCGATCGGTTGCACGGGCGGACGCCACCGCTCGGTCGTGCTGGCCGAGGAGCTGGCCGGTTACATCTCCCGTCACCATCAGGACGAGGTGGCCGTACAGGTCGACCATCGCGATCGTGAGGGGCCGTCGACATGAGCGCAGCCAACCGTGCGGTCGTGGCGATCGGTGGCGGCCACGGGCTGGCGGCCGGCCTCGACGCGCTGCGCCGTCTCGACGTCTCGCCGACCGCGATCGTCACCACCGCCGACGACGGGGGGTCGACCGGTCGGCTCCGGCGCGATCTGGGCGTCATCGCGCCCGGGGACCTGCGGATGGCACTGCTCGCGCTCGCCGAACCCGGCCCGCTCGCCGCTGTCACCGCGCACCGCTTCGACCGTGGGGAACTGGCCGGTCACGCCCTGGGGAACCTCCTGCTCGTCGCGCTCGCGGAACAGCACGGCGGGGACTTCGTGGCCGCGCTCGACACCCTCGCCGAGCTGCTCGGCTGCCAGGGGCGCGTCCTGCCGGCGACCGACACGCCCGTCGATCTGGTCGCCACCGCCGGCGGCGAACAGCTGCGCGGGCAGGCACGGATCACGCGCTCGGACGCCCGGATCGACGCCGTCCACCTCGAGCCCTCGGACGCGCCGGCGTGCCCGGAGACCCTCCGCGCGCTCACCGGGGCCGACGCGATCGTCCTCGGTCCGGGCAGCCTCTACACGAGCGTCGTCGCGGGACTGCTCGTGCCCGAGATCGCGCGCGCGGTCGCCGGCGCGAGCGCCCCGGTGATCTACGTCGCCAACCTCCGCACCCAGCGGGGTGAGACGGCCGGGCTCGACCTGGCAGCGCATGTCCGGGTGGTCGCGCAAGCGATCCATCCGCGGCCGCTGGACACGGTGCTCGCGCACGACGGGCCGATCCGTCGCGAGGAGGACGGCGACCCGGACCCCGCGCCCGTGGCCGGTCCGGTGCCCGATGGCTTGGCCCGCACCGTCCAGCGCGTGGATCTCGCAGCCCGGGAGGCCGACGGATCGGTCGGCGCCGGGCACGATCCGGATCGACTCGCCCAGGGGTTGGCGGCGGCCCTCGCCCTCCCGGTGCCGCCGATCGTCCGGGTGTGAGCGGGGCGGCATCGATCCGGGGAGAACGATGACCCTCACTCGAGCCCTGCGTGAGGAACTGGCACGCCGTTCCGAGGATCCCCCCGAGGAACGCGATGCCGAGGTGGCCACGGCGCTGCGGTGTGGCGGCGCGTGGTTCCGGCGGGGTGGTGACTCGCAGGAGGGCACCGGCTCCGGCTGGGTCTTCGCGAGCGCGATCGCCGCCGCCGCGCGGAGGGTACGGGCCTCGGTGGCCGCCCACGCGCACGAGCCCCCCGCCGTCGAGGTGCAGCGTCCCGGCGGGCTCATCAGGGAGGCCCGTTGGCGGGTCGTGGTCGAGGATCGCGCGGCGCTCACGGCGCTCGGGTTGACCGACGACCAGGGGCGCCCTCAACCGGGGGGGCTGCCCTCCGGGCAGGCCGCCCGTCTGGCTGCCCTGCGCGGCGCGCTGCTCGGGGCCGCGACGCTCTCGGATCCCGGGCGCAGTCCGAACCTCGACCTGCGCGCACCGGGGGAGGCACTGGCCGCCGACCTGGTCGACGCACTCGCCGCGATCGACGTCGATGCCGCGCACGGCGCCCACGGCGACGCGTGGCGGGTCACGGTGCGCTCGGGAGCCGGGATCGCCCGCCTGCTCGTGCAGGTGGGCGCGTACGGCACTTTCCTGAGCTTCGATGAGGGCCGCCTGCGCCGCGAGCTGCGGGCGGACGCGAACCGCGCCGCCAACGCCGAGCGCGCCAACCTCGGCCGCGCCGTCAGCGCCTCGAGCCGCCAGACCGAGGCCATCGCGCAGCTGCTCGCCGACGGCGCGTTGGACGACCTGTCCCAGGAGCTCCGTGACGTCGCGCTCGCTCGCCTCGCGAACCCCGGCGTGAGCCTGGCCGAGTTGGCCCGCCTGGTCGGCGTGGGCCGCGCGACCGTGCACCGGCGATTGGCGCGCCTCGAGCAGGTCGCCGCCGAGCGCGGGTCCACCGACCGGCTTCCGGAGGGACCATCGGGCAGAGAGCCACCGGACGTCGTTGGGTAGCATGTCGTCGGCCCACCGGCCTCGACCGCCCGAGTGGTCCGCTACTCGGGGCCCGGCGTCCGAGACCGCACCGACCGACCACCCTGAGCGCCCAGGAACGATTCGCGCGCGCAGTGCACACACACGCGGGGCCCTTGAACAGATCACACCGCCAACCACTGGAACCGCAGGAGGACTTGCCATGACAACCCGTGTCGGCATCAACGGATTCGGCCGCATCGGCCGCGTCGCCCTACGCGCGGCGCTCGAGCGCGGCGTCGACATCGAACTCGTCGGCGTGAACGACCTCACCGACAGCGCGACGCTCGCCCACCTGCTCAAGTACGACAGCGTCCACGGGCGGTTCTCGGGAACCGTCGAGACCAAGGGCGACGACCTCGTCGTCAACGGCAAGACGATCCGCGTCACCGCGGAGAAGGACCCCGCGAAGCTGCCCTGGAAGGACCTCGGCGCCGACGTGGTGATCGAGTCGACGGGGATCTTCAGCCAGGGCGAGAAGGCCGCGGCCCACCTCGACGCGGGTGCGAAGAAGGTGGTCATCTCCGCCCCGGGCAAGGGCGAGGTCAAGACCATCGTTCCCGGCATCAACGACAGCGACTACGACCCCTCGAGCCACGACGTGCTGTCGATGGCGTCGTGCACGACCGGGTCGGTGACGCCACTCGCGAAGGTGCTCGACGACGCGTTCGGCATCGAGCAGGCCTTCATGACGACGGTCCACGCCTACACGAACGACCAGACCCTGCTGGACGCGCCCCACAAGGACCTGCGGAGGGCTCGGGCCGGCGCGCAGTCGGTGATCCCGACCACGACCGGTGCCGCGAAGGCGGTCGCGCTCGCCCTACCGCACCTCGAGGGCAAGATCGATGGGATGGCCCTGCGGGTCCCGGTCCCGAGCGGCTCGATCAGCGATTTCGTCGTGACGGTGCGCGCGACCCCGAGCCGCGACGAGGTCAACGACGCGTTCCGGCAGGCCGCCAACGGGCCCTTGCGCGGGATCCTCGAGTACACCGAGGACCCGATCGTGAGCCCGGACATCATCGGCAACCCGCACAGCTGCATCCTCGACAGCCTGCAGACGATGGTGTCGGGCAACCAGGTCAAGGTGCTCGGTTGGTACGACAACGAGTACGGCTACTCCGCCCGCCTCGCCGACTTCGCGGCCTTCCTCGGGGAGCGGCTGTAGGTGATGGCGGAACAGCCACCCCGCACCGAGACCCCCGTCCCAGCGCTCGATTCCCTCGACGCGAGCGGTCGGACCGTCCTCGTCCGGGCCGACCTCAACGTGCCGTTGCACGAGGGCGAGGTGACCGACGACCTGCGGCTCGAGGCGTCGTTGCCCACCCTGCGGACGCTGCTCGACCAGGGTGCGCGTGTCGTCCTGATGAGCCACCTCGGCCGACCCAAGGGCGAGCCGTCGGAGGAGTTGCGCCTCGGACCCGTCGCCGAGCGGCTCCGAGACCTGCTCGGCGAGAGCGTCACCGCGGCCCGGGACATCGTGGGCGACGACGCCCGGGCTAAGGTGGCCGCGTGCGAGCCCGGGCAGGTCGTCCTGCTCGAGAACCTGCGATTCGATCCGGGCGAGACCAAGAACGACCCGGAGTTCGCGGACCGTCTGGCCGCGTTCGGCGACGCGTACGTCAACGACGCCTTCGGGGCCGCCCACCGCGCGCACGCGAGCGTCGTGGGGGTCCCGGATCGCGTCCAGCCGGCGGTCGCCGGCGAGCTCATGGCCGCCGAGCTGCGGACCCTGCAGGGCTTGCTCGAGGACCCGCCGGGCCCGTTCATCGCGATCCTCGGCGGCGCGAAGGTGTCGGACAAGATCGGCGTGATCGAGAATCTGCTCGATGCCGTCGACCGGCTCCTGATCGGCGGGGCGATGTGCTACACGTTCCTCGCCGCGCAGGGCCACGACATGGCCGGGAGCAAGGTCGAGACCGACCAGCTGGACACCTGCCGCGAATTGCTCGCCCGTGCCGATCGGGCCGGCACCGAGCTGCGCCTGCCGGTGGACGTCGTGGCCGCGGCGGAGTTCGCCTCGGACGCCGACCACCGGACCGTCCCGGTCAGCGAGATCCCCGAGGGGATGATGGGCCTCGACATCGGCCCGGAAACGGTCGCGTCGTACGCCAGCACGATCGCCGACGCCCAGACGCTGCTCTGGAACGGGCCCATGGGCGTGTTCGAGTGGGACGCCTTCGCCGCCGGGACCGAGGGGATCGCCCGCTCGGTCGCCGCCTGCACCGGGTTCACGGTGATCGGTGGCGGCGACAGCGCGGCCGCGGTGCGGCAGCTCGGCCTCGCGGAGCAGGTCTCGCACGTCTCGACCGGCGGCGGGGCGAGCCTCGAGTTCCTCGAGGGCATCGACCTGCCCGGTGTCGCGGCCCTGCGAAAGGGCGCCGCATGAGCACACGCACTCCCTTCATCGCGGGCAACTGGAAGATGCACCTCGATCACCTCGAGGCGATCCAGCTCGTCCAGCAGCTGAGTTATCGGCTGAATCCGCGCGACATCGCCGAGGTGGAGATCGCGGTGATCCCCCCGTTCACCGCGCTGCGCAGCATCCAGACCCTCATCGAGGGGGACAAGCTCGAGCTGGGGCTCGGGGCGCAGGACGCGCACTGGGAGGACAGCGGCGCCTACACCGGCGCGGTGGCGCCGCCGATGCTGGCCAAGCTCGCCGTCGATTACGTGCTCGTCGGCCACTCGGAGCGGCGGAGCCGGTTCGGCGACGACGACGACGTCGTCGCCCGCAAGCTCGGCGCCGTGCAGCGGCACGGCATGATCCCGATCCTGTGCGTCGGGGAGACCTTGGAGGAGCGGGACGCGGGCCGTGCCGAGGAGGTCGTCGACCGACAGCTGCGTGCGGCGCTCGCCGGGCTCGACCGCCCCCACGAGGTCGTGATCGCCTACGAGCCCGTGTGGGCGATCGGGACCGGACGTACCGCCACCCCCGATGACGCCGATCACATGTGCGCCGCCGTGCGGCGGATCGTGGGCGAGATCGGGGGCGACACGCAGGCCGTGCGGGTGCAGTACGGCGGCAGTGTGAAGGCCGGGAACGCCGGGGACCTGTTGGCACGGCCCGACATCGACGGAGCCCTGGTCGGCGGGGCCAGCCTCGATCCCGACGGGTTCGCGGCGATCTGCCGAGCCGGCCGGGAAGGCGCCGTTGGGGCGTAGGCGGCCCATCGTCCGAGTACGGCCTTCCGCCGGCCCCCACCGAACTCGTACGATGAGCCCGGTACGCAGCGAAGCTCGCTGACTACGAGGAGCCCGCAACGCACTCGGCGTCAGGAGCCGCGACTGGCACTGCCGTAAGCGCGCGAACACAATCGAGGGACACATGGTCAGAAGACGAGACGAACTGCAGGGGCTGCTTGGGCCGCTCGAGACCGAGGTCATGGAGACCGTCTGGGATCAGGGCGACACGACCGTGCGCGAGGTGCACGCAGCACTGGGGGAGACGCGCGACCTCGCCTACACCACGGTGATGACCACGATGGCCCGGCTGGCCTCGAAGGGACTGCTCGAGCGTGACACGAGCGGGCTCGCGCACCGCTACCGTCCCGCGATCAGCCGTGACGAGTATGCTCGGACCACCGTGACGAGCGTGGTCGACTGGCTCGTCGAGCGGTTCCCCGAGCCCGCCCTCAGCTACTTCGTGGAGAAGATGGACGCGGACGGTGAGGCCGACACGGCGGACCTACGTTCGCGCGTGGAGCGATTGCGGCAACAGGAGGGGTAGTGCCGGACGGCTCGGGCGGCTTCTTCCTGCTGCTCACCGAGTCCTTCGCGGTGAGGGCCCTGCTCGGGTCCGTCGCCGCGGGGATCCTCGCGTGGGCGCTGGTCCGCCTGCGCCTCGTTCGCGGCGCGCACGCGCGCCGATTGCTGCTCCTCACCCCGGTCATCGCCGTCGCGGGGGCCGGGGTCGTCTCGATCGGGGAGGCGTTCCTGCCGCGTCTCTGGCTGGCCACCACGGCGTCCGGGCCGACCGATCAGCTGATGGCGTTCTTCGGGGAGCCGTGGTTCCTGACCCCGCAGCGCGAGATCGACCTCCTGCTGATCGCCTATCTGTTGATCGTGAGCGTCCTGGTCGGGCGCCGCCTCCTCGGCGTCCTGACGGTCGCCCGCCTGGTCCGGGCCGGCCGGCCCCCGGACGGCCATGCCGAGCTCACCCGCAGGTTCGCTCGGCTGGCGGCCGAGATGGAGGTGGCCCGCGTCGAACTCCGACTGCTGCGCGGTTGCCCGGGAGGCGCCGTGGCCACCGGCATCCGTCGACAGGTCGTCATTGCCGATCCCGACGTGCTCGCGGCGCTCGACGACCACGAGGTCGAGGGGTTGCTGGCGCACGAGCTGGCGCACATCCGTCGACGTGACGCGCTGACGGCGCTGATGTCGGGAGTCGTCCGCGACCTCACGTTCTTTCTCCCGCCGGTCCACACCACCGCCCGATGGCTGCGGCGCGAGCGGGAGGAGTCCGCCGACGAGCTCGCCGCCGCCCAGACCGGCAAGCCGGGTGCGCTCGCCTCGAGCATCCTGGCCGTGTGGGATCGGGCGCACTCGGCGGACCGCGCGGTGGCGTGCGCGGCGGTTCCCGCCCGCACCGGCAAGCGGGGCGGCCCCCGCGAGGCCGCCCGACTGGTCACCGGTCGGGTCGAGCGGCTCGTCGATCGTCCGCGCACGATCGGTGGAACACGACGTCGCTGCGAGCTGGGTGCCGCGGCGTTCGTCGGTGTGCTCGCCCTGGGGGTCGCCGTCGTGGTGCCGGCCTGGCTCGTCGGTCAGCTCAACGCTGCCGCGCTCGCCGTGGGGTACGTGCAGACCCCGCAGGCAGCCCAGGCCGACGATCCGCCCGCGTTCGCCACTTTCCGCGAGGTGACTCCCGAGCAGCGGGAGGGTCCACCCGCCATCACCGCGCCACCCATCGCCGACGCCGGTCCCCCCATCGGCGGGGCCTGGGGTGTCGCGAGCCAGGTCGAGGACGGGAGCTCGGCAGCATCGCCTGCCGGTGACGGACCGTTCGACGCGCCCGACGTGGCGGGCTCCGACGGTGGGGACCTCGCCGCGGAGCCTCGATCGCGTGCGAGCTCGGCGTGCCCCTGCATCGAGGGGCGGGTCGAACTCGCAGAGAGGGAGCGACGCGCGAGTTCCACGGCCACGCAGATGGTGTGGGCCACCGACGAGTCCTGGCAGCTCACGCTCGCACCCCAGCAATCCTCGGCCCGTCAGACGCGCCCCCTGCTGACCGTCACCGAAACGGAGCAACAGGTGGGCGTGTTCGTGCTCGGTGCCGCGACACGGTAGTCGGGGACGCACGAGCACCCGAACAGCGAGGACCCCGGGGCGCGAGCCGAGGCCACGGTCCGTCGCCCACCCGCGCCCTGCTCGGCTGCCCTGGCGCTGGTAACCTTACCCGTCGGCGCCGGCTGCGAGGCCGCGTCCCGTCACACCGTCGATCCGGAGGCCCGTTGTGCTCACCGGCGTGATCATCACCTTCCACGTGCTGATCTCGATGCTGCTGCTCCTGCTGATCCTGCTCAAGAGTGGCCGTGGCGGCGGGCTCGCGGACATGTTCGGCGGCGGCAGCGGGGGCGGCTCGATCACGGGCTCCACGGTGGTCGAGCGCAACCTCGATCGCATGACCGTGATCACGGCGATCCTCTTCGCCACGACGACGGTGCTGCTCGCCCTCCGACTCGCCTGACCCACGGTGCAACCCGCGCGGTGCCGCCCGACCCGCCCCGGTCGCGCGCTGCGCCCGGCGGTCGCCGTCCTCGCGGTCGGGCTGATGGCCCTCGTGACCGCCGCGGCATGCTCGGGCGCGGACGCCGACCCACCGGCCACCGAGGGCGATCCCACCGAGCCGCTGCTCGAGCCGGACACCGAGCGAGAGGCCGACGAAGGACCGAGCACGCTCAGATGGGCGATCGGCGAACCCGACGCGATCGTGCCCCCATTGGCGCGCGACCCCGACGGGCACCGAGTCGTCGATGCGCTCTTCGACGGCCTCATCGCCTTGGACGACGAGGGTCGGCCCGAGCCGCTCGTCGCCGATTCCTGGCGCAGCGACGAGCAGGCCCTAGCGTGGACCTTCTTCCTCGATCGCAACGCGCGATTCCATGACGGCACCCCGGTGACGTCCGAGGACGTGCGGACCTCCTGGCAGGCCGGCATCCGGGACGGTGAGCAACCCCCCCATCTCGGCGACGTGATCGGTTACGACGAGTTCGCCCGCGGCGAGACCGACTCGCTCGAGGGCCTGAGCACCCCCAACCGCTGGACGGTTCAGGTCCTGCTCGACCGGCCGCGCGCGGACTTCCCGGCGCTGCTGGCGCATCCCGCCCTGGCGCCCGTCCCGGCCGACCGCTGGGAGCACGAGCCCGAGGCGTTCGCGCGTGACCCCCTCGGCAACGGCGCGTTCGAGCTCGCCGAACCGTGGTCGCCGGGCGAGTTCCTGCGTCTTCGCGCGGCCGACGCGGCGCTCCTCGGCGACGGCCCCACCGAGCTCGTCTTCCGCGTCACGGATCCGGTGACCGGCTACGTCGCCTTCCAGCAGGGCCGGGTCGACGTCGCGACGGTGCCGCGCAGCGCGCTCGGGGACGCCCTCGACGTCTTCGGGGAGCTGTCCCCGAACGGGTCGGGATCCGGCGTGACGCGGACGGCGGGACTCGAGGTCTACGCCCTGGGCATGAACGTGATGACCGAGCCGTTCGACGATGTCCGCGCCCGCCGGGCGCTCTCGTTCGCGGTCGATCGGGAGCGGATCGCCGAGATCGGGTTCGAGGGCCACGCCGATCTCGCTCGGGGGGTGGCGAGCCGCGAGATCCCGACCGCCCAGTCGTCCGCGTGCCCATCGTGCGTGCACGCTCCCGAGAGCGCGGAGCGCCTGTTCGACCAAGCCGACCTCGAGGACCTCACGCTGTGGATCGATCGCGACGGCGGGCACGAGCCCATCGCCGAGCAGCTCGCCGACGATCTCGCGGCGGTGGGGGTGAACCTGGAGGTCCGCACCCTGGAGTTCCCTGACTTCCTCACCGCCATCGAGGACGGGACCGCGACCCTGTTCCGCAGCGGGTGGCAGGCCGAGCATCCCCTCCTCTCGGACGCGCTGATCCCGATGTTGCACAGCCGTAACGCCGACGGGGCCGTGGCGACCGGCAACCCGGGACGGTATCGCGACGAGGAGATCGACGAGCTCCTGGACGACGCGATGGCCGCGCTCGACCCCGAGGAACGCGCGGAGCTGTTCGGTCGTGCGGAGCGACTGGCGCTCGGGCGGGACATGGCATTCGTGCCACTCGTGGCCCCGCTGCAGCGACTCGTGGTGGGGGAGCGCGTCGCGGGAGGCTTCGACCCCGGGCCCGACGGACGTGTCGACCTCCGCGAGCTGTCCCTGCAGCCGTGATGGCCCCGACCGGACGCGACGTTCGGGTCACCGCTCCGCGTGGTAGCAGGCCACCCGGTGGCGCGGGGCCAGTTCCTCCAGTGGCGGATGCTCGTGCGTCTCGCAGTACGTGTCGGCCCATGGGCAGCGTGCCAGGAACCGGCAGGTGGGCTCTGGATCGATCGGCTTGCTGACCCCGCCCTTGATGTCCGGCTCGGGTCGCTCGTAGTTCGGGTCCGGCACGGGCACCGCGGAGACGAGCGCCTGGGTGTAGGGGTGCTTGGGGTTGTTCAGCAGCTCTTCGGTCTCCGCGATCTCGACGATCTTCCCGAGGTACATGACGGCGACCCGGTCGCACATGTAGCGAGCCACCGCGAGATCGTGGGTGATGTAGAGGTACGACACGCCCAGGCGGTCCGCGAGATCCCGCATGAGCTTCATGATCGAGATCCGGATCGAGACGTCGAGCATCGACGTGGGCTCGTCACAGACCACGAAGCTCGGTTCGATGACCAGGGCGCGCGCGATCGCGACACGCTGCCGCTGACCCCCGGAGAGCTCGTGCGGGAAGCGGTAGCCGAACATCTCCGGTGGGCTGAGGCCGACCAGGCGCAGCATCTCCAGGGCCTTCGCGGACCGCTCGTCGCCGTCGCCGAGCCCCTGGAGCCGCAACGGCTCCGTCACGGTGTCGAGGATCGTTCGACGGGGGTTCATCGACTCGTACGGATCCTGGAAGATCATCTGCGTGTCCCGGCGCAGGGCCTTCAGATCCTTGTCGTCGAGGTCCGCGAGATCGACGGCGTCGAAGCGATCGGAGCGCAGCACGATGCGTCCGTCGGTGGGGTCGGCGAGGCGGACGAGCATGCGCCCGACCGTGGTCTTCCCGCACCCGGACTCGCCGACCAGCCCGAGGCTCTCACCCTGGCCGATCTCGAGGTCGATCCCGTCCACCGCGTGCAGGAAGTGCCGGGCGGGACGAAATCGCCGGTTGTCGACGGGGAAGTGCTTCTTCGCGCCTTCGATGTGGAGCAGCGGGGCGCTCACGCGAGCGTCTCCTTCTCGGCCGGGTCCGGGACCTGGTCGCTGTGCCAGCAGGCGGCGGACTGGTGCGCGGTGACCTGCTCGAGTGGCGGCATGTGCGTCGCACACTGCTCGGTCGACAGCGCGCAGCGGGGCTCGAACGGGCAGCCCACCAGCGGTTCGCGCAGGTCGGGGGGCTCACCCTCCAGCGGCGAGAGGGTCCTCAGCGGCCCGCGGATGCTGGGCGTGGAGGTCAGCAGCGACCAGCTGTAGGGGTGACGGGGGTGACGGAACACCGCGTCGGTGTCGCCGAGCTCGGCCATCTTGCCGGCGTACATGACGCCCAGCCGGTCCGCGACCTCGGCGATGACGGCGATGTCGTGGGAGATGTACATGATGCTGAGATCGAGCTCCGACTGAATCCGCTTGAGCTGGCCAAGGATCCGGTCCTGCACGATCACGTCCAGGGCCGTCGTGGGCTCGTCGGCGATGATCAGCTTGGGGTCGCAGGAGAGAGCCATCGCGATGATGGCTCGCTGGCGCATCCCGCCCGAGTACTCATGCGGGTAGCGGTCCATCATGTCCGGTGGCAGCCCCACCATCTCGAACAGCTCAGCCACGCGCCCGCGCGCCTCGCTGCGCGTCGTCGCCGGCCAGTGCACCCGCAACGCCTCCTCGATCTGCGAGAAGACCGTGTAGACGGGGTTCCACGAGTTCATCGCTCCCTGGAAGACCATCGAGATGTCGTTCCAGCGGTGCCCCCGCATCTCGCGATCCGACACCGAGAGCAGGTCCTTGCCCTCGAGACGGATGCTGCCGGCGTCGATGCGAGCGTTCTTCGGGAGGAGGCGCAACAGCGCCAGCGCCACCGAGCTCTTGCCGCACCCGGACTCACCGACGAGGCCGAGCGACTCCCCGGGGGAGATCGAGAAGCTCAGCTCGTTGATCGCCTGCACGTCACCGTGCAGGGTCTCGTAGCGGACGGTGAGGCCGTCGACCTCGAGCAAGGGCTCGGTCGGACGCGAGCGCGTGCGTTCGGGCGTCGGAGTGGTCGTCGTCATGGGTTCCTCATGGACCGATCACGGCTCGGGCGTCAGTTCTGGCGCAGGCGCGGGTTCACGACCTCGTCCAGGCCACGTCCGAACAGATAGAAGGCGAAGGCGAGCAGGGTCACGGCCAGTCCGGCGGGGAAGAGCAACCACCAGAAGTCGAAGCCCCGCAGGATGTAGCCGGCCGTGTCGGCGGTCTGGATCATGATCCCCCAGCTCATGGGCACGTCGATGAGACCGAAGGCTGAGAGGATGGCCTCCGCGCTGATCGCGCCCGAGACGGTGAACATCATCGAGAGGAACGACAGCGGCAACACATTCGGGATCACGTGGCGGAACACCACCTGCCGGCTGCTCGCACCCGCGATCTTGGCGGCGTCGATGAACGGTTTGACGCTCACGGCCAGGGCCTGTGACTTCAGCAGGATCGCGGTCGGTCCCAGCCCGGACACGATCCCGAAGATGAGCCCGAGCGTCACGACGTTGATCCCGTAGATCGCGCTGATGAACACGAGGAACGGGACCGCGGGCAGCAGGAGGAACAGATCGGCGATCCGCATCGACACGGTCTCGGTCCAGCCGCGGTAGTAGGCGGCGATCGCGCCGACCAGGGTGGCGAGCCCGACCGTGGTGATCGCCGCCACAGCCGCCATCGCGAACGCGATCTGCGCGCCGAACATGAGTTGGCTCATCACGTCGCGGCCCAGGGGATCCGTGCCGAGCGGGTGCGCGAACGACGGCGGCGCGGGTTGCTCGTCGATCATGACCGTGTCGCCGACCTGGGCGGTGGGATCGTGACGCAGCTGCACGCGCTCGAGGTCGAGCTGGGTTGCCGCGTCCTCGATGTCCCCGGCCTCCTCGACGACGGTGACCTCGTACTCCTGGGCGCTGTGTCCCGTGACCGGGTCGTAGACGTCGTCCTCCCACACCGTCGTCATGAGGATCGGGTGCAGGACCGCCATCAGGGCGAAGACGACGATCAGCACGAGGCCAACGACCCCGATGCGGTTCTTCTTGAACCGCAGCCAGTTCTCGCCGAAGGTCTGTCGGAACACGCGCCACCGGTTGCGCAGCCGAGTGCGGCGCCCGAGCGGTCCGGCCGGTGGACCGGCCCCGAACGGTTCGGCGGTGCGGGCGGCCGGTGCCTCGACCCGGTTGCGCTGATCCTCCGCGGACGTCGCCATGCGCCCCCCCTCAGTACCGGATCCGCGGATCCAGGTACGTGTATACGACGTCAAGAAGGAAATGCGTGATCATGAAGATGACCCCGTAGCTCACGAGGACTCCGATGGTCAACGGGACGTCGCCGCTCGTGGAGGCCTCGATGAACGTGAGGCCGATGCCGGGCCACGAGAACACGCGCTCGAACACGATGCTCCCGGTGAGCACCGCGACGAGGCTCAGCATGAGCGATGCCACGACGGGCAGGAGCGCCGTCCGGGCGACGTGCTTGTTCCGCACTGTCGACTCCGGCAACCCCTTGGCCCTGGCGGTGAGGACGTAGTCCTCCTGCATCGTCTCCAGCATCGAGGTGCGGGTCAGCAGCATCGTGCCCCCGAAGCTGAGCAGGACGAGCGTCCCGGTTGGCAGGATCGTGTGATGCGCGATGTTCGCCGCGTACGGGCCCATGGGTGAGGCACCGATCGCGGCGAGCACCACGGCGGCGAGCCCCGCGATGCCCCCGAGGCTGACGAACGTCCGCATGCGGGGGTTGTCGAGCCGTTGCGCGGCTTGTCGCAGCATGATCCCGCCCACGAGGAGCACGGTCAAACCGCCGACCAGGACCATGAACACCTGGTTCGACGGAAACGGGGCGCCCCGCCAGAGGGCCGGCGTGAGGAACCCGCGGGACGGGAACAGGCCGAGCTCGAACGAGAAGATCCAGATCATCACGAGCGCGGCCCAGATGGGGAACACCGTGAGCAGGAAGACCCCGATGACCGTGACACCGTGCTCGCGCAACGTGCCCCGCCACCAGGCGAGGCGTCGGCCGATCACGAACCCGAACCCGAACCCGAGCAGGGTGGCACCGAGGAACAGCCCCACGGTGCGGGGGAGTCGTTCGATCAGGATGTCCCCGACCTCGCGGGGGTAGAGGCTGAAGCTGAAGCCGAGATCCGCTTGGAGCAGGTTGCCCAGGAAGATCACGTACTGCTCCCAGAGCGGTCGGTCGAGGCCGAGCCGCTCGATCTGCATCTGTCGCGCCTCGGGGGGCACGTTCGGATCGAGCGCGAGGTTCTCGGTGGGGTCGCCGGCGACGTTCACGACGAAGAAGACGACGGTCACGAGGAGCCAGAGCACGAACAGCATCTGCCCCAGCCGGCTCGCGAGGACCTTGATCATGGGCAGCCTCTGCGGACGTCAGGTCGGTGGCAGGATAGCGTCAGCGGCGTGTCGCCGTGGCGCCGACACGGCGCGGGGCCGGGAGTGTCCCGACCCCGCGCGTGCCGGGCTCGGCCTCACACCGCGCCCGGTCGGGTCTCGCTACTCTGCCGCCGGCTGCACCAGGCTCGGCTGCCCGAGCACGTTCTCGACGCCGCTGAGCACCTCGGTGTACGGGAACTGCACCTCGTCGGGGCGGTAGCCCTCGACGGTCGGTGTGTCGAAGAGCGGCACGTACGGGAGCTGCTCCTGGAGGATCGGCTCCATGTCCTCCCAGAGGACGTCGTAGGCCTCCTCGATGGAGCTCGACGCCACGAAGGCGTTCGAGGCCTCATCGAACTCGTCGTGCGCGAACGCGGTGTTGTTCACCGGGCTCTCGGAGTTCCAGAACGCGTGGTAGTAGTCCGGGTAGGCGACGTTCCCGAGGCTCCAGCCGAGAATCACCATGTCGTAGTCGAGGTTGTCAGGCGCGTCGACCTGCTCGAGGAGCTGGCCGAACTCGGTCGCCTCGGCGTTGACCTCGACCCCGAGCTGCTCGATGAAGTCGGCGATGTGCAGGCCGGCGGTGTTGCGCAGCGGGTCGTAGCCCGCGGTCGGGTGGATGAGCTCGACCTCGTCGATGACCTCGCCATCGGGGTTGGTGAGCCCCTCACCGAAGACGACGTCGCCGGCCTCCTCGTCGAAGCCGGGCTCCTCGCCCTCCCAGCTGTAGCCGGCCTCCTCCAGGATGGCGACGGCGTCGTCGAGCCGCTCGGCCATGTCCTCGTACTGCCAGTCCTCCTCGAAGGAACCACCGGTCTCGTCGTCGAACCAGGCCTCGTTGCCCGACGGGATGAAGGTGTAGAGCGGCAGCGCCGACCCGCCCATCACCGTGTCGGTGATGAACTCCCGGTCGATCACGGTGGCGACGGCCTGCCGGAAGGCGAGGTCGTTCATCGGCTCGCGCTCGAAGTTGAACCCGAGGTACTGCATGCCGTAGTCGGGGTTGACGACGGCCTCGGTGTCCTCGTCGTCGATGATCTCGTCCTGCGCGGCCTCCTCGATGCCGGGGCCGGTGAGCAGGAACGGCACCTCGCCCTCGACCAGGGACGACACGGCCACGCTGGCGTCACCGTAAAGCGTGTAGAGGACCTCCTCGGCGTACGGACCCACGGTGTACTCGGCGAGCACGTCGCCCTCGCCCTCGCCCTCTCCGAAGTTGCCGTCGATCCCCAGGTCCTCGTTGACCATGTCGACGGTGCCGTCCTCGTAGTGGGTGTACTGGGTGCCCTCGAGGAAGTAGTTCTCGTTCACGTCGGAGGCCGCGAACGCGCCCTCCTCCCACTCGGCGAACTCCCAGGCGCCGCAGACCGGCGAGCCCTGCCCGGACTCGGCGAGGAAGTCCTCGGGGTCGTCGGCCTCGTCGACGAGGTCGCCCCAGTGGTGCTCGGGCATGATCGGCGCCAGGGCCACGTTCATCGGCCACGTGCCGAGCCCCGGCTCCTCGGCGAACTCGATCCGCACGGTCGTGTCGTCGACCGCCTCGATGTCGGTCGTGATACCCGCCTCCATCGGCTCGGGCTCGTAGAAGGAGACCCACTGCCCTCCGAGGGGGATGTCGAGCACGGCGTTCCACGTGAACTCCATGTCGTGCGCCGTGATCGGCTCACCGTCGCTCCACTCGATCCCCTCGTGGATGTCGAGCTCGACGACCCAGGCGTCGCCGTCCTCCTCGGGCTCCGGCCAGTCCTCGGTCGCCAGCTCCGGCGTCACCGTGTAGTTCGGCGGCTCGAGCGCGTAGAGCTGGCAGGGGGTGTGACTGACGACGTAGGCGGTCCACACATCGGTGTCATCGAGATACGTCCAGTAGCTGTCGACGTCCATGTCCTCGAACATGCCCATCTCGTAGGTGAAGTCGGCGACCTCGACATCGTCGGGCTCGTCCTCTTCGGCGGGCTCCTCCTCGTCTTCCTCCTCCTCCTCCTCGTCCGGTTCGTCGGCCGGGTCGACGTCGTCCTCCTCGGCCTCGTCCTCCTCGTCGATCGCCTCGTCGACGTCGTCATCGACCTCACACGCGGCGATGACGAGAGCGAGCAGGGTCAGGGGTACGAGCCAGCGCAATGCGCGGCGCACGGACAGCACCATGTGTCGCTCCTCCTGTTGGCCTGACGGCAAACGCTGCCGGCCCCCGGACCGAGCCACCCCCGGGCGCGCAGCTCTCGAATCGTCTGAGCACACCCGCAATCGTCACGGTGAAGCGCGACACGGTCGGGGGGATCGTCAGCGCGGTTCCTAGATGAGTAGGAGGGTATCAGACGGACGTCAGGAGCGTGTCAAGCATCAGTCACGGAACGGTTAGGGAGCGACCATCGACGGCCCCGTGTTCGCCTCAGCGACGGTCGGTGGTGCCGAGAACGTCGGCGAGCTCCGCGTAGTGGCAGGCGCTGGGGTGACCGTGCCCGAAGCGGTCGATCAGCTCCGGATCCTCCTCGGCGCAGCGCGAATCGGCCTTCCAGCACCGGGTCCGGAACGAGCAGCCGCTCGGCGGATTGGCGGGGCTCGGCACGTCGCCCTCGAGGCGGATCCGCTCGCGGCGGGTCACCGTCGGATCCGGCGACGGGACCGCCGACAACAGCGCCTGAGTGTACGGATGGGTCGGGCGCTCGTAGATCTCGTCGCTGTCGCCCGTCTCGACGATCCGCCCGAGGTACATGACCGCGACGCGGTCGGAGATGTGGCGGACCACCGAGAGATCGTGCGCGATGAACAGCGCGGCGAACCCGTAGTCGGCCTGCAGTTCCTCGAGCAGGTTGATGACCTGTGCCTGCACGGACACGTCGAGGGCCGAGACCGGCTCGTCAAGCAGGAGCACCTCGGGGCGCAGGGCGAGGGCACGGGCGATCCCGATGCGCTGACGCTGGCCACCGGAGAACTGGTGGGGAAAGCGATCCGCGTGGCTGCGCTCGAGTCCCACCCGCTCCAGGAGATCGCCGATCTCCTGCTTCCGGCGGTTGCGCGGCACGACGTCGGGGTGGATCTCCCATCCCTCACCGATGATCTTGCCGACCGTCATGCGGGGATCGAGCGACGCGTAGGGGTCCTGGAAGATGATCTGAACGTCGCGGCGCATACGCCGCAGCTCGCGCGTCGACATTCGGAAGATGTCGGTGCCCCGGTAGTGGGCCTCACCCGAGGTCGGCTCGATGAGGCGCAGCAGCACCCGAGCCGTGGTGGACTTGCCGCAGCCGGACTCGCCGACCAGCCCGAGCGTTTCACCCGGCGCGAGGTCGAAGCTCACCCCGTCGACCGCGCGGACCGTGCCCACCTGTCGCCGGAACACGATCCCACGGGTCAGCGGGAAGTGCTTCGTGAGCCCCCGTACGGAGAGGAGCGGCTGGCTGCCGCCGAGGTCAAGAGTCACGCAGGACCTCCTCAGCGAGGACTTCCTCGGTGAAGTGACACGCGCTCGCACGGTGGTCGGCCACGGGCTCGAGCGGAGGCTCTTCGGAGCGGCACAGGTCCCTCGCGAAGGCGCACCGGGGATGGAAGGGGCACCCCGGCGGGATGGCGGCCGGGCTCGGCGGGGTGCCCGGGATGGGGTCGAGCTCGCTCTCGCGACGCTCCAGCGGCGGGATGGAACGCATGAGCCCGAGCGTGTACGGGTGCGCCGGGTTCTTGAACACGGCGTCGACCGGCCCCTGTTCCACGATGCGCCCGGCGTACATGACCGCCACGTGGTCAGCCGTGTCGGCGACGACCGCCAGATCGTGCGTGATCAGCACCATGCCCATGCCGAGGTCGGCCTGCAGGTCCTCGAGCAGGTCCATGATCTGCGCCTGCACCGTCACGTCGAGTGCGGTGGTCGGCTCGTCGGCGATCAACACGTCCGGCTCGAGGGCGAGGGACATCGCGATCATCGCGCGCTGCCGCATCCCGCCGGAGAACTCGTGGGGGAAGCTGCGCAGGCGCTCGTGGGGGGACGGGATACCCACCCGCTCGAGTAGCTCGGCGGCGCGCGCGAACGCGTCGCGCTTCGACGTCCCGCGGTGCACCCGGAAGGTCTCGGCGATCTGCCAGCCCACGGTGAACACCGGGTTCAGTGCGGTGAGGGCGTCCTGGAAGATCATCGCGACGCCATCGCCGCGCCGACGCCGACGCTCCTCCTCGGACATCGCGAACAGGTCCTGGCCGCGGAAGCGCACGGAGCCCTGCGTCACGAAGCCGGGCGGCGAGTCGATGATGCCCATGATCGCCTGGGCGCTGACGCTCTTGCCGGAGCCGGACTCGCCGAGGATCGCCAGGGTCTCGCCGGCCCCGACCGACCAGCTCACCCCGTTCACGGCGTGGAGAACAGCACGCGGCGTGCGGAACTCGACGTGCAGGTCCTCGACCTCCAGGACCGGTTCGCCCGGGCGGGCGGGGCCGCGGTCGTGACTGGCGCGGGGGGTAGGGGGGGTCAGGCTCATCGCAGCTTCGGGTCCAGGGCGTCTCGGAGCGTGTCACCGGCGAGGACGAAGCTGAGGACCGTGAGCGACACGAAGAGGCTCGGGAACAGCAGCAGGTGGGGGGTGTTGAGGAGCTCGCGCGCCGGTGGGCTGCTGAGCAGCACGCCCCACGACAGCGCCGGCAGCTGCAGCCCCGCGCCCAGGAACGTGAGCGTGGCCTCCGCACCGATGATGACCCCCATGAAGACGGTGGCGTACGCGATGACCGGCGCGATCGCGTTCGGCACGACGTGGCGCAGGATGGTCCGAACGTGCCCCGCGCCGAGGGCCTTGGCAGCCTGCACGTAGTCGGTCTCGCGCACGCTCAGCACCGTCGACCGCATGAGGCGGAACATGGGCGGCCAGGCCAGCAGGATCAGGACCCCCGAGACCTGGAGTACGCCCCGATCGACGACCGCTGTGAGCAGCACGATCGCGCCGATCACGAGCGGGATGCCGAAGAAAATGTCGGCGATGCGCCCGAGGAGGCCGTCCAGCCACCCGCCGAAGTAGCCCGACAGGGAACCGAGCACCATCGCGATCGCGAGCGCGCCGAGGGTCACCATGAGGCCGATCAGCAGCGACGCTCGGGTGGAGAAGATGACCCGCGTGTAGAGGTCGCAACCCTGACGGTCGAACCCGAACCAGTGGCCCGCCTCCGGGGGATCGGCCGAGCGGGCGAGGTCGCACGTGCGCGGTCCCATGTCGGTGAACCACTGCGGCCAGATGGCGATCACCGTGAAGAGGACGATGAGCACAACCGGCAGGACGAAGACGGGGCTCTTGCGGAGGTCGCGCCAGGCCTCGCCCCACAGGCTGGCGCCCTCGGCGACCGATTCGCCGGTCGGCTCGGTCGCCTGCGTCCCCGAGTGGCCCGTGGCGCTGGGGTCAGTCATAGCGGATCCGAGGGTCGAGCGCAGCGTAGAGGATGTCGACGGCGAGGTTGGCGAACACGTAGATCAGCACGAACATCGTCACGATCCCCACGACGACCGTGCCGTCCTGCTGGCGGATCGCGTCGAACGCCACGCCCCCGATGCCGTTGAGGTTGAAGATCCCCTCGGTGACGATGGTTCCGCTCAGCAACGTGCCGAGGTCGAAGGCGAGGAACGTCACCACCGGGATCAGCGAGTTGCGCAGGGCGTGCCGCCCCACCACACGGCGACGGGTCATGCCCTTCGCCGTGGCGGTGCGCACGTAGTCCGCGCGCAGGTTCTCCATCAGGCTGTTGCGCGTGATGCGTGACAGGTAGGCCAAGGAGATCGCGGCGAGCACGAACCCGGGCATGATGTAGCTGATCCAGCCGTCGCCGGTGCCCGCAACGGGGAACCAGCCCAGCCTGACCCCGAACACGATCTGCGCGACGAGACCGATCACGAAGATCGGGATCGACACGATCAGGATCGTCGACCCGCGCACGAGGTTGTCGAGGAACGAGCCTCGGCGCAGGGCGGCAACGACGCCCGCTCCGATGCCGATCACGATCTCGAAGGCGAACGCCACGATCGCCAGGCGCGCGGTGACCGGCCAAGTGTCGGCGATGATGTCGCTGACGTCGGAGCCGCGCCGCACCGCGAGGCTCTCGCCGAGATCACCCTGGACGACGTTGCCCATGTACTTCGCGTACTGGATTGGCAACGGGTCGTCCAGGTTGTAGCGATCCCGGATCTGCTGCTGCTGCTCCTCGGGCAGCGGTCGTTCACCGCCGAGGGCCGCCACGGGATCACCGGGCAGCGCGAAGTTCATCGCGTAGATCAGGAACGTCGCGCCGATGACCACCGGGATCATCTGAAGCAGGCGGCGCAGGATGTAGCGCCCCACGTCACCCCCGTCGTCGGGTATCCGCCGGCGTCGCGTTCGGCGGCCCGCACGCAGCGGACCGCCCGGACGTCACCAACGGTGCAGGCTGGCAACAGATCGGCTCCATCATGGCACGAGCAGGGGGCGGTCCGAAACGGAGCCGCCCCCTGGGAGTCGAGGTGCGCCGACTACTCGACGACCTCGACGTCCGCGACCTCGATGAAGGTGCGGGTATTCGCGATCACGTTGTCGACCCGCTCCGAGTGCACGACGGTGTCGAGGCCGTACCAGAGCGGCGCGATCGGCAGGTCCTCCAGCAGGATGTCCTCGGCCTCCTGGTAGATCTCGTCGGCCTCCTCGGGTTCGGTGGCGTTCGCCTCGGCCATGAGATCGTTGAACTCGGGGTCGTCGTAGCCCGCGTAGTTCGAGGGCGAGTCCTCGAGGTACAGCTCCATCGAGTACTGCGGGCTCGGGTACACGGTGACCCAGCCGAGGCGGTAGGGCCCCTCGACCTCCTGCGCGTCGTGCAGCTCCAGGTACTCGGCGAACTCGAGGCTGTTGAACTCGATGTCGTCGATGCCGAGGGTGTCCTCGAGCTGCAGCGAGACCGACTCCATCCACTCCTCGTGGCCGGCGCCGGAGTTGAAGTAGAGCTCCAGGGTCCCGTCGATGCCATCGGTCCCCTCGTACAGCTCCTGGGCACGCTCCGGGTCGTGTTCGCAGTAGTCGCAGGCGCCGTCACGGTGTGCCGGCAGGATCGGCGGGAGCGCGCTCGTCGCGGGCGTCCGGGCACCCTCGAAGATCACGTCGATGATCGACTCGCGGTCGATCGCGAGCGAGATCGCCTTGCGCAGGTCGGGATCGTCGAACGGCTCCACGAAGGTCGGGAAGCCGAGGTAGTCGTACGACGAGACCTCGTTGTCGAACGCACGATCGCCGTACTCCTCGAGGGCCTGGGTGCGGCTCTCCGGCGGCACGCCGTCGTGGATGTCGAGCTCGCCTGCCTCGAAGTCGAGGTACGCGGTCCCGACGTCGTCGTAGATCCGCATCTCGACGGCCTGGGCGTTGGCGGGCTCGCCGCCGTAGTCGTCGAAGCGCTCCAGCATGATCCGCTGGCCGCGCTCCCACTCACCGTCCATCATGTAGGGCCCGTTGCCGATGGGCGCCTCCTCGAACTCCGTGGCCTCCATGTCGTAGAACTCGTCCGGCAGGGGATGGAAGCCGGTGTAGCCGATGAGCAGCTCGAACGGTCCGAACGGCTCGACGAGGCTCACCTCGATGGTGTAGTCGTCGACGACCTCGACGCCGGCCATCTCGTCGGCCTCACCGTCGGCGACCTCCTGGTAGCCCTCGAAGCCCGCGGTGGCGAGGAACGAGGCGTTGCCCATCTCGTTCTCGGGATCGGCCATCCAGTTCCACGCGTCGACGTAGTTGTCGGCGGTGACCTCCTCACCGTTGTGGAACTCCCACCCCTCCTCGATCTCGATGGTCCAGTCGACGTTGTCGTCGCTCTCGATCGACGAGGCCATACCGCCCTCGACGACCTCGGAGGTCTCGGGGTCGTACGCGACGAGGCCGGTGAACAGCACGTCGAGGACCTGCGAGCCGCAGACCTCGCTCGACTCCTGCGAGAGCAGGCGCTCCGGCTCGCAGAGGTACATGGAGAACTCGCCGCCGTCGGGCGCCTCGGCCTCGTCGTCGGGGTCCTCCTCCTCGTCAGGGTCCTCCTCCTCGTCGGGCTCGTCCTCGTCGGGTTCGTCCTCGTCGGGATCGTCGTCGACCTCGACGTCGTCGTCGGGGTCCTCCTCGGGATCGTCCTCGGGCGCGCACGCGGCGACGACGAGGGCGAGGGCGGCAACCAGCAGGAGCCACCGCAGGTGGCCACTGAGACGTGACTGCATGGGGCATTCGTCCTTCCTCAGACGGGGTGACCGTCCGTTGTGAGCTACTGGGGGGCCGGCCGAAGTCCGTGAGGGACCGGGCAACGCCCGTCCGGCAGGAGCAGCTGGTGCTCGTGAGGGCTCGGCAACGCCGGCCACGGCACCCTCGACGCGCGGGATCACCGTCGGTCGACAACCCCCTACATGGCTCGGAGGCTAGCAGACGTGTCAGCACACAACCGGGTGGGCAGCGGTCCGATCACGATCGGACCCACCGGACGCGAGCGCCTCAACGGGGGTCGACGGCGGCCCGGGTGCCCGCGACCCAGCTGGCGTGCAGCCCGGCGTACACGCCGTCAGGGTCCTCCAGCAGCGCGTCGTGGGAACCGCGCTGTACGATCCGGCCGGCATCGAACACGACGATCTCGTCGGCGGCTTCGGCGGTCGACAGGCGATGGGCGATCGACAGCGCCGTCCGACCCCTGGTGACGCTCTCGAGCGCGCGCTGGATCCGCACCTCGGTCCCCGGGTCGACCGCGCTCGTTGCCTCGTCGAGCACGAGCAGGTCGGGGTCGGCGACGTACGCCCGCGCGAGCGCGACCAGTTGGCGCTCACCGGTCGACAGCGCCTCGCCCCGCTCGCCCACGGGGGTCGCGGGCCCGTCGGACTGGCGCTCGAGCCAGTCGGCGAGGCCGAGCTCGGTGAAGGCCACCTCGACGTCCTCGTCGGTGGCGCTCGGGCGGCCGTACCGGACGTTGTCCGCGATGGAGGCATCGAACAGGAACCCGTCCTGAGGCACCATGACCAGCCTTCGCCGCAGGCTGGAGAACCCGACGTCGGGCAGGGCGACCCCGTTGACGCGCACCTCGCCGTCGGTGGGGTCCATCAGCCGCGTCAACAGCTTCACGAAGGTGGTCTTGCCCGATCCGGTCTCCCCGACGATCGCGACCCGGGACTGCGCCGCGATCGACAGGTCGACGTCGCGGAGCACCGGTGGGCCGGTGGGGTAGCGGAACCACACGTGATCGAACCGCACCGCGATCGGCCCGGGCGGGACCGAGACCGCCGTCCCGGACGGCGCGTCGCCTCCGCCGGAGGCATCGCCGGTCACCGGGTGGCGCTCGGGATCGGCCACGTCGGGCGGGGTGTCGAGGACGGCGATGACCCGCCGCCAGCCACTGATCGCCTTCTGGGCCTGGTCGAGGACCTCCGTTGCCACCTGCATCGGCTGCACGAAGAGGTTCACGAGGAACGTGAACGCGGCGAGCCGGCCCACCCACGGCTCCCCCTCGGGCGCCAGACCGCCGGCGAGCCCCAGGGGGACCCCGACGACGATGACGAGGCCGGTCGCGACACCGGCGATCGCCTCGCCGCTGGCGAACATTCCCGCCGCGAAGCGCCCCGCGCGGTACGTCGCGTCGAACTCCTCCTCGACGGCACGGTCGATGCGCTGCGTGGTGCGGTCGCCGATGCCGTACGCCCGGACGACGGAGGCGCCCACCACGCTCTCCGCGATCGCGGACAGCAGGGCCCCGACCTTGCGGCGAACGCGATCGTAGGCAGCGGACAGGCGCCGCTGGAACCACCGCAACACGAGCGCCAGCGGCGCGAAGCACGCGAGCACGACGAGCGCGAGCAGCGGGGAGTAGACGAGCATCGCCACGGTCGCGAGCACCAGCTGACCGAGGCTCACCAGCATGATGACCCCGCCCCACTGCATGAAGCGGCTGATCTGGTCGATGTCGCTGGTCACCCGACTGACCAGCGAGCCCCGCTGTTCGGCAGCCTGGCTCAGCACCGAGAGGTCGTGGATGTGCCGGAAGGCCTTCACGCGCAGCGCAGCCAGCGCCGTCTCGGTCGCCCGCACGAGGCGCGAGATCATGGCGTACTGGGCGCTGCTGGTCACCGCGAGCGTGAGCGCGGCCGCGCTCGTCGCCGCGACGACGAAGCCGAGCCGCGGCCCGTCGGGGTCGAGGAGCCCGACGTCGATGGTCTGCTGCACCGCGATCGGCACCACGAGCTTGCCGGCGGTGGCGACCGCGGCGAGCAACAGGGTGAGGGTGAGCCCGCGTCGCAGCTGCGGCGCGAGGGCCAAGCCGCGCCGCAGCGTCTGCCAGGCGCCCGCGGTGCGGCGCGCCTCGATGCCCGCTCCTGTGCGGCGGGGATCCTCGGCCGCCCGGTCGGTGCCGGGTGCCGCGCTCATCCGCGGCCCCCGTGCGAGGTGTCGCTCCCGCCCGCGCGCTCGGCGCGATCGTAGGCGGACACGAGGTGCCGGTAGCCGGGCACTCGCGCGAAAAGGTCGTCGTGGCTCCCGCGATCGACGACCCGGCCACGCTCGACGTACACGATCTCGTCCGCGAGGGCGATGGTCGCGCGCCGATAGGCCACCACGAGGATCGTCGCGGGCAGCTCGGCCTCCCGGAGGCCGGCGAGGATCGCCGCCTCCACCGAGGGATCGACGCTCGATGTCGCGTCGTCGAGCACGAGCAATCGCGGGCGCCGCACGAGCGCGCGAGCGAGCGCGACGCGCTGCCGCTGCCCGCCCGACAGCGTCGTCCCGCGCTCGCCCACGACCGTGTCGAGGCCGTGGTCGAGCTCGCTGACGAACCCTTCGGCCTGTGCGACGCGGAGGGCCTGCCACACCTCGTCGTCGTCGACGTCCGCTCCGAGGGTCACGTTCTCGCGGATCGTGTCGTCGAACAGGAACGCGTGCTGCAGGACCACCGCGACGTCGCGCGTGAGCGCGGCACGTCTGAGCTCGCGCACGTCGGCCCCGTCGACGGCGACGGACCCGCCCGCCGGGTCGGCCAGGCGCACCAGCAGCGAGGCGATCGTCGACTTGCCCGCACCGGTCGGGCCGACGAGCGCGACGGTGCGCCCGGCGGGGACATCGAACGTCACGTCCCGCAACGCCGCCTCGGCGCGGGGATCCTCCTCCGCGGAACGGGGCCGGGAACCGGGCGCTCCGCCGAGCGTCTCCCGAGCCCCGGGATCCTCGTAGACGTAGCGGACCTCGTCGAGCGCGAGGTCCGCCGGGCGGCCGTCGGCGCGCGGCAGGTCCGCCTCGCCGTCGGGTTCGTCGCTCTCGGCCTTCAGCACTCTCTCGACACGGTTCCAGCCGACGACCGACCGCGGCAGGTCGGAGAGGATCATCCCGATCGCTCGCAGTGGGAACGCGAGGAGGGTGAACAGGTAGCCCACGAGCACGAGGTCGCCGGTGGAGATGGCGCCCTGCTCCAAGCGCAGACCGCCCACCACGAGGAGACCGAGGATGGTCAGCGCCGGCAGCGCTTCCATGAGGGGGTCGAACACCGCCTTGATGCGCCCGAAGCGGATGAGCTCGTCACGCAGCTCATCGGCCTCCTCGCGGAAGCGCTGGGTCTCCTCGCTCTCGCGGCCGAGGGTCTTGACGACCAACGCGCCGTCGAACGACTCGTGCGCCACCTCGGCGACGTCGGCGCGCTTCTGCTGCGCACGGGTCGCCGGTCCACGCATGGCCGTGTTGAACCGCCAGTTGACGAAGCTGATGATCGGGGCGACCGCGATGCCGACCGCCGCCATCCACGGGTCGGTGGCCACCAGCGCCACGCCCGAGCCCACGAGCATCACCACCACGCCGCAGGTCAGGGGGAGCGGGGCGATCGGCCAGAACGTCGCCTCGACGTCGGCGTTCGCGTTCGACAGCAGCTCACCGGTGGTGTGCCGGCGGTGCCACGAGAGCGGCAGTCGGGTGTACTGGCGGGTGATCCGCTTGCGGTAGCGGGCGTGCAGGGCCGCCTGCATCCAGGTCGCGGCGACCTTGCGCACGACGATCCCGGCCGCCTTGGCGAACGCGACGCCCGCGAGCGCGGCCGCCGCGGCGGCGAGCGCCAGGGTGCTCGTCTCGTCCTGGATGAACGCGGGCTCGACCACCCGATCGATGACCGCGCCGAGGACGATCGCGGAGCCGACCGTCGCGAGCCCGTAGACCGCCGACCCGGTGACGGCGATGGCGAACGACCGCGGCTCCTCGCGGATTCCCATCCCGAGCACCCGCAGTCCGCGGCGTACGATCCGCGGGTCGGTGGCGGCAGCGAGCTGCGCCCGGCTGGCGTCCTCACCGGAGGCCGCGGGATGATCGGCCACCGCCCCCCGTCGCCGGCGCCTCTCCGCAGCACGCCCGCCGGAGGGCCGCCCCGGCTCGCCCGTGCCGTTCGAGCCAGTCGCGGGTTCGGTTCCGTGGGCCGTCTCAGCCCCCTCCGGCTCGGCCCCCGCACCGGCCGACGCATCGGCAGGCTGGCCGGAGGCGTGGAGCGAGCGGGAGGACGGGGTCATCGCGTCCGACGACGTGGACTGGCTGGGCTCGGGCGGCGGCACGGTTCGCGGACTCCGGATCGGGGCGGCGGGGTCGGCCCCGGCCGTGGACCCCCGGCGGTCCGGGTCGAGGACCGGTCGGGCACGCGGATGGGGCCGGGGGGTTCGGGCCGACCGGCAAGCCTAACGCGCGGCCTCCGTGCCTGCCCCCTGCTCGCTCGGGTCGAGCCACACCCGCAGGTCAAGCTCGTCCGGCGGCGCGGTCACGACGCGCTCCGCGAGCCCCGGAACCGGCTCGGACTCGGCGTCGGGCCCGGAGGCCTCCCCGGCGACCCGGTGTGGCTCGTACGGTGGCTCCACCGCGTCGGGCGCCCGCTCGGCGGCGGCGAGCATCAGCTCGCGCTGGCTGTCGCGCCGCGGCTCGCCCTCCTCGGGGATCCGGCGACGCCACGAGCCGTCCGGCTCGAGGTGCCAGGCGTTGCAGTTGTCGGCGAGGTAGACGTCCAGCGTCGCTCGCAACTCCGCCGCCATTTCCGGGTCGTCGATCGGCGCGAGCGTCTCGACCCGGCGGTCGAGATTGCGCGGCATCCAGTCGGGCGAGCCCATCCACACGTCGTCGGGGCCGAACTGCACGATCCGCGAGTGCTCGAGGAACCGGCCGACGATCGACAGCACACGGATCCGGTCGCTCACCCCGGGGACTCCGGGGCGCACCGAGCAGATGCCGCGGACCACGAGGTCGATCTGCACACCGGCCTGTGAGGCCTCGTAGAGGCTCCGGGTGATGCGCGTGTCGAGCAAGCTGTTCAGCTTCGCGCGGATGAATCCTTGGCGCTCCCCGGAGCGATGGACCTCCACCTCCCGTTCGATCAGGCGGGTGAGCCGCTCGCGCAGGGAGACCGGGGCGACCAGCAGTTTGCGGTAGCTGTCGTGCCGCGCGTACCCGGTGAGAAAGTTGAAGAGGTCGGTCAGGTCCGCGCCGATCGCGGGGTCGGCGGTCAGCATTCCGAGGTCCGTGTAGTAGTTCGCCGTGCGCGGGTTGTAGTTGCCGGTGCCGACATGGCAGTAGCGGCGGATGCCGTCCTCGTCGCGCCGCACCACCAGCGCGGTCTTCGCGTGGGTCTTCAGGCCCACGAGGCCGTAGACGACGTGGACCCCTGCACGCTCGAGCTCCCGCGCCCACGTGATGTTGGCCTCCTCGTCGAACCGCGCCTTCAGCTCGACGATCGCCACCACCTGTTTGCCTTGCTCGGCGGCGCGGACGAGCGACCGCACGATCGGGGAGTCGCCGCTGGTCCGGTAGAGGGTCTGCTTGATCGCCAGCACCTGCGGGTCGTGGGCCGCGCTGGTGATCAGGTGCTCGACCGTGTGCTCGAAACTGTCGAACGGGTGGTGCACCAGCAGGTCGCCCCGGCGGATCGCCGCGAACACATCGGCGGGCTCACCGCCGCTGCCCGAGCGCAGCCGCGGGTGCGGGACCGGTGTCCATCGCTGCCAGTGCAGGTCGGGGCGGTCGATCTCGGCCAGCTCGGTCGCGTCGCCCAGCCCCAGCAGGCCGGGCAGGCGGTAGACGTCCTCGTCGGCCACCTCGAGTTCCTCGGCCAGCAGCTGCAGCAGCCACGCCGGCATGGTGTCCTCGACCTCGAGGCGAACGACGGCCCCGAACCGCCGCCGGCGCAACTCCTTCTCGATGGCGAGCAGGAGGTCCTCGGCCTCGTCCTCCTCGATGTCGAGGTCCGCATTGCGCGTGACCCGGAAGGCGTGGGCCTCGAGCACGTCCATGCCGGGGAACAGGCGCCCGAGCCGGCTCTCGATGAGCTCCTCCAGCGGCAACAGCGCCTGACCGTCGGCGACCGGGACGAACCGCGGGAGGACGCCGGGCACCTTGACTCGGGCGAAGCGCCGATCGCCCGTCTTGCGGTCGCTGACGGTCACGGCCAGTGACAGCGAGAGGTTCGAGATGTAGGGGAAGGGGTGGCCGGGATCGACCGCGAGGGGGGTCAGGACCGGGAAGACCTCGTCCTCGAAGTAGCGATCGAGCGCACCGCGGTCGGCGCTCGACAGCTCCTCGGCGGAGACGATCCGCACGCCCTGGCGCTCCAGCAGCGGCAGCAGCTGCTCGTGGAAGGTCTCTTGCGCGGTCTCGATCATCGGGTGGAGGCGCTCGGCGATCGCGCCCAGCTGCTCGCTGGGAGTCCGGCCGTCGGCGGTCCGGCGCGTCACGCCGCTCGCGACCTGCTGCTTCAGACCCGCGACGCGGACCATGAAGAACTCGTCGAGGTTGGAGTGGAAGATGCCCAGGAAGCGGGCCCGCTCCAGCAGTGGGATCGACGCGTCGGTGGCGAGCGTGAGCACCCGGCGGTTGAACTCGAGCCACGAGAGCTCGCGGTTCAGGTAGTACGCCGGATCGTCCAGTTCGGAGTCCCCGTGATCCGGGGACCGGAACCGCCCGTCCTCGTCCCGCGCGGGCAGGGGACGCACGCGAGCGATGTCCGGCGGCACCGGCGAGGGCGGCGAACCGGGGTCCGACCGGCGGTCGAGGTCGCTCACTCGCGGCCTCCTTTCCCTCTACGCAGCCGTCGCCCTGCGGCAGCCATGGATCCACCGGCCCGCCACGCGCAACCGTCGCAGTTCGCCTGTGTCCGTCGCTGCGCAGCATCGGGCCACCGGACCGGACCATGCTAACGGTTGTTGGCCCGCGGGGAATCGAAACCTCTACGCTGCGCACTCCATCCGTTGTTCTCGCAGACTCCAGGGGGATGCCATGACCCTCGCGGTCAGCCTGCCCGTCGCCGGCCTGCCGCCCCGGGAGACCCCGGAGCTCGTCCAGGCAGCGGCGCGATGGGGCTACCGGTCGGCCTGGGCCAGCGAGGTCGCCGGACCCGATTTCGCGAGCCTGCTCGGCGCGGTCGCCATCGCGTCCGACGTGGATCTCGGCGTCGCCGTCGCGCCGGCCCAGACCCGGGCCCCGTGGCTCCTCGCCGCGACCGCCGCCAGCCTCTCGCACTTGTCGGAGGGACGCTTCAGCCTCGGCGTGGGGACCTCGAGCGAGATCATCGTCGCTCGGTGGTCGGGGCTCGATTTCGACCACCCGCTGGACCGGCTCCGGGAGACGGTCGAGGCGCTACGGCCGTTGCTCGACGGCGAGAAGGTCGATTACGAGGGGCGGTTCGTGCACGTGCGTGGCGCGCGGATCTTCGCCCCGCCACCGACGCGCGTGCCGTTGCTCCTGGGCGCCCTCAACCCTCGGAGCCTGCGGCAGGCGGGTGGGTTGGCGGACGGCGTGTGCCTCAACCAGTTGGGCCCCGAGCACCTCCCCGCCGTCCTCGACGAGGTGGCCGCCGGTGCCAGGGCCGTCGGCCGGGTGCCCGCCGACCTCGCGGTGGTCGCTCGACTGTTCTGCTGGGTGACCGACGACCCCGAGGGGGCCCGCGAGCAGTTGCGCCGGACCTTCGCGCCGTACGCGGCGGTCGACGCGTACAACCGGTTCTTCGAGTGGCTCGGGTTCGAGGAGGAGGCCGCGGGCGTCCGCGAGGCGATGGCCGCACGCGACCGTGAGGCGGCGGCTCGCGCCGTGTCCGATCGCATGCTGGACTCGATCGCGGCCGTCGGGGACGCCGACCGGGTCGCCGCGCGTGTCCGGGCCTACCTCGACGGGGGCGTGACCACCGCCGCGATCGCGTGCCCGTCGCCCGATCCAGGGGATGCGCGCGCCACGCTCGAAGCGGTGGGCACCCGGCTCGGACCCTCACCGACCAAATGAACTACCCTGGGGACATCCGGCACACCACCGCTCCGCCGCTCGAGACCGGGGCTGGGTGAAGGACCGGACCAGGAGCCCCGCATGACCGTTCCCGATGATGCGGCAGAGGCTGTTGACCCGGCGCGGGCTGCGGCCAGACCGCCACGGCCGCGGGATGGCGCGATCGCCGGCGCGGTGGCCGTGACGGTTGCTTTCGCCGTCGGCGAGGTACTGGCCGCCACCACCTCGGCGCTGGTGTCGCCGATCGAGGGAGTCGGGGACGCGGTCGTGGCCGTCTCCCCGCCGCCGCTGACCGATGCCGCCATCGCGGTGCTCGGCCCGTTCAACGTGCTGGCCCTGCAGATCGGGATCGTGCTCGTCGCGCTGGGACTGGGAGCACTCGTGGGACGGCTCGGCACACGACGCGCACTCGCCGCGCGGCTGCTGTTCGTCGGCATCGCCCTCGCCGGGGGCGCGGTCGCGGCCGCCGCTCCGGCTGCCGAGGTGCTCGCGACGCTCCTTCCCGCCGCGACCGGCGCCTTGGTGGGAATGGCAGCCCTTTGGGCGCTGCTGGCGCGGGCACGCTCCCCGGCGTCACCCCCCGTGGACCCTGCAGCCAGCCCCCACGGGATCGACCGTCGTGGGTTCGTCCGGATGGCCGCGACCTTCTTCGGCGTCTCGGTGGTGGGAGCCGGGGCGGTGCGGAGCCTCTCCGCCGGCGCTCGGGCGGAGCCCGGGGAGATCGCCGAGCTGCCCGAGCCGAACCACTCACTGCCGGCGGCATCCACGTTCGAGCAGCCGCGGATCGACGAAGGCCTGTCCGACCTATGGACGCCGAACGACGAGTTCTACATCGTCGACACCGCCGTGCGAACGCCCCACGTCGAACCGCGGGGTTGGTCGCTCACCATCGACGGGCGGGTCGACAACCCGATCGAGTTGAGCTACGACGAGCTGCTCGACCTCGCCGGTACCGAGGCCGACATCCTCCTCACCTGCGTCTCCAACCCCGTGGGTGGCGGGGAGGCAGGCACCGCCCGGTGGCAGGGCGTCCGCCTCGGTGAGCTGCTGGACCGCGCCGGCCTCGCCAGCGACGCGGAGCAGATCGTCGGCGAGAGCGTGGAGGGGTTCACCGCCGGCTTCCCGGTGGAGGCCGCGCTCGACGGGCGTGACGCGCTCGTGGCGGTCGGCATGAACGGTGAGCCCCTGCCCCGTGCGCACGGCTTCCCCGCGCGACTGGTGGTGGCCGGCCTCTACGGCTACGTGAGCGCGACGAAGTGGCTGGAGCGGATCCACGTCACCGGCTGGAACGAGTTCGACGGGTTCTGGGTGCCGCGGGGATGGGCGAAGGAGGGCCCGGTGCGGATCCAGTCGCGGATCGACACCCCGCACGATCGAGCCAACGTCGTGACCGGCACCGTGCCCGTGGGCGGCGTGGCCTGGGCGCCGCTCGACGGCATCGAGCGTGTCGAGGTCTCCGTCGACGGTGGGGACTGGCAGCCCGCCGACCTCGGACCGGAGATCGGCGGGGCCGCCTGGCGCCAGTGGACGTGGCAGTGGGAGAACGCCACTGCGGGAACCCACGAACTCACCGTGCGCGCGACCGATGCCACCGGGGAGGTCCAGACGGCGGAGGAGGGCCCCGCGCGCCCCGACGGCGCGACCGGACGTCACACCGTCACGGTCCGCGTGGAGGAGGCCTAGTCCGCGCGAGCGACCGGCTGCTGCGGGCTCGGGCGCCTGCTGAAGCCAGCGGTGTGGTCACAACCCAGCGGTGTGATCACGACCACGCGGTGGTCACACCCAGCGGTGTGGTCACAACCACGCGTTGCACCCACGGTTTCGTCCACAGCCGGGACGCATCGCCGGTCGCAGTGCCACGGTGTGGGCGGGAGTGGCGGTCGACACCAACGGAAAGGCCCACACGTGACCGGGCGGAGGCCGAGCGGCGCACGGTGTGGACACCAGCGACCGCGATCACCCCCGAACGTGTCCACACCGCGGCGGGACGACAGGGGAGGGCGTGCCGGCCGCGGATCGCTGACCCGGCCGCCGGTTACTGACCCGGGACGGATGAGTGACCCGGGCGCGGATCACTGACCCTGGCGCCCGACCCGGCAGCCGCCCTGAGGGTGACCATGGTCAGGTAGCCTGCCGCTGGCACGACGTTCGACGCGTCGCAGGGAGGCGGCAGAGGAGTGCTGAGATGGACTTCGCCCACAGCGCACGTGCCCGCGAGCTGATCGCGCAGGTGCGCGAGTTCGTCGAACAGGAGATCTATCCCGCCGAGACGCTCCACCGCGAGCAGGTCGAGGCGTCCGGCGACCCGCACCATCACCCGCCGGTGATGGAGGAGCTCAAGGCCAAGGCGCGCGCAGCGGGGTTGTGGAACCTGTTCCTGCCGGACGAGGAGTGGGGCGCGGGGCTGTCGAACCTCGAGTACGCACCGCTGGCGGAGTGGATGGGTCGGAGCGTGATCGGCTCCGAGCCCTTCAACTGCAACGCCCCCGACACCGGCAACATGGAGGTCCTGGCGCAGTACGGCACGCGCGAGCAGCAGGAGCAGTGGCTGCGACCGCTGCTCGACGGCGAGATCCGCTCCTGTTTCGCGATGACCGAGCCGGACGTCGCCTCGAGCGACGCCACGAACATTCGGGCCTCGATCGAGCGGGACGGCGACGACTACGTCCTCAACGGGCGCAAGTGGTGGACCACCGGCGCGGCACGCAAGCGTTGCCGGCTCGCGATCTTCATGGGCAAGAGCAACCCCGAGGCCGACACGTACCGCCAGCAATCGATGATCCTGGTGCCGCTCGACACGGCGGGCATCGAACACGTGCGCAACCTGCAAGTGTTCGGCTTCAACGAAGGGGAGGGGCACGCCGAGATCCAGTTCACCGGCGTTCGGGTGCCTGCCGATCACCTCCTGCAGCGGGAGGGCGACGGGTTCGCGATCGCCCAGGGCCGCTTGGGGCCGGGACGCATCCACCACTGCATGCGGGCGATCGGCATGGCGGAGCGCGCCCTCGAGTTGTTGTGCCGCCGCGCCGCCGGGCGCAACGCCTTCGGCACCGAGCTCGCCCGCCAGGGCGTCGTGCGTGAGTGGATCGCCGACGCGCGCTGTGAGCTGGAGCAGGCGCGCCTGCTCGTCCTGAAGGCCGCATGGATGATGGACGAGGTCGGCAACAAGGAGGCGCGCAAGGAGATCGGCATGATCAAGGTGGTCGCGCCGAACACGGCCCTGCGGGTCCTCGACCGGGCCATCCAGCTCTGGGGCGGCGCCGGTGTCTCGCAGGACACCCCGATGGCGCAGCACTGGGCGCACCTGCGGACGCTGCGCCTGGCCGACGGCCCGGACGAAGTGCACCGGCTGCAGATCGCCAGGATGGAACTGCGCGAGCAACTCGCGAACGAGCCGACCGACCCCGTCGCCACCGCGCTGGCTCCCGCGCACGGCTGACCGCGCGCCGGTTCGTTCACCGGCCCGCGTGCAACAGCCGCCCTTCGACGTCGAAGTAGAGCAGCTTGTCGGGATCCACCGACAGGAGCACGCCCTGGCCCCCCGTCAGCTGCTCCGCCCCGGGGCTGAAGGCGACCTCGGGGCCTCCCGGCTCCAGCCGCGCGATGCCCTCGCGTCCGGCGCCCATGCCGCGCACGGACACGACGCTCGCGACCAGGCGAGGCCGTTCTTCGGTAGGCCGTTCCTCGGTCCGGTGCGAGGAAACCGCGACGGACAGCGCTTCACGTCGGATGCCGAGTGTGACCATCCTCGATGCCCCCACGGCACCCCGAGCGTGCGGACGCAACGGCAGGAGCTGCGCTCGAGGAGCATCACCGAGGCGGAGGCCGTCTCCCTCCACGAACCCGTCGATGAACGCGAGCCCGCGGGGGGCCATCAGTTCCGCCACCAGCGTCGTCGCGGGCCGCGCGTAGCACGAGGACGGGTCGCCCACCTGCAGGACGCGTCCCCCGTCGAGGACGACCAGCTGGTCCCCGAGCGCGAGCGCGTGCTCCGGTTCGTGCGTGGCGATCACGGTCGTGGTCCGGAGGGCATCGTGCAGTTCGCGCAACTGGCTCCGCAGGCGCGCGGCCTCCCCCGGGTCGAGCTCGCCGAAGGGCTCGTCGAACAGGAACGCGCGCGGGCGACGCACCGTGGCGCGAGCGATGGCCAGACGCCGCCTCCCGCCCGCGGACAGACGGCCGGGAGGCGCGTCGGCGCGGGACTCGAGGCCGACCGCACGCAACTCGCTCGCCGCCCGCAGGGCGATCTCGTCGGCCGGCAACCCGCTGGCCTCGAGGGCGGCCTCGACGTTGCCGGCCACCGTCCGGTGAGGGAAGACGGTCGCTGTCTGGTCGACCACCGCGACGTCCCGCTGGTCGGGTCGCTGGACCGTCACGTCCATGTCCTCGAACCAGACGCGACCGCGATCCGGGTACTGGGTCCCCGCGAGCACCCGCAACACGGTGGTCGCGCCGGCGCCGGTCGGTCCCATCAGGGCGGTCAGCGAGCCGGAGGGGAAGGTCAGATCGAGCCCGTCGAGCCGGCGGCCTCCCTCGTCGCCCTCGACCCCCACGCCCTCGAGGATGAGCGTGACCATGGGTGTCAGCGCAACTCGTCGCGGTGCGGCGGGTCCGCTCCGGCACGCGTGCAGGTCATCGCCGCGACGCTCGCGGCGAACGAGACCGCGGCGCGGACGTCGGCCTGCTCGAGACCCTCGGGAGTGAGGCACCCCTGCGCGTCGAGAGCCGCGAGAAGGCCGGAGGTGAACGCGTCACCCGCTCCGACCGTGTCGATGACGCTCGTCGCCCGGGCCGCGATCTCGTGCCGCTCGTCCCCGCGCACCGCGAGCGCGCCGCGTGCGCCATCGGTGAGAACGACCAGGCGTCCCCCCGCCGCCCATCGGCGGGCGAGGGCGGCGGGGTCCTCGTCGGGCCACACCCATGCGAGGTCCTCGGTGCTGGCCTTGACCACGGAGGACTGCGCGACCCACTGCTCGAGCGAGCTCGCGTAGGCCGCGCGATCGCCGATGAACCGCCCCCGGACGTTCGGGTCGAGGGAGGTCACGCGCCCCTGACGGTGCGCCTTCGCGAGGAGGTCGGCGACGACGGCGGCACCGGGCTCCAGCACGAGGGCGATGGAGCCCACGTGCACGGCCGTGACGCCGTCCGGTAGGGGCTGCGGCACGTCGCTGGACCGAAGGCTGGCGCCGGCGCTGCCTGCGAAGTGGAAGGCGTACTCGGCCTGCCCGGCGGCGTCGAGGTGCACGAACGCGAGCGGGCTCGGTTCGTCCGCGATCGAGAGCCACTCGGTACCGACCCCGTCGGCTTCGAGTGTGCGGCGCAGCAGGCGCCCGAACGGGTCGGTCGAGACCCGCCCGCAGAAGCCGGCGGCCGTTCCCAGGCGCGCCAGTCCGATGGCCACGTTGAACGGTGACCCTCCCGGACGCGGCACGAAGCCCCGCTCACCTTCGCAGCGCGCAGCCGTGAGATCCACGAGCGCCTCGCCGCACACCAGGATCTCGGCCATCCGCACCTCGCTCACGTCCACGGCGCCCTCCGGCGCACACCGTGCCTCCGCGAGAAGCGCAGCCTACCGCCGGTCCCAGGCCGACGAGGGGTGCGAGAGGGGTGCTATCGTCTCGACGACCACCACGTTCCCACGTGCATCGACGGAGCCGGCCACTCGGGACATGCAGGAGCCGCCACGCGCCATCCTGGCGGCCACGGGGACCGGTTGCCGGCCCGTGTCTCCCCACATCGCAGCTGCCGGGGAGACGAGAGGAGGAGGGGATGGTCACCGCGAGGATCGTGGCGGCGTTCGTCGCGCTCCTGCTCGTCGCCGCGGCGTGCTCGCCCGAGACCGAGCCGGATCCGGAGATCGAGGACGAGGACGGTGCGATCGACGGCGAGGCCGAGGGCCCACCGGGCGACGACCCTGGGCCCGAGGAGGACGACGAAGATCCCGACGACGACGATCCCTCGGACGATCCCGAGGACGAGGAAGCGCAACTCGACGAGCTGATCGAACGCCTGACCAGCGAGGTCGGTGAACTGCGCGAGCTCGAGTGGGAGGACGAGGTCGAGACCGAGGTCGTGTCGGGCGACGAGCTGGCCGAGATCGCGACCGATCGCGACCTCGACGCCGGCGACCGCGACGAGCTGGCGGACTGGAGCCGCGTGCTGGCGAGCCTGCGCCACATCCCCGAGGGAGGCGACCTCGAGGAGATCTACGACGAGCTGCAGGCGTCCGGGGTCGCCGGCCTCTACGACCCCGAGGACGAGGTGGCCTACGTGGGCAGCGAGGAGCTCCCGCCCGGGCCGTCGGCAACGGTGACCACGGCCCACGAGCTCGTGCACGCGCTCCAGGATCAGCACTTCGACCTCGAGCGCCTCGATGACCTCGAGGACGACGACGCGGTGCTCGCCTTCCTTTCCGTCGTCGAGGGCGACGCCGTACTGATCGAGGAGGAGTGGCAAGCACGCCATCTCTCCGAGGAGGAGCAGGGGGAGGCCCAGCGCGAGGAGCTCGAGGCCGTCGGCGAGGTCCAGGAGGTCCTGGCCGAGCTACCCGAGTACGTGGTCGAGTCGTTCCTCTTCCCGTACACGGCGGGGGAGCGGTTCGTGGCCGCCCTCCGGGAGCAGGGTGGCTTCGCGGCGGTCAACGAGGCGCTCGAGGATCCGCCGACCACGACGCTCGAGATCCTCGACCCCGATCGCTACCTCGAGGGCTTCGAGCCCGAGGAGGTCGATCCGGGACAGGCGCCAGGGGACGACTGGGAGCCGCTGGTCGATGGCAGCTTCGGCGCCTTCGAGTTGCTCGTGCTGTTCGGGGAGGTCGAGGACACGCAGGCGCCGGCTGCTTGGCCCTGGTGGCGGGGTGGGGCGATCGAGGCCTGGGAGCAGGACGGCGAGCTCGTCGTCGCCGCTGGATGGTGGCTCGACGATGCCGAGGAGGCTCCGCTCGTCGTGTGCGACGCCGTCCCCAGTTGGTATGCGCAGGTCGCGAACGCGGACGAGCCCAGCGAGCGCGAGGTGGCGTCGGGCGAGCTCACGCTCGAGGGGGACCGGGACGCGTTCGCCCTCGCCTGCGAGGATCAGCTGGTCCGGTTCGCCCTCGCTCCTGACGCCGAGACCGCCGAGCGGGCACTCGGTCGTTGAGCTCACCGACGTACTCCCGGACGAATCGCGATCCCGACGGGTCGCTATTCGCGTGAGGGCTCGCCACCGTCGGCGCCACCTTCGCCCTCGTCCCCGGCCTCGTTCTCCCCGGCCTCGCTCTCCCCGGCCTCGCTCTCCCCGGCGTCGGGATCCAGCTCACGGGGGTCCGGATCCGGTTCCCGGGAGGGGGGCTCGCCCAAGAGCTCGTCCGGTGTGTCCGGGACGTCGCCTCCGGGGACGAGCCCGTCGGCACCCTCCCCCGCGGCATCGGGGAACCGCGGCTCGTCCGAGGGTTCGACATCGTCGGGAACGTGCCCGACCTCGGGGGCGAGAGGGTCGTCGGGCCCACCATCGAGGAGACGTGTGGCGGCCTCCGGTGAGAGGCGATCACCCGACTGTCGCAGAATGCTCTCGACGGCTTCGTCACGCGAGACCAACTCGGCATCGACCGCCCGCCGGAGCTTGCGCACGTGCGTGGCGAGTGCCTCCGCGTCGACCGGCGACCTCGCGGACTCGCGCCCGGGCGCCGGTGACGGGTCCTCGGCCGGTGGTGCCGGCGGAGGAGTGGGGGAGCCACGGGGCGGCGCGTCGGGCTCCTCCTCGGCCGGCTCCTGCTCCCCGCCGCGCGACCTTTTCGCGTCATAGACGAAGAGCGCCACGAGCAGGACGATCACGAGCACGATCGTGAGCATCAAGATGGCCTGCATCGTCGGCTCCTGCGGAACGCGGGTGGAAGCGGCCGGTTCGGGTGGACTACCCGCGAGGCTACGCCACCGCGTCGTCGGATGCGGCGCCGTCCTCGTGCTCGTCCCGTTCCTCGGAGGGCACCGGCTGGACGGGCGTGCCCAGGGCACGACGACACTCGTCCACCGAGAGCATGCCCTGAAGATGCCCCTGATCGATCACCGGGATGGCTACTCGACCCTTCAACACCATGAGGCGGGCGGCGGTCTGCACACTGTCGGACCGGGTCACGCTCGGCTGTGCGGACCGCATCGCCGCTCGCGCCGGCTGATGGTCGCGATCAGTGAGGGCGTCCTGCAATCCAGCGGCGGTGCGGAGGACGTCCTCGGCGGACAGCCAGAGCCGATCCTCTTCGAGGACTCCCATGACCGTCGAGCGTTCGATCACGAGTGCGTGACGAGCACCGACCGCCTCCGCGGCCTCGCGCGCCTCCGCCACGGAGCTTCGGGGCGAAACCGTCACGGGCTCGGTATTCATGACTTCGTGCACACGCATGTATCCGCTCCCGATCCGCGCCTCGGTCGTGGATCTCCCTTGTCCGACGCGTCCGACGGCACATCGACGATCCGTGCCTGGATCCCGTGATCGAACGCAACGATCCACGCAATCGTCGCAAATTTCGTGAACCCTGTCACCAGGCCGGGGCGCATGTCCGCTCGGAGGGGTGGGATGAGCTCACCGAGGGACGCCTACAGGGTCCCAGTGAACCTGCCCAGTCACCGAACGCTGTATGCCGTGACTCGGGCGGCGACGCCGCAGCGTCCGACTGGGGAGTGCGCCTGTCCAACGACCTCGGTGTCGGGCTTCGTGGGCTGGCGTGCCCGAGGGACCCCGGGGGTCGTCGCTACCGAGACGGCGCAGGGATCGGAGCGCGGGCGTCGGTGATCTCGTGGGCTTCGACCGGCCGGCTCCACAGGAACCCCTGGGCATGGTCGCAGCCGAGGCTGACGAGCTCGGCGAGCTGTTCGGGGGTTTCGACTCCTTCGGCGGTAGCCGATCGGCGGCGAGGCGGAGCACCTCGTCGCCGGCCTCGTGACCCGCCCCGTCGTTCACGGACTTGAGGCCGTCGAGGTCGAGGAACAGCACGGCATACCGTGCACCGGAGCGCTGGCAGGCCGCGCGAGCCTGCCCGAGCCGATCGAGGAACAGCGTGCGGTTCGGAACCCCCGGCAGCGGGTCGTGGGACGCCAGGTGCTCCAACTGCGCAGCGGCAGCGTGGCGTTGCCAGGCGGTGTCGACGATGTGAGCCAACGAGCGCAGGAAGTCGCGGTCGTGATCCTGGAGCTCGTCGGTCGCCGCGCCCGTGACCACGAGGGCCCTGCCGCTGCTGAGCTCCACCCGGACGGCCCCGTCGCATCGCCGGAGTCCGCGACCCGCTCGATGACGGTGTCGGGTCCCAGCAGCTCCGTGACCCTGGACCGGGTGAGCTCTCCACCTTCCGCGGGTCGTCGGCCCCCATCGCGATCTGGCCCAGCTCGGCGACCGCGGTCTGTTGGCGGGCACGGCGGGACAGGAGTCGCTGGGTCCGCTCAAGGTCGCTGATATCGGTCGAAACGCCGATGAGGCCGGCCAACTGCCCGGCGTCGTCATAGTAGGGGGAGGTCGTCACCAGGGCAGGGAAGATCGTGCCGTCGTATCGGTGCACCTCGAACCTGCCGGACCAGCTCTGCCGGGCTCGGACCCTGCGCCATGATCGAATGGGCCTGCACGGACGAGTGTTCAAGGACGTTCAACTCGACGATCGCGGTACCTCGTACCTGCCTCACCGCCCAGCCGCAGAGCCGCTCGGCGGCGGGGTTGACATGGCGCACGACGCCGTCGAGGTCGGTGGCGATCACCGCCTCACCGACCGCGTCGAGAAGGTGGCCTGGAAGCGCTGCCCTGCCTCGGCCGCTCGCTGCTAGGGCAGGCCTCGGGCGCACGCCCCTGGCGTCATGAGTCCCGCGAACGTCACCTCCGCAAACGGCGCGGTCCCGGCCGCAGCCACCGCGAGCTCCGCATGAAGGCCGCCACTCCGGCCGCCGACAGATCGAAGGGCCGCTACAGCGCGTAGCCGAACTGGTCGGCCGCGCCGATTGCTCCCGCAGTGTCGTGTCGGCGGAGGGACTTGAACCCTCATGGACCGAAGTCCACATGGCCCTCAACCATGCGCGTCTACCAATTCCGCCACGCCGACGTGGAGGCCAGAGTATGCCACGGTCGGCACGGCTCGCAGCCTCACGAGCCACTCACTTCAGGGCGCGCCGGTGGAAGTAGATGAAGGACACCGGGACCATGATCAGGGCGATCGGCGGGAAGATCGCGAACAGGGCGACCAGCACCCACCGTGGTGTCGGGAGCCACCGAGGCATGAGCAGCCCGACGACGATGCCTGCGGCCATCGCCGCCAGCGCAGCGAGGTTCGTACCGGTCTGCACGAGCACCGCGGCCGCGACGAAGAGCGCGAGCCAGGCGATGAACAGCCACGGGTGGTCACGGACGAGCGCGACGAACGAGACGCCGTCGCCCGTGCCCCCGCTGGCCGCCGCGTCGTCGGAGAAGGCCTCACCACCCATGTGCTAGCCCAGCGTGTCCCGGACGCGGGCCGCATTCTGTACGAGCCGGCCGGGCTCGTGGACCGGGGTACCCGAGCGCCCGTCCCAGTGCAGCGGCAGCTGCAGCCAGGACCGACACCCGCGGTGCTCGGCGGTCTTCTCCAGCCGCACGGGCTCGGGTAGCGCGAACGCGCGGACCACGAGGGCATGCAGGGGATGCTTCGGGCGGAACTCCAACCGGTCGGTGCGCACGCTCTCGTCCGTCCACACGTGCAGGTCGGCGACCTCCGGCAGGCGTTCGGGCCGTTGCACGGGCACGGCGTCGACCAGCCGAACTCCGCACCGCACCAGCACCGACGCGTCGCCGTCGACGTCCTCCGCGCCCCGATCGAGGACGTCGCGGTGCTCGGTTCGGACACGCTCCGCGTGGCTGTGGGCGACCGTGGGGAAGATCAGGAAGCCCCCCTCGTCGTCAGCGGCCGCGGCCTCAAAGCGCTTCTCGTGGATCCCGCCCTTGCGGAGGAGCAGCGTCTGCCGTCCGTCGAGCAGCGCACGGGCGACCGCCGCCCACTCCTTGAGCGCGAGGGTGGTGGTGGCAATCGAGGTCATGGCGCCATCTTAGGCGCAGCAGGTCCACCCATCGGACGGAGTGCCCGTGGAGCAGCTCGCCACCATCGCCGTCGCGATCGCGATGGCGCTCGGTCTCGCGATGACCGTGGTGCCCGTCATCCCGGGCCTGCTGATCGTCTGGCTCGGTGCCGCCGCGTACGGGCTCACCGTCGGGTTCGGCACGACGGGCGGATGGCTGTTCGCCGCGATCACGCTCTGCGCCCTCGCCGGATTCGCGGCCTCGTTCCTTCTGCCCGCCCGAGGGGGCATCGCGGCCGGGGCGCCATCCGGGCTGTTGCTGGCCTCCGGCCTCGGCGCGGTGGTGGGCGCGATCGTGTTGCCCGTGCTCGGTCTCCCCCTCGGCGGGCTGGCCGGCGCGTGGCTGCGGGCCCGGCTCGCTACCGGCCAGGCGCAGGAGGCCACGCGGGTCGTGATCGGGATGCTGCGCGGCATGGGTCTCGCTGCACTCGCCGAGCTCGCCGCGGGCAGTGTGATGGTCGCCCTGTGGATCGGATGGGTGCTCGTCGGTTGAACGCGTCGGCCGCACAGGGCCGCGAGGCGGTGTTGGCTGCACCGGGGGTTGTTAGCCTGCGTGTGATGATCGTTCGGCGCCGGAACCCCGACGCGACGCACGAGGTCGCGGGCCCCGCGACGGTCGCGGACGTGCTCGCACAGCTCGGGATCAACCCCGAGACCGTGCTCGTGATCCGGGACGGCGAGCTGATGACGCGGGACCGCGAGCTGCCCGACGACGCCGAGATCGAGGTCCGCTCCGTGATCTCCGGGGGCGCCGGTCCCCGCGCGCCACAGTGCCAGGTCTGCGGCAGGGCGGTCGTGATCGAGATCCCGCGTCACCGCGCGGCCTTCTGCGCCGAGCACCTCGTGGACCACATCCGGGGTCAGGTCCGCCACGCGATCGACCGACACGGGATGCTCTCCTACGACGATCGCGTCCTCGTCGCGGTGTCCGGCGGCAAGGACTCGCTCGCGCTCTGGGACGTCCTGCTCGACATGGGCTACCACGACGGCCTCTACCTCGGCCTCGGCATCGGGGACTACTCCCAGCGCAGCGAGCAGGTCGTGAGCGACTTCGCCGAACGGCGCGGCGTCACCCTCCACGCGATCGACCTCGCGACGGAGTTCGGCTACAGCATCCCCGACGCCACCGGGGTCAAGGACCGGTCGGCGTGCGGCGTCTGTGGCCTGTCCAAGCGCTACGTGTTCAACAAGGTCGCGCTGGACCACGGCTATGACGTGATGGCCACCGGTCACAACCTCGACGACGAGGCCGCGCAGCTCCTGGGCAACGTCCTGCGCTGGCAGACGCCCTTCATGGCCCGCCAGTCGCCCGCCCTGGCGGCCTCCGGGGGGCTCGCGAAGAAGGTCAAGCCGCTCTACCGCGTCGGTGAGCGCGAGATGGCCGCGTACTGCATCGTCCGGGGCCTCGACTACATCGTCGAGGAGTGCCCCCTCGTGGGCGGCAACACGGTGCATCACTACAAAGACGCGCTGAACGAGCTCGAGCGACACTTCCCGGGTACGAAGGCGCAGTTCCTCTACGGCTTCCTCGACAAGGTCCGCGACCAGCACTTCGCGTCCGAGGCGGACGAGGGCAACGACGACGGTGTGGTCGCCTGCGGCGAGTGCGGGATGCCGACCGCGCCCCCCAAGGGCAAGGCGGCACACAACGGCGACTCCGTGCGCTGCGCCTTCTGCCGAACCCAGCAGCGCGTCCTCAGCGTGGTCAGCACCGTGCGCTAACGCCGACTCGCGTCCCGTCGCTCGACGCGCCCGCCGAAGGGGCTCAAGCGCACTCGTATCTCGCCGATACCTCCGGTGAGCGGTGGGAGATCACCGTACGTCCCGACCCTGCGGGTGTGTCGATGATCCAGAACCTGCGGATGCGCTGGAAGCTCGTGGCGCTCCTCGTCGCGCCCCTCGTGGGCCTGCTCGTCTTCGCGGGCCTGCACGTGTTCGAGCGCTGGCAAGCGGTCGAGCAATCCGAGACCGCCGCGGAGCTCGCCGCAACCGCGCAAGGCGTCGACGACGTGCTGGCCGCCCTGCAGCTGGAGCGTCGCGCCAGCGGCGCGGCTGCGGCTGTCGATGTGACCGCGGGCGCGTACGTCGCCCTGGAGGACGCCCGCACCGAGACCGACGAGGCCTTCGAGCGCGTCCGGGACGCGGACACGACCGATGCGGCGGTGCTGGACCGCCTCGAGGGCAATGCTGGCGAGCTCGAGGAGACCCGCGAGGCGGTGACGCGTTCTCCCATGAGCCGGGCCGAGGGCGAGCAGGCCTACCAGGAGATGGTCGACGGCGTGCTCGCGACCCAGCGCTTCGTCGGTTCCGAGCTCGCCGGGGAGGGCCTGGATCGCGTGGACGCCAGCCTCGCGCGGGACCTGCAGGGGCTGGTGGCCCTGTCGGTCGCCAGCGAGTCCGTCTCCCGCGAGCTGCTGTCCCTGGAGGCCGTCGCCCGCGACGGCGACGACGCCAGCCTCGTGGGCTACGCGGCGCACGCGGGCACGGCGCGCACCGCCGAAGAGGATGCCCTCGCCTCGCTCGGGCCGTCCGTGCGCAACGAGCTGGAAGAGCTGTTCGACACGCGCGCGGGCGCGCGCAGCGACTCGTTGCGCGACCGCGTGCTCCTCGGCGGGCGCCTCGACCCCGACGTGGTCGACCCCGGCGCCGCCGAGGACTTCGAGACCCGGGCCGACGCGCTGCGAACCGCGACGTCGAGGACCGCCGAGTCGGCGCTCGACGCCGCCACGGAGCACGCGGAGAACGCGACCCAGGAGGGCGTGACCGCAGCGGGCGCCGCCCTCGGGGTCGTGGGCATCGCGTTGCTGCTCTCCATCAGCATCACGCGACAGATGGAGCGCCCCATCTCCCAGCTCGTCGAGGCCGCGGAGGACGTCGCGGACCGGCGGCTGCCCGAACTCGTCGCCGCGCTGCACACCGGCCGCCCGGTCGCCCCCGAGGCAACGACGCCGATCGAAGGCGGCGAGGCGAAGGACGAGATCGGCCGACTCGCTCAGGCATTCGAACGGGTCCGCACCGTGGCCGCCGACACGGCCACCGACCTCGCCGAGACCGCCCGTCGAGGCGTGAGCGAACTGTTCGTCAACCTCGCCCGCCGTAACCAGTCGCTGGTCGACCGGCAGATCAGCGTCCTCGACCGCCTCGAACGCCACGAGGAGGACCCCGAAGCGCTGGAGCGGCTGTTCACCATCGACCATCTCGCGACCCGCATGCGGCGCAACGCGGAGAGCCTGCTCGTCATGGCGGGCTCGGAGACCCCCCGGCGATGGACGAAGGCGCTGCCCCTGGAGGAGGTGCTGCAAGCGGCCGCGGGCGAGGTCGAGGACTACCGCCGCGTACAGGTGCGCACCACCGCCGAGGTCGAGATCCACGGGCGTGCCGCCGCCGACCTCGCTCACCTCCTCGCGGAGCTGGTCGAGAACGCGACGACCTACTCGGACCCCTCCAGCGAGGTCGAGGTCGTCGCGCACCTCGCAGCGGTCGACGACGCGGAGCACGCGGGAGTCCGCGTCGAGATCCGCGACCGAGGCGTGGGAATGAGCCCGGAGGAGCTGCGGCGAGCTAACGCGCGACTGCACGATCCGCCCACGGCGGGTTTCGGGGTCGGCCGCTCCCTCGGCTTCGTCGTCGCGGGGTTGCTCGCTCAGCGCCACGACATCCGTGTGCAGGTAGACGGGGGAGAGGATGGCACGACCGCGGCCGTCGTCGTCCCGCCCCCGCTCCTCGCGGTCGACGAGCCGGTGCCGGAGCTGCCGGCGGCTCTCCCCGGGCCCGCGCCACCGGAGCCGGACCGCGGCCCTCTCGGCTCCATGCAGGTACGCGGCGGCGCGTTGCTGCCAGGTATGGCGCTGGACCCCACACCGTATCCGGCCGCTCCCGAGCCCCAGGTGAACGAGCCGCGAGAGCCGGAGACGCCGATCCAGCCGTTCGCCGCTGGACAGCACCCCACGGCGAGGCAGCCCGACGCGGTCAGCCGAGCGGAGGACGCTGAGCACCGCCACGCGACCGCGAGCCGACCGGAGGACGCTGAGCACCCCCACGCGACCGCGAGCCGACCGGAGGACACGAACCACGCGGAGGCGGCCGAGACGCACAGCGGTCTGCCCCGCCGTCACCCGAACAGCGACTCCTCGGCCGGTGCGACGGACCTCGCGTCCCCGCCGGCCGCAGATACGCCCCCACCCGATCCCGACCCGTGGGCGGAACCAGCCGACGAGGAGGCGGCCATGCCCAACGCTCCCGGCCGCCGTGCCGCGACCGCCGAGGAATCCGTGGACACCGGGCCGCGGCGCCCGTTCTGGAGGCGGGTGTTGGGCCGGCGCCCCAAGCCGGCGCCCGCCCCTCAGATGGGGACCGGCTGGTCGATCCCGGCTTCGGGGGCAGCCCGACCCACGCTGTCGGCGGCCGTCCCCGATGCCCCGCCTCACCCGGAGAGCAGCGTGTCCGAGCCGATCGCCCACCCGGACATCGGAGGGCCGGCGCCCTTCGCTCAGGCCCCCGGCGCACCGCTGCCGTCCGTCACCCGGGAGGCACCGGAGCACACGTCTGCTCCGGACCGCGGCCCCCGGGCACCGAGTGCCGATGGTGGCGACCAGCCCGTCGGGGACGACCATGACGCCGCTGCGGGTGCGGACGACGGCCCACCCACCGAACCCCCCGCGCAGCCGGCCGCCGCACCGATGCCCCCCGCGCAACCGGCCGCCGCACCGATGCCCCCCACCCAGCCGACCGACCCCCGCGCCGGGGTGGCGAGCTCGCCACCGGGGGGTGAGCTGCCGCGGCGTCAACCAGGACGGGCAGCACCCGCACCCGAGGGCGGGCGGCGGGGAGGCCTTCTCTCGGACGCCGACATCGAGGAAGACGATCCGCGCGACGTGCTCTCCCGCTACATCAGCAGCATCCGCCGCGCCCGCGAGGAAGGCGAGGCCGGCGCACAGGGAGAGCTGGAGGATGGGGGAGGTGACCGGCCGTGACCGAAATGACCGGCGGGACCCACGCGACGCAGGGTGGGAACGGGCTCGACCTGGACTGGATCGTCGCCAACTTCGCGGAACGCGTCCCTGAAGTCATCGAGGCGATCGTGGTGAGCGCCGACGGCCTGCTCATCGCGCGCTCCCCGGGGTTGGATCGCGACACCGCGGACCAGTTCTCCGCGATCGCCTCGGGCATGCTGAGTCTCGGGCGCGGCGCGGCCCGCACCTTCGACGGCGGGACCCTGAACGACATCATCGTTCAGCTCGACAAGGGCTACCTGTTCGTCACGCGGGTCAGTGACGCGTCGGGCCTCGCGGTCGTCGCGAGCCGGCAAGCGGACGCCGGCCTCGTCGCCCACGAGATGGGCCTCGTCGCCGAACGGCTGGGCGGCGTGCTGACGCCGGCGCTCATCGCGCAGCTGCGCAGCGGCATCGGCGTCGGTTCCCGGGGGCACGAGCCCAGCGAACCCGCCCCCGGGGGAGCAGCGGGCTGATGAACGGCGAGCCGGAACGTCCGGACGGCGCGGAGCAGGAGCCTCGCCTCGCGCGCCCGTACATGTTCGTTGGCGGCCGCACCCGGGCGCGGGGTCCCGAATTGCGCTTGGAGACGCCGCTGCGGCCCACGCTGAAGTCGCCGGCCGGCGCCGAGAGCCCCTCGGCCCGCCGGGTTCTCGACGCGTGCCTCGGCGGCGCCGGATCGGTCGCGGAGCTCGCGGGCGCACTCGGCATGCCCATAGGGGTCGTGCGAGTGCTCGCGAGCGACCTCGTCGCGGACGGCGTCCTCGAGGCCGCCGCCACCCCGTCCACGGGCGAGGGCCCGATGGACGACGTGCACCTGCTGCGGAGGGTTCTCGCCGATGTCGAACGTCTCTAACGGCCCGACAGCCCCGACCGCGGTCAAGATCGTCGTCGCGGGCGGCTTCGGGGTGGGCAAGACCACGTTCGTGGGCTCGATCTCCGAGATCGAGCCGGTCCGCACCGAGGAGTCGATGACGAGCGTCGGAGCCGGCGTCGACGATGCCTCGGCACTCCCGGACAAGACCGCCACGACGGTGACCATGGACTTCGGGCGGGTCCACCTTGCCAGCGATCTCGTGCTCTACCTGTTCGGCACGCCCGGTCAGCCACGGTTCGCGTTCCTGTGGGACGACCTCACGGCGGGCGCCATCGGCGCGGTGGTTCTCGTCGACACCCGTCGTCTCGAGGACTGCTTCGCCGCCGTCGACTACTTCGAGCAGCGCGACATCCCCTTCACCGTGGCGGTCAACCGGTTCCACGGCCAGGCGTTCCACGGGCTCGAGGAGGTCCGCGAGGCGCTCGCGATCTCGGAGCATCGACCGATGACCTACTGCGACGCGCGTGACCGCGAATCGACCAAGCGGGTGGTGTCCTCGCTCCTGGAGTCGGCCATCGTCCGTGCCGAGTCCCGCCAGACCGTCGGGTAGCCCCCACCGCTCCCCGGCGCTCGGGGAATCGGACCGAACACGGTTGCCCGCCCCGGTCGGCCGACGAGGGCCGACACGCAGCGGGCTGATATGACCTGCCGGTAGCGGTTCCATGGGTTTCGCCTCCGGAGGTGTCAGAAGGGACCCGCACAGGTTCCGAGGGTCGGGCGTTGTCGCGCCTGGTTCTCCTGACACCACCGGGAGGTGGGCTTGATGATGCACATGCATGGTATTCGAGCGCAGCAACTTTCGGCGCGGACGGTCGGCGTGGGGTTGGATCGGCTGGTGGCGGTGCCGGTGGATGTGGGCAAGTCGGCGGCGATGGCGATGGTGGTCGACTTCTCGGGTCGGCGGCTGGCCGCGCCGTTCGAGTTCGCTCTCGACCGGTCGGGGGTGGCGGGGTTCGTCGCTCGGGTCGAGCGGGTTCTGCCGGCGGAGACGGCGTTGGTGCGGGTGGGGGTGGAGGCGTGCGGGCACTACCACCGGCCGCTGGTCGCCTCGAGGGTGCTGCCCGGGCACTGGCAGCTGGTGGAGCACAACCCGGCGTGGGTGTCAGCCCAGCGGCGGGTCAACGGCACGGGTCGGACCAAGACCGACCCGATCGACTTGACCGCGATCGCGGATCTGCTGCTGGCCGGCCGCGGCTACGAGGTGGCCGTCGGTGATGAGCTGCTGGTCGAGCTGAGCGCGTGGGCGGCGCATCGCCGCCGGCGGGTGCAGGCCCGCTCGGCGGTCAAGAACCAGCTGACCGGTCAGCTGGACCGCTGCTTTCCCGGGCTGGGCGCGAGTCTGTCGAGCGTGCTGGGCACCAAGGTCGGCCGCCTTGTCGCGGCCGAGTTCTCAGACCCCGATCGGCTCGCCCGGCTCGGCGTGGCCCGCTTCCGGGCGTTCGCGGCGCGCCGCGACGTGCGCGTGAGCGTGGCGCTGGCCGAGCGCCTCGTGGCCGCGGCCCGCGACGCGCTGCCCACGCCCGACGCGGCGGTGGCCCGTCAGGTCCTGGCCGCCGATCTGGCGCTGCTCGACGGCCTGGACGGCCAACTCGCCGAGGTCGACGCGCGCATCGACGCGCTCGTGCCCGCCACCCGCTACCGCGTGCTGACGTCGGGGCCGGGCTGGGGGGCGGTCCGCGCGGCCGGCTACGCCGCCGGCGTCGGCGACCCGGCACGCTGGCCCTCGCACCGGCAGGTGTACCGCGCCGCCGGGCTGAACCCCGCCCAGTACGAGTCCGCCGGTCGCCGGCGTGACAGCGGCATCAGCCGGGAGGGATCGGTGCCGCTGCGCCGGGCGATCCTCGACCTCGGCGTAGGCCTGTGGCACCAAGATCCCGCCGCCCGCCGCTACGCCGCCGGGCTGCGCGAGCGCGGCAAGCCCGGCGCGATCATCGCCACCGCCCTGGCCCGCCGGGCGAACAAGATCGCCTTCGCGATGGTCCGCGACCAGACGCTGTACGACCCCGCCTGCTGGGCCAGCAAGGAGTAGGACACCGGACCCTTCCCATCCGCGGTCGATCGTGCGAGGCTCGCGGACAGGAAGGCCGGATCAGACGTCGTACGGGCTATGGCGGACTCGTTCGCGGGTCACGCCGCTCCTAGCTTGACGCCCGGCCTTCCACCCGTCTCAGAGCCCGAACGAAGCCAGCTGACCCCACCCTCAGTGGAGGTCGCATAGATCAGCGTGGGCCTACGGCCCCGCCGACCTCGCACCCCACCGCCACACAAGCATCCCGCCAGCCCCCGCGCACACCGGGGGCTGCCAAGGATGTCGTACACGATGCTTGACAAGACCTACGGCCAGCTAGGCTTGCGCGTCATGCGTGACGCCGAGGATCCCCCCACGACGCCGGCCGAGGGTCGCGAGCCACGGCACGCCGGGCATCCCGAGCCGTTCGGGCCCGGCGAGGTCGCCCTGCTCGTCGACCGCAAGGAACGGCGCTACCTCGTCACCCTCGCCACCGGCGGCACGTTCCACTACCACGGGGGCGCCGTCGCGCACGACGACTTGCTCGGCGCGGCCGAGGGCTCACGTGTGCGCAGCGCGAAGGGCACGACGCTCCTGGCGCTCCGACCCACCGCCGGCGACTGGACCCTCAAGGCGAAGCGCGGCGCCCAGGTCGTCTACCCCAAGGACCAGGCGATGATCGTCGGACTCGCGGACATCGCCCCGGGTTGCACGGTCATCGAGGCGGGCGCCGGGTCCGGCGCGCTCACCGCGGCGCTCCTGCGCGCCGTCGGGCCGAACGGTCGGGTGGTGTCGTTCGAGCTCCGTGAGGATCACGCGACCGTGGCCGCCCGCTCGATCGCGGACCGGTTCGGGACCCACCCGCCGAACTGGACGCTCGAGGTCGCCGACGTCGTCGAGCGGCTGCCCGGCCTGAGCTGCGACCGGCTCGTGCTCGACCTGCTCGAACCCGACAGGATCGTGCCGATCGCGGTCGAGGCACTGCACTCGGGGGGCATCCTGTGTGCCTACACCCCGTCGGTGCCGCAGGTGATGCGGCTGCGCGAGGCACTCGATGCCGACCGCCGCTGGGGATTGGCCCAGACCGTCGAGACGCTGCTGCGCACGTGGCACGTCGAGGGCCTCGCCGTCCGGCCCGACCACCGAATGGTCGCCCACACCGCCTTCCTCACGACGGTGCGTCGGCTCGCGGACGAGTAGCTCTGGACGGTCCGGATGCGCAGAGCCTGAGGGTCGCTCGACCTATACTCGCGGACAGCGGAGGCCGCAGGCCCACCGGAGCCGCTGCGGCGCTCGGGCTTGCCCGAGCATGGCAGCCGGTTCCGGCCGCCCACCACGCCGGTCCGTAGCTGGCCCGGAGGAAGATCCGCCATGGCAGACCAGGACGCCGAGGTCGCGGAGCTTCGCGAGCAGGTCAACTATCTCCAGGAGGAGGCCGCGCTCCTGCGCCGGCGGCTGGAGGAATCCCCCCAGCGTGTCCGCGCGCTCGAGGAACGAGTGCTCGAGACCAAGGCGCAGCTGTCCAACGCGGTCGCCCAGAACCAGAAGCTCGCGGACACGCTACGAGAGGCACGCGAGCAGATCGTCACGCTGAAGGAGCAGGTCGAGAAGCTCTCGGCCCCGCCGTCGAGCTACGGCGTGTTCCTCGGCATCGCCGACGAGACCGACGAGGGCTACATCCTCGAGGTGTTCGCCCAGGGCCGGAAGCTTCGGGTCAACTGCTCCGTCGACGTGCCCGCCAAGGAGCTCCAGCCCGGGCAGGAGGTGGTGCTCAACGAGGCCCTCAACGTCGTCCTCGCCGCCCAGTACGAGTCGGTGGGCGAGGTCATGAGCCTCAAGGAGCGTCTCGACGACGATCGGCTGCTCGTCATCAACCACACCGACGACGAGCAGGTCGTGCGTCTCGCCGAGCCACTGCAAGACCTGCCGTTGCGCGCCGGTGACTCGCTGCTCGTGGAGCCCCGTTCCAGCTACGCGCTCGAGCGCCTGCCGCGGCCCGAGGTGGAGGAACTCGTCCTCGAGGAGATCCCCGACATCGACTACACGGACATCGGTGGACTCGGGGACCAGATCGAGGCGATCCAGGACGCGGTCGAGCTCCCGTTCGTGCACGCGGACCTGTTCCGCGAGCACCACCTCACCCCGCCCAAGGGGATCCTGCTCTACGGCCCCCCCGGCTGCGGGAAGACGATGATCGCGAAGGCCGTCGCCTCGAGCCTCGCCGGCCGCGTCGCCGAGAAGGAGAAGCGCGCGGACGCGCGGAGCTACTTCCTGAACATCAAGGGCCCGGAGCTGCTCAACAAGTACGTCGGCGAGACCGAGCGCCAGATCCGGCTCATCTTCCAGCGGGCGAGGGAGAAGGTCGAGGAGGGCCATCCGGTCATCGTGTTCTTCGACGAGATGGACTCGATCTTCCGCACCCGCGGGTCGGGCGTGTCGAGCGACGTCGAGAACACCATCGTGCCGCAGCTGCTCAGCGAGATCGACGGGGTCGAGACGCTCGAGGACGTCATCGTCATCGGCGCGTCGAACCGCGAGGACATGATCGACCCCGCCATCCTGCGGCCCGGACGCCTGGACGTGAAGATCAAGATCGAGCGCCCGGACGAGCTCGCCGCCCGCGAGATCTTCAAGATCTATCTGCACTCGGGGGTCCCGCTGCATCCGGACCTCGTGAAGGAGCACGGCGGCGAGCAGGAGGCGATCCACGCCGTCGTCACGGAGACGTGTCGCCGGATGTACGCCGAGGCGGACGAGAACCGGTTCCTCGAGGTCACCTACGCCAACGGGGACAAGGAGATCCTCTACTTCAAGGACTTCAACTCGGGGGCGATGATCGAGAACGTCGTCGCCCGGGCGAAGAAGGCCGCGATCAAGCGCTACCTCGACGAGGGGCAGCGCGGGATCAAGGCCGAGGACCTCTACGAGGCCGTCCGGGACGAGTTCAAGGAGAACGAGGACCTCCCGAACACCACCAACCCGGACGACTGGGCACGGATCAGCGGCAAGAAGGGCGAGCGCATCGTCTACGTGCGCACGCTGATCGGCGACGGCGAGGAACCCGGCAAGTCGATCGAGAACATCAACACCGGCCAGTACCTCTAGCGCTGGCGGCCGCGCCCCATCTAGCACTGGCGGCCGCGCCCCATCTGGCACTGGCGGCCGCCCCGCGGACCCGTCGCGGTGTGGACGGTTCCGCAAGGGCAGGCCCCGGAACCGTCCACACCCGGGCGCTTCCACTCGCCCGCCCCCCCGCGTGTGGACACCTGCGGCAGTTGAAACGGGCGATGATGCCCACACGTCACCGGTCCGTGTCGCTTAGCCGCTCGCTGTGGACAAGTGCGCACGGCGCTGCGTGCGCTCCTGCCCACAGCGGCCGAGACGGAGGCCGAAACGAGGCGGTCGCCTCGCGCGAGTCGGCCGTGGCCGGCAGCATCGTCAGCGAAGGGGGCGGGTAGGCGATCCCGGCCGGAGGAGCGGTCAGCGAAACGGATGGGCCGGCAGTTCGATGACGCGGGGGAGTCGCGCCGGATCCAAGTCCGCGCCGGCGGCACGCAGGGCCCGCATGACCGACGCTGCGACCTCTACCGGGCGGTGGACCACGTCCTCCCACCCGAAGCGGCGCACCACGTAACCCGCTTCGTGGAGGCGATTGAATCGCTGCGCGTCCTGCTGGAGCTGCTCCCGAGAGCTGTGGAAACGCAGCCCTTCCTTCTCGCCGATCACCGCCCAGGGTCGCCAGAAGGCATCCACGATCCCGATGAGCCCGCGTTCGTCATCGATGGGGACGTTCCACTCGGGGTCGGGGAGGCCCGCGGCCCGGTAGACCACGGACGCGACACGCTCGAGCCACGAGCGGAACACCTCGCCGCTCTCGGGGGCCGTCGCCGTGGCGACGAGCGCCACCCCGTCCCGCCCGGAGCGCAGCGCCGAGGCTCTCTCGTGCAGCCAGCGCCGTGAGGCCCCCAGGGCGATCGCATCGTCGACCCGGGCGAAGGTCTCCCAGGGAGCAGCGCCATCGGCGAGGTCGCAGACCGTCCGGGCGAGGCTCGTCACCGGGATCCGGCCGCTCCGAGCGACGTCGCGCGCGGGCAGCGCGCGGCTGCGGTGGACCCGAACGCCGCTGGGTCGACAGCGTGCCTGCACCGGGACCGTCACCGACGGCTGTGCTGGCCGAGGGACGCGTTCGAGCCCGTGGTGCCGTGCGGCACTCGCGTGTGAGAGCACGGCGAGCGGCCACGAGGCCAGGCAGGCCGTCATCGCCTCGTCGGGCTCGCCCGGGGCACTGAGGAACCGCCACACCCCCTTGCGGAGCGCCACGATCTCGTGTGCGTCGGCGAGTGCTCGCACCCCGCCGCGGGTGAGACCGAGCACACCGGCCTGAGCGGTGGCGAACTGGCCGTCCTGCCCGGCGGCGAGCTCACGGAGCGCCGCGCGTCGCTCCCGGCTGCTCGCCGGGGGCGGGTCGGTGTGAGTTCCGTCCGTAGACCCAACGGGTCGATGGCCGTCTGCTGGACGGTCGCGGTCCCGGCGTGTGTCATGGCCATGGGACGAGCGAACCATCGCAGCGCGCGCACTCCGACGGATCGGCCGCTCGCGCTTGTGGACGATCGACCGGGACCCGCGAGGGCTGCTGTCCGACCCCCCTCCCTGGTGCGACACTGGGAGCCGACGGACCCCGACCAGGGAGGGAGCGCACCCCCGTGGCGAGCCCCAAGTACCTCGGCACCGAGACCGAGTTCGGGATCAGCGTGGTCGGCCGCCCCGACTTCAACCCCGTGCTGGCGTCGTCCCTGGTGGTCAACGCGTACTCGGCCGACGGTCGCCACCGGGCGCGCTGGGACTACGAGGAGGAGAACCCGCTGCGAGACGCGCGCGGGTTCACGCAGCCGGGGGGGCACGAGCCCGCTCCCGAGGATGACGTCGGCCTCGCGAACACGATCCTCACGAACGGGGCCAGGTTCTACGTGGACCACGCCCACCCCGAGTACTCCACCCCGGAGTGCGCGACCCCCTACGACGCGACGGTGTGGGACAAGGCGGGGGAGCGCATCCTCGAGCACGCCGCCGAGCGCGCTGCCGAGACCCTGCCCCATGTAGAGGGCAGCGACGGCGCCCGCCCCGGGCGCATCGTGATCAGCAAGAACAACACCGACGGCAAGGGCGCCGCCTACGGGATGCACGAGAACTACATCATGGATCGTCGCATCCCGTTCGGGGAACTCACCCGCCACCTCATCCCGTTCTTCGTGTCGCGTCAGGTCCTCGTGGGCGCCGGGCGGATCGGCAACGAGTTCGGACGCAAGGACGTGCCCTACCAGATCAGCCAGCGGGCCGACTTCTTCGAGGTCGAGGTCGGGCTCGAGACGACGCTGAAGCGACCGATCGTGAACACCAGGGACGAGCCGCACGCCGACCCGGAACGGTTCCGACGCCTGCACGTGATCATCGGAGACGCGAACCTCTCCGAGGTGTGCACCTACCTCAAGCTCGGGGCGACCAGCCTGGTGCTGTCCATGGTGGAGGACGGGTTCCTGCCTCCACCCCCGGTCCTGGCGCAGCCGGTCAAGGCACTGCACGCCATCAGCCACGACATCTCCTGCAGCCAGACCGTGGCCCTCGACGCCAACACGCGCACCACCGCCGTCGAGTTGCAATGGCAGTACCTGGAACGGGCGCGCAAGTACCACGAGGAGGGGCTCGCTCCCGAATGGGCAGAGGAGGTGCTGGCCCTCTGGGAACGGCTCTTGTCCACCGTGGAGGACGATCCCATGAAGCTCGACGGGGTGGTGGACTGGGTGACCAAGCACCAGCTGCTCGACCGGTACGCGGCGCGCGACGGCCTCGACTGGAGTGCCGACAAGCTGAAACTGATCGACGTGCAGTACCACGACGTGCGTCAGGACAAGGGCCTCTACAACCGCCTCGTGGACGCCGGGCGCATCGAGCGCGTCGTCGACGAGGGAGAGGTCCAGCAGGCCGTCGCCCACCCGCCCCGCGACACCCGCGCCTACTTCCGGGGGCGCTGCCTCGAGAAGTACCGCGACGCGGTCGCCGCCGCCGGTTGGGACGCGCTGATCTTCGACGTGGGGCGCGAGTCCCTGCAACGGGTGCCGATGATGGATCCCGGTCGGGGGGGCGCGGCCACCACTGAGGCGCTGATCGATCGTTGCGACACCGCCGAACAGCTGCTCGACGCGCTGCAGGGCAACTAGGCGCTGCTTCGTCGGCGACGCACGTACACTCGGGGGTGACGGCGTCCCGTCGGCGCGTCCGGCACGCGAGCGGTCCGTGGACGTCGAGGAGGGGTTGCGATGAGCGACGGAGGCCAGGTCCGCAAGGGCCGCCCGAAGCAGGACGAGGAGAACACCGAGACGACCGAGGAGGCGACCGAGGAGGTCGACACCTCCGACGTCGATGACCTGCTCGACGAGATCGACGAGGTGCTCGAGGAGAACGCCGAGGAGTTCGTCAAGAACTACGTCCAGAAGGGCGGCGAGTAGGCGGGTTCCGAGGCGGGGCCGTTGGGGCAGCGCCACGGCGATCCCGGGTCCCGCGCTCGAATCGACAGCGTGCGGGAGGGACAGCGGCGACGCCGGTCGCGCCGCTCGGACGAGGCACGGTCACCCAGCGCCGAGCGCCGTACCGAGCAGCGTTCCGAGCAGGTAGCCGAGCATGCCGGCGCCGCCACCGATGACGAGCAGGCGCAAGCCCGACACGAGCGGATGCCGCCGCGTGACACGCGTGAGGATCGCACCCGCGACGAAGAGCGCCGCGACACTCATCACGACACTGATGACCACCGCGACCCACCCCGTGGCGAAGAAGAAGGGGAACAGCGGGACGCTGCCCCCGATCGCGAAGAGCCCGCCGTTGGCGGCTGCCGCGCGGTAGGGGTTGACGTTCTCCTCCTCGTCGACCGCCCTCCCGGCGGCGAGCATCTCGCCCTGGGTGCGGACGCTCACGTACTCACCGGCACCCATCGAGATCGACCCCGAGACGATGCCGGCCACCCCGCTCACGATGACCGCGGCCGGGTCGATCTGCGCACCCGCAACGCCCATGATCAGGCCGAAGTTGCTGACGATCCCGTCCTGGATGCCGAACACGCCCGCACGGATCGTGTTCGAACGGTCCAGACGACGGTCGCCCTGACCGGGGTCGGCACCGCGGTGCTCCCCCTGACCGGATCGAATCGACCCCCCGGCCGGCGCATCCTCCCCGGGTGGTCCGGCGTCTGTGCCCACGTCCTCCTCCTGCTCGTGACCGACGGCCGACGTTAGCCCACCGACGGACGGACGTCACCTCTGGTGAGCCTTTCCTGACCTGCTCCCGTTCCTCGGCGAGGTCGAGCAACGACGGCGTCGCACGGGCGTGTCGCAGACCGCTGCGCGCCGGCTCCCGCCCGAGAGGTGGAGGCACCCCGCGACCGCGGGAGTCGGTGCACCCCGCCGTGCGGCTCAATCGGTCCGTTGGTCGGCGATCACCTCGTCGGCGACGGAGGGATCGGCGGTTATGGCCCCGGCCGTCTGCCGCAATCGCAGGTTTCGCGTGCGGCAGTACCAGCGCAGCGCTTCGTAGGCCGCGCCCATGTCAAAGCCCCCGCGCTCGGCGAGGATGCCCTTGGCTTGCTCGATGACGATACGGCTGTGCAACGCGGTCTGCAGCTGAGCGGTGAGCTCGCGGGCCTCGCGGACCGCGCGCTCCTGCAGGATGCCGATCGCCGCCATCTGGGCCAGCGCCTGCGCGGCCTGCAGTTGCCTCGGTTCCAGCGCACCCGGCTCGTCCCGGAAGAGGTTGAGCGCGCCGATCGAGTGGTCGCGCCAGCGCAGCGGGAACGCGCACACCGCCGCGATGCCGCGTTCGGAGGCCATCGGGGTGAACCCCGGCCATTGCCTCGAGCCCCGGAGGTCCCCGACGACCACCCGCTCGCCGGATCGGTACGCATCGACACAGGGCCCCTCGTCGCCTTGTACCTCGAGCACCTCGAGCAGGCGCATGCGCTCGTCGGTCGAGGCCATGACCGCGAGCGACCCCCGTCCGTTGTCGAGCATCACCCCCCCGGCCGGCGCCTGCATGACGCCGCACGAGTAGTGCAACAAGCGGTCGAGGTAGTCCACGACGTCGTAGTCCGAGGTGAGCGTGTCGGCGAGCTCGAGGAGCGCCGCGGACAGGTCCTGTTCGTGGGTGCGCGCTGCCATGCCTTCGCCCCCGGTCGTGTCACCGTCAGAGGGTACCCGGCCAGGCGGGACAGGGACGCCCACTCACCCGGGCAGCTGCGCGACGGCCTCGTCGAGGTCGAGCGACCCACGACGGTTCCACGGCATCTTCGCGAGCACGCGGGCCATCCCGCACGTGTTCGTCAGCCCGGAGAACACCAAGCCGCCGCCCACGAACGCGGACACCAGCCGCGCCGGCCGCCAGGCCGCGCCCAGGGCGAGTCCGGTCACGACCAGTGAGCCGGCCGCGAAGCGCACCTGGCGCTCCATGTCCCAGACACGCCGGCCCTGCAGAACGTCGACGTCCAGTTCGTGTCGTTCACGTGTCAGCGCGTTCATGCCGCCGTCGAGGACACGGCAATCCGGTGCGCCCGCCTCGACGAGCAACTCCGCGGCCTGCGCGGCGCGAGCACCCGATTGGCACACCACCACCGCCGGGCCGTCGAGCGCCCCCGCGACGCGCTGCGGGTCCCGCCGGAGCACGTCCAGGGGGAGGTTGACCGCGTCCGCGAGGCGCTCGGCCTCGAACTCCCCGGGGGTGCGCACGTCGACGACCGCGTGCGACTCGCCGCGCTGTCGCTGCGCGGCCAGCGTCGAGGGGTCGATGGTCGCGGGCCCGTCGTTCTCGGTCATCAGGGCGTCGGATGTCATGATCGGATCCTCGTCGCAGGGAGGCGCGGCCCAGGGTACGGATCGGCGACCGGGGCGACGACGGCCGCCTGAACCGCTCGACCCTCGGTGCGGGCAACGATAGCGTGCCAAGCTCGTGGCAACGTGACACGCGCAGGGAGAACAGGACGAGCCCGACCGCCAACACCTCCTGCGGGCAGGAAAGGCCGCCCCTAGGATGCCCACCGTGCCCCCATCGACCGGAGGACGCGCCTGTGACCACCCGTGACCAGGGATTCGACGTCTCTCGAGAGGATCCCTCGGGCCCTGGCTTCAGCGTCGGGAGCAGGGGCCCCTTCGACCCCGGGGGATCGAGCTTCTCGGCGCTGCTGGAGCGGTCCGCACCGGACGCGCACCCGCGGCTCGACAGCTTGCCCGAGCACGTGGACGGGACGACGGTCCTCGCCCTCACCTTCGGACGGGACGACGAGCGGGGAGTGATCGTGGCCGGCGATCGACGGGCCACGGCCGGGAACGTCATCTCCAAGCGCGACGTGCGGAAGGTCTTCCAGGCCGACGAGTGGTCGGCGGTCGCGATCAGCGGTGCGGCCGGACCGGCCATGGAGCTCGCGAAGATCTTCGCCACCGAGTTGGAGCACTACGAGAAGGTCGAGGGTTCACCGCTCTCGCTCGAGGGCAAGGCGAACAAGCTCGCGCAGATGGTGCGCAACAACCTCCCGATGGCGATGCAGGGCCTGGTCGTCGTCCCGATGTTCGCCGGTTTCGACCACGGGAGGACCACTGGGCGCATCTACGAGTTCGACCCCACGGGGGGCCGCTACGAGGAGCGCCACTTCGCGAGCACCGGCTCTGGCGGCAGGGACGCGCGCGGGAGCCTGAAGGCCCGGTATCGCGAGGACCTCTCGCGGGAGACCGCCATCGACATCGCGATCGAGGCGCTGTGGGACGCCGCGGACGAGGACATCGCCACCGGTGGGCCTGACGTCGTCCGCCAGATCTACCCGCTGGTGACCGTCGTCGACTCCGACGGCTATCGCGAGCTCGAGGACGACACGGTCGCCGAACGGGTCGATGCCGTCATCAACCAGCGCCGCAGGTCCTAGTCGCCGCCCGATACCGCAGAGTTCCCGCCCCACGAGCCACCCACCGGTCGCACGCGACAGAGGAGCAGTGCCGTGTCGTCGATGATGCCCTACGTCTCGCCCGAACAGATGATGAAAGACCGGGCGGACTTCGCCCGGAAGGGGATCAGCCGCGGGAAATCGGTCGTCGCGATCGAGTTCGACCGGGGCGTGCTGTTCGTGGCCGAGAATCCCTCGACGACGCTGCACAAGATCAGCGAGATCTACGATCGTGTCGCGTTCGCCGCCGTGGGCAAGTACAACGAGTTCGAGCTGCTGCGCCGACAGGGGATCCGACTGGCCGACATCACGGGCTATCAGTACGCCCGTGAGGACGTGACGGGCCGTTCGCTCGCGAACGCCTACGCGAATTCGCTGGGCAGCGCCTTCACGGAGCCATCGAAGCCGTTCGAGGTGGAGTTGCTGGTCGCCGAGGTCACCCCGGACGCCGTGGACCTCTATCACATCCTGTACGACGGCTCGATCTCCGACGAGTCCGGCCATGTCGTGATCGGCGGGACGACCGAACCCGTGAATCGCCAGCTCGCCGACCGCTACGCCCCCGGCATGGACCTGGGGGCCGCGTTGCGCGCAGCCCACGCGGCGCTGTCCTCCGGGGAGGATCGTGCCGTCGATCCTCGCCGGCTCGAGGTGGCGGGCCTGGATCGCGATCGAGGTCGCCGCAAGTTCTTCCGGCTCGAGACCGAGCGGGTGGTCGAGTTGCTCGACACCGGCGACGGGACGGGCTCTGCCGACGAGTCCGGGCAGGGCGCGTCCTGACTCGAGCCTCGCGGGCTCGTCACGAGTCACGAGTCGGGGGCCGTGGCCTCGGGCGTCGTGGCCTCGGGGGTCGCGGCCTCGGAGTTCGTGTCCGCGGGCAGGAACGCGGCCGGGTCGCCCGCGTCGGACCACAGCACGAACGCGCCGCCGACGGCAACCGCTCTGTCGCCGTCGGCGTAGGGCGGGGGATCGGGCAGGACCGACCACTCGCCCTCGGTGTCCATCGCAGCCGCGCCGGCCCGCCCGTGGTGTGCGTCACCGATCCGTGCTCCGCCCCACAGCACCACACGTCCGTCGACGAGCGCTGCCGGGCCGCCGCCCGGGGCATCCCAAGGGGGAGCGTGCACGGGCCAACCGGATTCGGCCAGCACGACCTCGGCGGACTCGGCCGACCACGCGCCGGCGCGTCGTGGGTCATCGTCGGTCGGTTCGGGCGACACAGCACGGGGTGAGGCCGGCAGATCCGCGACCGCCTCGACCTCCCACTGCCCCTCCCGCAGGGACGCGGCGACGATCTCGTCCTCCCAGTCGGAGGCGAGTAGGCGCAGCTCGTCATCGACGGCGGTGACCACGGCGGGCTCCACGTGCCCGGGCGGGTCGGGCAGGCGCTGCCAGGCGTCCTGACCCGGGTCGTACGCGGCCGCTCCCGAGGCGCTGACCACCACGAAGCGGTCACCGTCCCACATCCCGCTCGGGCGGGCGACCGGGGGCAGCGGCGCGTCGGGCAGCCGGCGCCACTCGTCCCGCTCCGCGTCGTAGACCGCGCCGTCGGCGTACGCGTCGTCGTCCCGTTCGTTCTGCGGCGTCCTGACGGCGCGGGCGCCGCCCCACACGAAGACACGCCGGCCCGTCGACGCCGTCGCGGGTTCGTACCGGCCCGCGATCGGGGCAGACGCCACCTCGCTCCATCGCCCGTCGAACGAGCGGAGGACGAACCCGTCACGCTCGAACTGATCGTCCGCGTCACGACCGCTCCACGCGAGCAGGCCGTCCTCGAGGCCCGCGAGCGTCGGGTCCCGACGATCATCGGGAAGTGCCGGGAGCGTCTCCCAGTCGCCGTCCCATCGCGGCGCATCGGAGGGGGGCAACGCCACCGCCCCCGGCGGGCGCTCGCGCCACACCGCGCCGCCGTCCTCGCCCCAGACGAACAGGCCGTCGCCCGACCAGGCCGACGCGGCGCCGGGGGAGAGCGCATCGGGCGGGCGGGCGAGTTCCCGCCATACCGCGTTCTGCTCGCTGCTCGATCCCGGCGAGACCCCGGCGGCCACGAGCACACGTGCGGCGTCCGGCGCGTCCGCGGGCCAGACGAGGGCCCGGCCGCCGGGCAGCGGTTCCACCCGGGGTTCGGCGCGAGCGGTGCGCCCCGGAAGACGCGGCAACGCCGTCCAACCCTGCGACGGGTGCCATCGCCAGGCCGCGTGGACCGCGCCGCGGCTCTGCGCGGCGCCGGCCGCGGTGATGGCGCCCTCATCGTCCATGGACGCGTCGGGGGTCCATTGACCGCTGAACGGGGCCGGGTCGGGGTCGTCCCAGCCGTCTCCTTCCCACGCGACCGCGGCGACCGCGGCCCCCGCCATTCCACGCGGGCCGATGTCGGCGCCTGCTCCGCCCTCCCCAGGATCGTCGGCGAGAGTCTCCCCATCGCTCGGCCGGCCGAACGCGACGAGTCCCTCCGGACCGGCCGCCAGGGCGGTCACGCCCTCGAGCGGTGGATCGGGCAAGGGGTCCCAGTGCGCACCGGCCAGCTCGACGACCGCGCCGCCCGTGTCGGCCACCCAGGTCCGGCCGTCCGCCGCAGCGGCTCGCGTCGCGGTCCACCGGTCGACGGGCGGGGCGGGGAGGCGCGCCCATTCCTCGTCATCGACGTCGAGCCGCAAGGTTCGCCCCCCGTCGGCTCCGAGCACGACGAGGTCGTGGTCGTCCCACAGCACCGTGCCCCCGGGGGCAGCCGCGTCGGGCGCGTCGGGCAGCGACCGCCATTCCTCGCTCGCGGGATCGTACGCGGCGCCATCGCGGTGCCAGGTGCCGGCCTCGGGGTCGCGGCCGCCCCACACCACGAACTCCGCACCGGTCCACGCCCCGCCCGGCTCGGCGCGGCCCGGTAGAGGCGCCTCCGGCAGCGGGCTCCAGCCCCCCACGGGGCGACCGATCGTCGTGACGCGCTCGGTGGCCGCGTCGTCGTCCTCGGCCGGGTCCGGCTCGACGCGATCGGGCGGACCCTCTCCCGTCCCCGGCTCGACGCGATCGGGCGGATCCTCTCCCGTCCCCGGTTCCACCGTCAGGTTGTCGACCTCGTCGGGATCGCCGGCCTCGACCTCCACGGACCCGTCATCCGGTTCGTCACCGGGCGCGAGGGATACCGCGATCCCCGCGACCGCGACGGCCGCCGCCGCCAGGAGAACGCGATGGCGTCGACGGATGCGCCGCGGCGTCTCCCCGGCCTCCCAGTCGTCACTCACGGCATCACGCCCACCGGCTGTCCGGAGCCGATCACGTCCCCAGTGTGACCCTCGCGGCCGCTGGCCGAACCCAAGCCGTAGACTGGGCATCCCAGAGCCGGGAGGAACCCGCATGGAACGCCGCATCTTCGGTCTCGAGGTCGAGTACGGCGTCACGTGCGCCTTCCGCGGGCAACGGCGCCTGTCACCGGACGAGGTGGCCCGCTACCTCTTCCGCCGGGTCGTCTCGTGGGGGCGCTCCTCGAACGTCTTCCTCGAGAACGGCGCCCGCCTCTACCTCGACGTCGGCAGCCACCCCGAGTACGCCACGCCCGAGTGCGACTCGGTGCGGGCCGTCGTCACACACGACAAGGCGGGGGAGCGGATCCTGGAGTCGCTGACCGAGCAGGCGGAGCAGCGACTGCACGAGGAGGGGATCGCCGGCGAGATCTACCTGTTCAAGAACAACACCGATTCGGCCGGCAACTCCTACGGCAGCCACGAGAACTACCTCGTGGCCCGCTTCGGCGAGTTCCAGCGGCTCGCGGACACGCTGATCCCGTTCCTCGTCTCGAGACAGATCTTCGCCGGCGCGGGCAAGGTGCTGCAGACCCCCCGCGGCGCCGTCTACTCGATCTCCCAGCGAGCGGAGCACATCTGGGAGGGGCTCTCGAGCGCGACGACGCGCAGCCGCCCGATCATCAACAGCCGCGACGAGCCGCACGCCGATGCCGAGCGGTACCGTCGGCTGCACGTCATCGTCGGCGACTCGAACATGAGCGAGTACGCCACGTGGCTCAAGCTCGCCACCACCGACCTCGTGCTGCGCATGGTCGAGGCCGGCACGGTGATGCGCGATCTCTCGCTCGACAACCCGATCCGCGCGATCCGCGAGATCAGCCACGACATGACCTGTCAGCGCCGCGTCCGCCTCGCGGGAGGTCGCGAGATGAGCGCGCTCGAGATCCAACGCGAGTACTTCGAGCGAGTCGCCCAGTTCATCGAGCACGAGGGCTCCGACCCCGAGACCGACCTCGTCCTCGCCGAGTGGGGGCGGGTGCTGGACACGTTGGCAGACGACCCGCTGAAGCTGTCCCGCGAGTGCGACTGGGTCGCCAAGTATCACCTGGTCGAGGACTTCCGCCGCCGGCACGACCTGCCGCTGTCGAGCCCCCGCGTCGGGATGCTGGACCTGCAGTACCACGACGTGAGCCGTGCTCGGGGACTGCAGCAGTTGCTGGAGCGCCGGGGAAGGATGGACCGAGTCGTCGATGACGAGGCGATCGCGCACGCGATGGAGAACCCGCCGGAGACCACTCGGGCGGCGCTGCGCGGGGCCTTCATCCGCGAGGCCAAGCGCCGCCGGCGCGACTTCACCGTCGACTGGGTGCACCTGAAGCTGAACGATCAAGCCCAGCGCACGGTGCTGTGCAAGGATCCCTTCCGCTCGAGCGACGAGCGCGTCGACAAGCTCATCGCGAGCATGTAGGGCCGCGCGGACCCGCAGTCCACCAGCTAGGGGTCCTCCTCGGCGCCGTCGTTGTCGTCGTTGCCGCCGCCGTTGTCGCCGTTGTCGCCGTTGCGGCCGTCGCCGCTCTGCCCGTCCGCGCCGTCGTCGCCGCCGTCGCCGCCGCCGTTGCCGTCATCGGCCCCATCACCGTCACCGCCACCGCCACCGTCGTCGGGCTCGTCCTCGTCGTCGGGCGGCGGGTCGGGGTCGTCCGGCGAGTCCTCGTCGTCGGTGCCGTTCCCACTTCCTTGCGAGACCGCGATCGTCACCGTGATGTTGGCGGAAACCGCTGCGCCCCCGCCGGGGGACTGGTCGACGACCTGGCCGGCGGGGGAGGACGAGCCCACCGGGTTGACCTGGACGTCGAATCCGGCGTTCTGCAGTGCGGCGATGGCCGCACCCTCGCTCGCGCCGACGACGTCAGGGACGTTGACCTCCGGCGACTCGCCGGTCGAGACGTACAGGTCGACCGTCGTCGCGATCTCGGTGGTGGATCCACCGGTCGGTGACTGCTGCACCACCTCCCCGGCAGGAGCGAACGAGCTCGTCAGGGTGATCGAGGAGCCCAACCGGGCCTGCGCGAGCTCGGCGACGGCCTCGTCCTCGTCCATCCCGGTCACGTCCGGAACCTCGACCTCGTCGCCGTCGAAGTCGGCGGCGAACTGGTCCCGATCGACGTCGGGGAACCGCTCGGGCTCGGCGTCCTCGAGCACCCGGGTCATGAACGTCTGCCAGACCGGGGCGGCGAGGTCGCCGCCCGTGGCCCCGGGCATCGGCACCTGCCCCGAGGGGTGGCCCACCCAGACCGACGTCGAGAGATTCGGCGTGAAGCCAGCGAACCAAGCGTCGGCGCTGTCGTTCGTCGTTCCCGTCTTGCCGGCGACGTCCCACCCCTGCATCCGGGCCGCGGTACCCGTGCCCTCGTTGACGGTCTCGAGCAGGATGTCGCGCCCCACCGCGTTCACCCCTTGGGGGATGACCTGCGTCCCGTCGAACTCGTGCTGGTAGAGCGTCTCGTCCCGGCTCTCGACGCGGTCGATCAGGTACCAGTCGTGGTGGATCCCGTCGTTCGCGATGGCCCCGTACGCGCTGGCCATCTCGACCGGCTTGATCCCGTGCGTCAGACCCCCGAGCGAGTACGGCCCCCACAGTTCATCGTCGTCGCCGTAGGCGGCACGATCGATCCCGAGCTCCTCGGTAAAGTCGACCACATCTTCGGGGCCGGCCATGAACCACAGCTGCGCGTAGTACGTGTTCACGCTGTTGCGGGTGGCCTCCGCGAGGTCGATCGAGTCGTAGTCGGCCCCTCCGAAGTTCCTGGCCTCCCACGTGTCGTCCCCGGGGGCCTCCTCGAACTCCATCGGGCTCCCGGACTCCAGCATGAGTTCCGGCGGGAACCCCTGGCGCAGGGCCTCGAACAGGGTGAACGTCTTGAACGCACTGCCGGGTGGACGTCGGCCCTGCGTGGCGAGATCGAACTGCTCGTCCTCGAAGCTGCCCCCCGAGTGCACGGCCTGTACCGCGCCACTGGCCGGCTCGACGGTCGCGATGGCCGCGGTCGGCTCGCCCTCAGGGAAGGACTCGGCGACCACGTCGCGGGCGATGTCCTGCAGGTCCGGATCGATGGTCGTGTGGATCTCGATCCCGCCACCGAACAGCAACTCCGCGCGCTCCTCCCGCGTGTCGCCGTACCGCTCGTCGGCGAGGAACTGGCGCTTGACCTCCTCGACCACGAAGGGCTCGCGGACCTCCCGCTCCCGGCGTTCCGCGATCTCGAGATCCGCCTCGGTGAGGTCGTCCACCACCCGCCCGCTCAGGTACCCCTCCTCGGCCATCGCACGGAGGACCCCGTCACGACGCGCGAGCGCAGCGTCGGGCTTCTCGCGAGGGTTGTACGCGTTCGGGGCGGCGATGAGCGAGGCCAGCAGGGCGCTCTGGTCGGGGCGCAGGTCGGCGGCGCCGACGTCGAAGTACTCCTCGGCCGCCGCCTGGATGCCGTACGCCCCCGAGCCGAAGTAGATCTGGTTGAGGTAGCGCTCGAGCAGGTCGTCCTTGTCGTGCTCGTCCTCGAGCGCCATCGCGTAGAGGACTTCCTGCAGCTTGCGGTCGAGGGTCTGGCTGTCGTCCAGGAAGTTGTTCTTCGCCAGCTGTTGGGTGATCGTCGACCCGCCCTGTGACACGCCACCCTCGCGGATGTTCGCGAACAGCGCGCGGCCGATGCCCTCGGGGTCATAGCCCTCGTGCTCGTGGAAGCGGCGGTCCTCGGCGGTCACGACGGCCTGCCAGACGTGATCGGGCAGTGCCTCGAGCGGCACCACCCGGCGGTCCTCCTCGTCCGCCAGCACCGACAGCAGCGTCCCGTCCGCGGCGTAGACGAACGACCGCTCCCGCAGGTCGGGCAACTCGGTGTCCTCGGGCAGGTCGGCGCTGACCTCGACCGCGTCGGCGACATCGAGCGCAGCCCTCGGCAACAGCGCCGTCACGAGGAGCGCGATGCCGACAAGGCCGGCCACGCCGACGATGAGGAGCGTGATCGCACGGACCGGCCAGGGACCCTCGCGCCGGGGTGGCGGCGCCTCGGGCCCCTCCGTGCCGGTGCTGGTGCGGCTCCAGCCGCTCGTGCCACGACCCCCGGGTTGATCGGCCACGCCGGTGCGTCCTCCCGACAACTGCGTCGCGCGCGTGCCCCCCGACACGCGTCGCCGGGCTCCGATCGGAGCCCGGCGACCCAGGGTATGTGACGCGGTGCGGTCCGCCACGAGGTGCACGGGCTACCCTCCTGGCCGATCGGATCGCCCACGCGACGTCGAAGGTGCAGGGGGAGTCGTTGGCAGGCCGGCTGGAGCGGTTGCTCAATCTCGTCATTGCCCTGCGCGACGCCCGCAGGCCGCTCACCGCCGAGGAGATCCGCACGACCGTGGCCGGCTACGGGCAGGAAGCCACCGCGTTCCGCCGCATGTTCGAGCGCGACAAGGCCGAGCTCCGCGCGCTCGGGGTCCCGATCGAGACGGCGCGCGCCGATCGCCTGGGCGAGGTCGAGGGCTATCGCATTCCCACCGACGCGTACGAGCTCCCACCGCTCGACCTCACACCGGAGGAGCTCACCGCGCTGGCCGCGGCCGCCCGAGCGGTGCAGCTGGACACCGCCGGGCTCGACGCGCCGGGTGGCCTGCGCCGCCTGGCGGCGACCGAGCAGGGCCAGGCCATTCCGAGCGCTCACAGCGGGGGACTCGCCTTGCGCCTCACCCCGGACGGCGAGGTGCTGCCCCCGCTCCTCGGTGCCTTGCGCGAGCAACGGCGGGTGCGCTTCGACTACGCGCCACCGGACCGCCGGCCCGAGACACGCAACGTCGAGCCGGCCGGGCTCGTGCATCGCAGGGGTCGCTGGTACCTCGTCGCGTGGGATCGGGACCGGGGCGCGGATCGCGCGTTCCGCGTCGACCGCATCCGGGGCGGGGTGACGTTCAACTCCGAGCCCGGCGCCTTCGAGAGCCGCCCGACCGTCGACGTCACCGAGGTCGTCCCGCCGGCCGAACCGGTGGAGCTCGAGGTCGCGGTCGCCCCGGGGGTCGAGGCCGAGGTCGCGCGAGCCGCCACCGAGCCGGGCCGGACCCGGACCGACGGGTGGACGCGATTCCGGGTGCTTCACCGTGACAGCGATGCGGCCGTGCGATGGGCGCTCGCGCACTTTCCGGAGGTCCGGGTCGAGGGGCCGCCGTCGGTCGTCGATCGAGTGACCGCGGCGCGGGCGCTGCTCGCGGCCGAGCCGTCGGACGCCCAGGCCGCCGACGTCGACGTGGACGGCTGGCGGTCGGCCCTGGTGGAGGCCGAGCGTGTGCGCGGCGAGGTCGAGGAGGCCGGGACACGGGAAGCCGCGGGGTCCGACGGCGGGGTGGCGACCCGCATCGACCGCCTGCTGGCCCTGGTCCCGTGGGTGTTGGCCAACCCCGGAGCGACGCTCGACGAGCTCGCGAACCGGTTCGGCGGGAGCCCCGAGGACATCGCCGCGGACCTCGACGTGCTCGGTTACTGCGGGGTGCCCGGGTACGGCGGTGGGGATCTCGTCGAAACGCGCGTGGTCGGGGACCGGGTCACGATCCGCCTCGCCGACTGGTTCCGGCGCCCGCTGCGCCTCGACCTGCCCCAAGCGCTGGGCCTGCTCCTCGCCGCGCACGCGGTGGCCGCGATCCCGGGCGGGCAGCCCGGGATCGCGGGGAGCGAGCCCCGTGCGGGCGGTCAGGCACTGCTGGAGCACGCAGCGTCACGGCTCGCGGCCGCGCTCGGCATCGACGAGGTGCCGGTCGCCCTGGACGTCACCGGCGACGGCGACGAGTGGGTCGCCGACGCGCGCGAGGCGGTCGAGGGCCGCCGCGTGGTCCGGCTCGTGCACCGCGCCGCCGACGCCGCGGAGCCCACCGTGCGCGAGGTCGAGCCGTGGGCGACGATCGGCGCGGACGGGTGGTGGTATCTGCGCGGCTGGTGCCGCAGCAGCCAGGCACCCCGGGACTTCCGGCTCGATCGCGTCCACCGACTCGAGACCACCGGGGAGCTCGCGGCCGCACCACCCCCCGACGCGACGGCCCGACCCCCCGGGTACCGGCCCGCCCCGGACCACCCTCTCGTCGTGCTCCGAGTGAGGTCGTGGGCCCGGTGGCAGCTCGAGGGGACGGGTGCCGTCGAGGAGGACGGAATCGCGGCACTGCGCGTGCGCTCCCTCGATTGGGCGGCCCGTCTCGTGCTCGCCGGGGAGGGCGGGCTCCGTGTCATCGACCCGCCCGAACTGGCGGCGCGGGTGGCCGCGCTCGCACAGGACCCAGGTGGGAGCGCCGGCCCGACGCGTCGCTAAAGGTCCCGCCTCGACAGTCGAGACCTCCCGTAGGGCCCGGACGGCCCACGCCCCGGTGCCGCGGCCGCAGCGCGGGGAACGCGGCACGAGCAACGCCGACGGACCAGCCAGCGGGGGCAGCGCGTCGAGAGAGGTGACCGGCATGACGACGATCAAGGCGACGTGTCCGCACTGTGGCGAGGTCAGCCTGACACCCGCCGACATCGACCTGCGGGTCGACCCCGGTGAGCCCGAGGACGCGTCGTACGGGTTCGTCTGTCCCGACTGCGCCGCGGCGGTCCGCAAACCGGCCGACCAGCGCATCGTCCGCCTGCTGGTGAGCGGCGGCGTCGAGGTGCGCGACCCGGAGCCGGAACCGCTCGAGCAGCGCCCGGCCGCACCCCCCCTGACCCGCGACGACCTCCTCGACTTCCACCGTCTGCTCGAATCGGACGACTGGTTCCAGCAGCTCTTGACCAACACGCCCGAGGACTTCTGACCACGACCGACAGGCCTCGCCCCGTTCGGCACCCGCGGGAAGGCCGATCGTGGGGGAGGGGGATTGTCAGCACGCGCAACCTGCGACAATGGGGGCATGCGCGCGCTACGGAGTCCGCCAGTTCCCGCGTCCGGCGCACCCGCGCCCACCGGGCGCACGGTGACACCGATGGGCGGCTCCTGGGGCGTGCGCCTGGCCTCGCTGCTGATCGCGATGGCGGGATTGCTGCTCACGACAGGACCGTTCCTGGGTGCCGCAACGGCGGACGCGACCGAGACGGACGCGACCGAGACGGACGCGACCGAGACGGGGGAGAGCGAGCAGGCAGAGTTGGCGGGCAGCGTGCTCGCGATCGAGATGGACGGCACCGTGACGCCCGCCATGCGCGACCATCTCGAGCGCGCCATCGACGACGCGGCGGCCGCCGATGCACGGGCCGTGCTCGTCACGCTCGACACCCCCGGCGGTCAACTGGAGACGACCCGCGAGATCGTCGACCTCATCCTGGGGGCGGACGTCCCCGTCCTCGTCCACGTCGCTCCCACGGGGGCACGCGCGGGCTCGGCCGGCACGTTCATCACCTACGCCGCCCACATCGCCGCGATGGCCCCTGGAACCACGATCGGCGCGGCGACCCCGGTGGACGGCGACGGCGAGGAGGTGCTCGACAAGTTCGTCGAGGACAGCGCGAGCTACATCCGGGTGCTGGCCGAGGAGCGGGACCGTGACGTCGAGTTCGCCGTCTCCGCGGTGCGCGAGGGCACCTCGATCAGCTCCGAGGAGGCCGACGATCGCGGCGCCATCGACGTGCTCGAGGACGATCGTCGCGGGCTGCTCGAGGCCGCCGACGGCCGCGAGGTCACGGTGGCGAGCGGCGAGACCACCCTCGACACGGCCGAAGCGCCCGTGGTCGAGCGGGAACTGGGCTTCGCGCGCCAAGTGCTGCAGGCCATCGCGAACCCGGACCTGGCCTTCATCTTCCTGAGCCTCGGGGTGCTCGGGATCCTCTACGAGTTCGCGAACCCCGGCGCGGGTCTGGGGGGAGCCGTGGGCGCGGTCATGCTGATCCTGGCCTTCTACTCGCTCTCGGTGCTGCCCACCACCCTGGCGGGGGTCGCGCTGCTCGCGCTCGCGGGCGCCCTGCTCCTCGGGGAGCTGTTCGCGCCCGGCGTCGGCGCGTTGGCGGGCGGCGGGGCGATCGCGCTCGTCGTCGCCGGACTGCTGCTCTTCGAGCAGCCCACCGGCCTGGGCATCTCCTGGTGGGTGCTGTTCCCGACCGTATTGCTCGCGGGCCTCGGGGCCGTCGGGATCGGGGTCGTGGCCGCCCGCACCCGCACGCGCCCGGTACGTTCCACCGGTCCCCAGCGGCTGGTCGGGCACGTCACCGAGGTCCGCCGCATCACGCGACGACCCACCGAGGTGCAGGTCTACCTGGACGGCTCCTGGTGGCAGGCGCGCAGCGACGAACCCCTCGAGGAGGGCCAGGAGGTGCGCGTCGAGGGCGTCGAGGGCCTCGTCCTCCGAGTGGCGCCGGTCACCGAGTCCGACTCGCCGTCCGAACCTCCGTCCGACTCCCCGTCGGATCCCCCTGCCGAGCCGCGCGTCGACACGCCGCCATCGAACGAGCCGGGCTCGCCCGACGCGTCGCGTGCCGGCGCGGACCGACCGCCGCGGGCACGCCCACGGCGCGACCGGCATCGCGAACCCGACCGGCCGCGCACGCGGCCGCAGCGTCCCGCGCCCGACCGACCGCCCGAGTCCGGCACCCCCGGCGAGCGATAGCGCCACGCGGGACCGCCCGGATCCGAACCCCAGCATCCGTCAGCCCCCAAGGAGCCCCCATGGACCTCAACACACTCATCACCATCGCCGTGGTGGTGATCGTCGTGGCCTTCGTCCTCAGCCAGTCGATCCACATCGTCAAGGAGTACGAGCGCGGGGTGATCTTCCGCCTCGGCCGTTCGATCGGCGCGAAGGGTCCCGGGCTGTTCTTCATCATCCCGGTGATCGACAAGATCGTGAAGGTCAGCCTGCAGACGGTGACCATGGACATCCCGCCGCAGGACATCATCACCAGGGACAACGTGACGATCCGCGTCAACGCGGTCACCTACTTCCGCGTCGAGGATCCGTCGAAGGCCGTCATCGACGTCGAGAACTACGGCTACGCGACCGCTCAGGTGGCCCAGACCACGCTGCGCAGCATCATCGGGCGCACCGACCTCGACGACGTGCTGACCGAGCGGGACCAGATCAACGCCGAGCTGCAGTCGATCATCGACAGCCAGACCAACCCGTGGGGGGTCAAGGTCTCGATCGTGGAGGTCAAGGACGTCGAGCTACCCGAGAGCATGCGTCGGGCCATGGCCAGCCAGGCCGAGGCCGAGCGCGATCGCCGGGCCAAGATCATCCACGCCAAGGGCGAACAGGAGGCCGCCGAGACGCTCTCCGAGGCGGCGGCGGAGCTCGCGAAGAACCCGGGGGCGATGCAGCTGCGCCAGCTCGCCACGATGAGCGAGATCGCCTCGGAGAAGAACTCCACGTTGATCTTCCCCATGCCGATGGAGCTGCTGCGCTTCTTCGAACGGTCCGCTCGGGACGACTAGCCTGCGGCGCGGCGGGTCGGCGGCCGCGGCCCCCGACCCGCCGCAACGGAGGAGCACTCGCGTCGGAGGAGCACTCGTGTCGGTGATGGTGACGGTGTCGATCGCGATCGCGGTCGCGATCGTGGCGGTGACGGTGCTCATCGCCATCCGGCTGGGCCAGCGGGCCGTGGCCCTGCAGCGTGAGGCGACCTCGCATGCCCGCCGCTTGCAGCCGCTGCTCGAGGAACTCGGTGACGAGGCCGCCGTCACGCAGACCGAGCTCACGCATCTGCAGGACCGCCTTGCGAGGCTGCGCAGCGGGCCGGCGGCCACGACCAGCCCCGTTGACCACGGGGGCGAGCGGCCCGACGGCAACTGAGGCTTGATCGCGCGTACACTGGCGGTGATCTGATCGCGACCCGGACCGCGGGCGCCGATCGCCGGAGGAGGAGGCACCGATGCTCGCATTCACCCTTCCCCAAGGGCCCGAGCTCATCATCATCCTGGGCGTGCTCGTGCTGCTGTTCGGTGCTCGGAAGCTCCCCGAGCTCGGCGGTGCCGTGGGCCGCACCATCACCAACTTCCGCAAGGGCATGGACGAGGCCAAGGACGAACTCGACGCCGCCAAGGACGGCGGGGACGACACCGAGGCCGAGGACGTGGCAGACGGTGAGGGCGAGCGCCAGGGTGCCGAGGACCGCGACACCACCTAACGAGGGGGTCGCGGACCCATGACGGCGACCTCCCCGGGACCGGAAGCGACCGGCGACGACCAGCCGCGCGGCGGCGAGATGTCGTTGCTCGACCATCTGCGCGAGCTGCGTCAGCGCCTCGTCAAGAGCCTGGCCGCCATCGGCGTCGGCTTCGTCGTCGGGTTCGTCTTCCGCGAGTTCGTCCTCGACGTCTTGAGCCGCCCCTACTGCGATCTGCCCGACGAGGTCCGGGCAGGTCCCTCGGCCGTGGGCGACGGGGCGGAGTGCGCCCTCGTGGTACTCGCCCCGCTCGACGGACTGATGATCAGCATCAAAGCCGCCGCGATCGTCGCGGTGCTCATCGCCGCACCCGTCGTGTCGTACCAGATCTGGCGGTTCGTGATGCCGGGGCTGCGCCCGGTCGAGAAGAAGTACGCGATCCCGTTCCTGCTGGGCAGCTTCGTCCTGTTCGCGGGCGGTGCCGTGTTCGCGTACCTCGTGATCCCCCGAGGGCTGGCGCTGCTGCTCTCGTTCGCCGGTGAGGGCCTCGTTCCCCTCCTCGGCGCGCACGAGTACATCAACTTCATCCTGTTCACCGTCATCGCGTTCGGCGTGTCCTTCGAGTTCCCGCTGATCCTCCTCGCGCTCATCCTCACCGGCGCGGTCGGCAGCGCCGGCCTGAAGAAGTATCGACGGCACGCGATCTTCGGGACGTTCGTGGCCTCGGCGATCATCACTCCCACCGGGGACCCCTTCACGATGAGCGCGATGGCCGTGCCCCTGATCGCCTTCTTCGAGGGCTGCGTGCTCATCGCCAGGTTCCGCGAGCGGCGACGGGCCCGGCAGGGCCTGCCGACGTAGCCCGGGGCGCCCACCCCGAACCCGATCGACCCGTGTGACAGCGCGGGGTTCGTTCGTCACAGCCTGCAACCGGCTGCGACACTGGCTCGCGAACGGGACGGCGCGTCCGCCCCCGAGTCGTGTCGTCACCACAAACGTGAGCAACGTGAGCAACGTGAGAGGCTGATCCGTGTCAGGCCCACCGCCGCGCGCCGCGGCCCTGCTCCGTCGGCCGTGCCGCCGCGCGTGGGCGGTCGCCGTGACCGGCCTCGTCCTCGCGGGGCCGGCACTGGTCACCTCCGCACCGCTCCAGGCCGCACCCTCGGATCCCGGCACGGACGCACACGACGCGGAGGCGCAGAGCACCGGCGAGGTCCTCGTGCGCTTCGACGACGACCTCGAGGCGGCCGAGACCGACGACGTCCTGGCGGCCACAGACGCCGCGCGGGCGGTCGATCCGCGGGCAGCCGAGGTAGCCGAGATCGACGTCATCGAGCCCCGCGCGGGCGAGGTCGAGGCTTTGGCCGAACGACTCGACGATCACCCCGCGACGGAGTACGCGGAGCCGAACTGGATCGTACGCTCGCTGGACGAGCGGAATCCCAACGACCCCGCCTACCCACGCCAATGGGGCCTGGCGCGCATCGAAGCCCCCGGCGCGTGGCACGTCACGACCGGCGATCCCGACGTGACCGTCGCGATCGTGGACTCGGGGGTCGACACCGGCCACGAGGACCTCCAGGAGGCCACGGCCGAGGGACGTAACTTCATCGACGGCGACGACGACACGGAGGACGCGCACGGGCACGGCACCCTCACCGCGGGGGTTGCTGCCGCGCGAACCGACAACCTCCGTGGCATCGCGGGTGTGTGCTGGCGTTGCGAGCTGCTGCCGGTCCGTGTGCTCGACGACGACGGCGAGGGCACCGCTGCGGAGCTCGCGGCCGGCATCCGCTACAGCGCGGACGAGGGAGCCCAGGTGATCAACCTCAGCCTGGGCTCGTCGGAACGCTCGCAGACCGTCGCCCGCGCCATCGACGACGCGACCGAGGCCGGGAGCCTCGTCGTCGCCGCGGCGGGCAACGCCGGCGACACCGAGCGCATCTATCCCGCCGCGCACGAGCACACGCTGGCGGTCGCCGGATCCGACGAGGAGGACCGTCGTTACCCCTGGTCGACACACGGCGACTGGGTCGACCTCGCCGCGCCCGGCTGCAACATCTCGACGAGCATCGAGTCGAGCTCCGCGTACGCGACGTTCTGCGGCACCTCCTCGGCGAGCCCCGTGGTGGCGGGCGTTGCCGCCCTGCTGTTCAGCGACGACGCCGACGCGACCAATGACACGGTGGCCGACGGCCTCACCGAGCACGCCGCCCCCGTGGAGTACGTCCGCCACGGGCGCGTCGATGCGGATGCCGCCGTCCGGGGCCACGACAGCGACCCGGAGCCGGGCAACGGCGACGACGAGGGGGTCGCCACCACGCGCTACTCGGGCGCGAATCGCTACGAGACGGCGGCCGAGACGGCACGGGGGACGTTCCCCGACGAGGTCGAGCGCGTGTACGTGGCGACCGGCGAGCGGTTCCCCGACGCGCTCGCCGCCGGCCCCGCGAGCGCGGTGGCGGCAGGTCCCGTGCTGCTCACCCGCGGCGACACGCTGCCGGAGGCCACCGCGAGGGAACTCGAGCGGCTGCGCCCCGAAGGGGTGGTGGTGAGCGGGGGCCCGTCCGCGATCAGCGACGACGTTCTCCTCGAGATCGCCGGCGCGGCGAGCGCGAGCACCCGCCGCGTGTACGGCGCGGACCGGTACGAGACGGCCGCGGAACTCGCGGCCGACGGCTTCTCCCCCGAGGCGACCGATCGCGCCTACGTCGGCACGGGTGAGCAGTTCCCGGACGCGCTCGCCACGACGCCGCCGGCCGCCGCTGACGGCGCACCGCTCCTGCTCACCGCGGCTGATCGACTCCCGGCCGCGACCCGCGAGGCGTTGGGGACGCTCGACGTCGACGAAATCGTCGTGGTGGGGGGCCACGCCGCGGTCTCGGCATCCGTCGAGGAGACGCTCGCGGAGCTGGCCGATACGGAGCGCGTCGCGGGGAGGAACCGCTACGAGACCGCAGCCGAGCTCGCGCGTCGAGCACACCCGGCCTCCGCCGAGCGAGCCCTGTTGGCGACCGGGGGGGCGTTCGCCGACGGCCTGGCCGGGGGCCCGGCGGCGGTACGTCAGGAGGCGCCGCTCCTGCTCACGCCCGCCGACGGGCTGGCCGAGCCGACGGGGGAGGCCCTCGCGGGACTGCAGCCCGACCTCGTCGCCGCACTGGGCGGGGAGCGAGCGGTGTCCGAGCAGACCCTGGAGGAGGCCGCGCGGTCGGCATCGATGCGTCGGTAAACCCCGTCCCACCGTCGGGTGGTCAACACAGCGCAGAGCCGCGCAGGCCCGCGCACGGCCGCGCAAGCCCGCGCACGGCCACGGTCCCCCCGGCCCGCGTAGGGTGGACCCTGGACAGCACGCACAACGAGCGTGCCATCGACCCCGACCCTTGGCCCCTTCCCGAGCGAGCCCCGATGAGTGATCCCGACCGCTTCGCCGCGCGCTACGCACACCCCCTCGACGACTTCCAGGACGCCGGCATCACGGCACTGCACGAGGGTCGCAGCGTGCTGGTCGCCGCCCCCACGGGCGCCGGGAAGACGGTGGTGGGGGAGTACGGGGTGTGGCGTGCCCTCGATCGGGGCCGCCGCTGCTTCTACACGACGCCCATCAAGGCGCTGTCGAACCAGAAGTACGGCGACCTGTGCCGCGAGCACGGCGAGGGCCGAGTCGGCTTGCTGACCGGTGATCACTCGATCAACGGGGACGCGCCGGTCGTTGTGATGACCACCGAGGTGCTGCGCAACATGCTCTACGAGCGGTCGCGCGCCCTCGACGGGCTCGACACCGTGGTGCTCGACGAGGTCCACTACCTCGCCGACCGCGAGCGCGGCGCGGTCTGGGAGGAGACGATCGTCCAACTCGCCGCCGACGTGCAGCTGGCCTGCTTGTCGGCCACTGTCTCCAACGCGGAGGAGTTCGGGGCCTGGCTCGCGGCCACCCGCGACGGCTGCGACGTCGTCATCAGCGAGCGTCGCCCCGTGCCACTGGCCCACCACTACGCGGTGAACGACCGGATCGAGCCGATCTTCAAGGCCGGCAAACAGGGCGGGCAGGGACGGAAGGGCGCGAAAGCCGCTCGCGAGGCGGCCGCCGCCGAGGCACGCGGGGGCGTCCCGAACCCGGACCTCGTCATGCTGGAGCGACGCGCCCAGCAGCGCGGCCGGCGGGGCCGTGGTCCCGGCGGAGGCACGAAGCTGTTGCCGCCGCGTCGCAGCGACCTCGTCGCGTCCCTGCGCGAGCGCCGGTGGTTGCCGGCGATCGTGTTCGTGTTCAGCCGAGCGGGCTGCGACGGGGCGGTCGGCCAGTTGGTGGGCGACGGGGTGCGCCTCACCTCGAAGGAGGAGCGTGAGGAGATCCGCGCGATCGTCGACGACCGGGCCGCGGACCTCGAGCGGGCCGACCTCGACGTGCTCGACTTCGGCCCGTGGCGCGAGGCGCTCGCCCACGGCATCGCGAGCCATCACGCGGGCATGGTCCCCCTGTTCCGCGAGACCGTCGAGGAGCTGTTCGTCCGGGGACTCGTGAAGGTGTGCTTCGCGACCGAGACCCTCGCCCTGGGCATCAACATGCCCGCACGCACGGTGGTGATCGAGCGACTCGAGAAGTGGGACGGTCAGCAACACGTGCTGTTGAGCCCCGGCCAGTTCACCCAACTCACCGGGAGGGCGGGGCGGCGCGGTCTCGACGAGCGCGGGCACGCCGTCGTGCTGCACCAGCGCGACGTCGACTTCACGACCGTCGCGAGCCTCGTCGGGCGTCGCGTCGAGCCACTGATCAGCCGTTTCCAGCCGTCGTACAACATGGCGGTGAACCTGCTGCGCCGTCACGACCGCGCGGGCGCGGAGCAGCTGCTCGAGGCCTCGTTCGCGCAGTGGCAGGCGCGCAACCGGGTCGTCGACGACGAGGCACGCATCGAGCGCAACCGCGAGGCCCTGGAGGGCTACGCGGAGAACCTCGTCTCGGACTACGGGGACTTCCCCGACTACTGGGGGCTGCGCCGAGAGCTCAGCCGCCTCGAGAAGGCCGGCGCCAAGGCGCGTCGCGAGGCGCGGCAACGGGCGATCACCGAGGCGCTGGCCGACCTCGCCCCCGGGGAGGTCGTGCGACCCCCCGGTCGCAGGGACGACACGCCCGTCGCGGTGGTACGGGTGATCTGGACGAAGTCGGGCACGCCATTGGCCGAAGCGGTCACGACCGATCGCAAGCTGGTCCGCTTGGGCCCGCGGGAGCTCGACGGGCCGCCCGAGCGCGTCGGCAGGGTCCCGCTGCCACACGCCGGAGGACCCCGCCAGCCCGCCTACCGCAAACAGGTCGCGAACGCGCTCCGACAGGTGGAGACGGCGCCCCGCGTCGGGTCCCCGGGGGACGCCGGGAACGGCGACACCCTGCCCGAGACCGATGCGGAGGAGGCCGAACGGCAAGCCCGTATCGCGGAGCTCCGCGAGTCGATCGGCGAGCACCCGGTGCATCACGACCCGGCCCGATCGGAGATCGAGGTGTGGGCGCACCGCTACGACGAGCTGGAGCGGGACACGGCCAAGATCGAGCGGCGCGTCGCTCGCCACACGCACTCGCTCGTGGACACGTTCCGCCGCATCGTGGGCGTTCTCGGTGACCACGGGTACCTCGACGGCCCGCAGGAGGCTCCACGGCCGACCGACGATGGGCTGGCGCTCGCGGCCCTGCATCTCGAGGCGGACCTGCTGCTCGCGGAGTGTCTGCGTGCCGGGCTGCTCACCGACCTGGATCCGGCCGAGCTCGCCGCGGTCGCGAGCGTGTTCGTCCACGAGACCCGCATGAAGGACCCCCCGCCGGTGGCCTCGCCCACGGCACGGGTCGACGAGGTCCTCGACGCGATCGACGAGCGATGGCAGCGGCTCTCGGAACACGAGCAGGCGGCCGGGCTCCCGGTCACGCGCGAACCCGACCCCGGCTTCGTGGAGGTGGTGCACCGTTGGGCGCGCGGCGCGCACCTCGACGCGGCGCTCGACGGCAGCGAGCTCACCCCCGGGGACTTCGTCCGTGGCACGAAGCGGGTCGCCGACCTACTTCGGCAGCTACGCGACGCCGACACCGGCCTCGCCAGCCCGTCCCAAGCCGCCCATCGAGCCATCGTGCGCGGCGTCGTCGCCGCGGACCTCTAGGCTTGCCGGCGTACCCTTCGGGCCGGCACGCCGCCGGCCCGCCGAGCTGACGACTGCGAGCCGCCACCGTGGACGACACCACCAGCCCGGTCTGCCGTTCCCGCAGGACCCGCCCCACCACACGGTCCTGCTGCGCTGTCGGAGAACCCGGATGAGCCGGCCGGGCCCGTTCCGCCTGCTCGTCAACCCCACTGCGGGGGCCGGGCGCGCGCGGGCGGTCGCCTCGGCGCTGCGCGACGAACTCGGCGCCCGCGGGGCCGACGCGGACATCATCGAGGAGGCCGATCGGGCGGGCACCGAGCGAGCCGCCCGCAAGAGCCTCGACGAGGGCTGGCGGCACCTGGTCGCCGTCGGGGGCGACGGCACCGTCCAAGCGGTCGTGAACGGCATGGTGGCCGACGACCAGCCCGTCGCCGAGGACGCGGTGCTCGGCATCGTGCCCGCCGGGCACGGGGGGGACTACGCCCGAACGTTCGGGCTGAGCCTCCCCCCGAAGCAGGCGGTCGGGCGGCTCCTGGACCCGACGACCATGAGCGCCGACCTCGGCGTCGCCGAGACCACGAACGAGGACGGCGGTACGGCGCGGCGGTACTTCGTGAACCTCGCCGAGGTCGGGTACGGCGCGGAGGTCGCCCACCTCGCGAGCCGTCTGCCGCGCCGCCTCGGCCGCGTGCGCTACCTGCTCGCCGCGTGGGGCGCGATCAGGGGGGTCGACCGGCAACCCACCGTCGTGGAGATCCGCCACGGCCAGCAGACCGTCGACCTGGTCGACCTCGTCATCGCGAAGGGCCAGTTCTTCGGGGGCGGGATGCGCGTGGCCCCGCGCGCGCTGCCCGACAGCGGTCGGTTCAACGTCCTCGCCTTCACGGGTCAGCGGAGCCAGGTCTTCACGCTGACCCCCCAGCTGTATCGGGGCGGCCACCTGCCCCACCCCGAGATCCGTGAATGGCAGTCCCCGTTCGTGGCGGTGCCGGAGCCGGCCGGACGGCGGGTGGAGGCCGACGGCGAGCTCCTGGGCAGGACGCCCGCCCGCTTCTCGTTGCTCCCCGGGATCCTGCGCATCTCGGTGTAGGGCGCCCGCCCGCTGTGGGGGCACCCGGGCCCGGGCCTCGGCCTGCCCTCGATACGATGGCGCCGCACCGGTCGCGACCCCAAGGAGTCCTCCCGTGGCCCACGTCCCGCTCGACCGCACCGCGGCCGCGATGGAACGGGCGGGCATCGACGCCCTCCTCGTGGGGCCCGGTGCCGACCTGCAGTACCTCACCGGGTACCACGCGCTGCCGCTCGAACGCCTCACGCTGCTCGTCGCCCGCGCCGACGGCGCACACCATCTCGTGGTGCCGCGATTGGAGGTCGCTCGCGCCGAGGATGCCGGGCTCCCGGACAACCTGCGACTCGCCGTCCACGACGAGACCGACGACCCGTACGCGCTCGTCGCCGGGTTGCTCGACGGCGCGGGCGACCGCCTCGCCATCGGCGACCGCCTCTGGGGCATGTTCGTGCTCGGCCTGCAGCAGGCGTTGCCCGGTGCCTCCTGGCGCCTGGCTTCGGAGGTCACCGCGCAGCTGCGGATGCGCAAGACGGCCGCGGAGGTCGACGCTCTCCGCCGAGCGGGTCGCGCGATCGACCGGGTTCACGAGGCGTGTCCCGAGATCCTGCGCCCGGGACGCAGCGAGGCCGAGTGCGCCCGCGAGATCGCGGACCGCATCGTCGCGGAGGGTCACGACGACGTGCGGTTCGTCATCGTGGCGAGCGGCCCAAACGGCGCCAGCCCGCACCACGAGAGCGGCGATCGGATCCTCGCCGAAGGGGATCCGGTGGTCGTCGACATCGGGGGCTCGGTCGACGGCTACTGCTCGGACTGCACGCGCAACTACCTCGTGGGCGAGACCGGGGAGCCGGAGGGCTACCGCGAGGCCCACCGGGTGCTCGAGGATGCCCAGCGTGTCGCCACCGAGGCCGTGCGCCCCGGCGTCGCGGTGGGCGAGATCGACCGCGTCGCCCGCGCCCACCTCGCGGACGCGGGCTACGGCGACTACTTCATCCACCGCACCGGCCACGGGATCGGCCTGGAGGAGCACGAGGAGCCCTACCTGGTCGAGGGCCGGGAGTCAGCGCTCGAACCGGGGATGGCCTTCAGCATCGAGCCGGGCATCTACATCCCGGACCGCTTCGGGATGCGCATCGAGGACATCGTCGTCGTGACCGACGACGGCGCCGAAGTGCTCAACCGCCTGGACCGCGCACCCCGCCGCACGCAGCCGGCGGTAGCCGCGCGAGCCCACTGACGCGAGCGACACAGGCGAGGAGGCGACGGTGGTGACCGGTACCCGGCCAGGCGCCGACACCGACCGACACACCGCCCTGCTCGCGCGCGTGCACGAGTTCGTGCGCGAGCGGGTCGCGCCGCGCGCCGAGGCTGACGAGGCGCGCGGGCGGTTCCCCCGTGACCTCTTCGACGAGGCCGCGACCCTCGGCCTCGCGGGGTTCCCGTTCGATCGTGGCGAGGGGGGAGGAGGCGCGCCGACCCCGGTGACGCTCGGCGCGATCGAGGCCCTCGCGAGCGGCGCCCTCGCGCTCGGGATGGGACTGTCGGTCCACCACCTCGCCACGGGCGTGGTGCTCCGCCACGCCCACCCTGGCCCGCGCGAGATGATCCTGCCCGACCTGCTCACCGGTCGCCGTCTCGCCGCGTACTCCCTCTCGGAGCCCCAATCGGGCTCGGACGCGGCCGCGCTCGACACGCGCGCGGAGCGGGACGGTGATGCGTACGTGCTCACCGGCACGAAGGCGTGGGTCACCCATGCCGGGGCGGCCGACGTCTACGTCGTGCTGTGCCGGACGAGCAACGATCGGACGCGCGGCATCAGCGCGTTCCTCGTCACCGCCGACACGCCGGGCCTCCACTTCCCACCGCCGGAACGCAAGATGGGACTCGCGGCCTCGCCCACCGGCCAGCTCGTGCTCGACGGCGCGCGGGTCCCCGCCGATCACCTCCTCGGCGAGGAGGGCGAGGGCTTCCCGATCGCCCTTCGGGCCCTCGACGGGGGGCGGCTGGGGATCGCGGCGTGCGCGGTCGGGGTCGCTCAGGCCGCGCTCGACCGTGCCGTCGACCATGCACGGGAACGCGAGCAGTTCGGCCAGTCGATCAGCGACTTCCAAGGGGTCCAGTTCATGCTCGCGGACATGGCCGCCGCAGTGGCCGCCGCGCGCGCCCTCTTCCACGACGCCGCGACCCGCCGCGACAGGGGGGAGTCCTACGGCCAGCTCGCCGCGATGGCCAAGCTCACCGCGACCGACGGGGCGATGCGCGTCACCACCGACGCGGTCCAGCTGTTGGGGGGAGCCGGCTGCCGCGCGGACGAGCCCGTCCAACGATGGTTCCGCGAGACCAAGGTGCTGCAGATCCTGGAGGGCACCAACCAGATCCAGCGGCTCGTGATCGCCCGCGGCCTGCTCGATCCACGATGACCCGGAACCCTGTGGACCCTCCCGACGGCGTCCCGGCGCACCCGTCGAACGATGGTGACGTCCCGCAGGGTCCCTCACGGGACACGGAGGTGATTCGGCGCGCGCGGCGAGCCGGCGGACTCGTGGCCCTGACCGTCGGTGGCCTGCTCGTCACCGGCGTCGTGGGGCTCGGGGGCAGCGGCCGCGCCGGCGGCCTTGCCGCCTTGGTGGGGCTGCTGTTCGGCGTGATGGTCACGGCCGGGTGGCTCGTGCTCGCCGGCCTGCTGGACCTCGCCGCCGACGAGCTGCCGTCGCGACGACGAGTCGTCTGGACGATCGCCAGTGCCGCCATGGCCGGGAGCCTGCCGCCGCTGCTCGTCGGCGTCGCGCACGGCATCGTGTAGCCGCCTCGACAACGTCGCCTGCCTGAGAGACCAGGAGCACAGCCGTGGGAACGCCGACATGACCGAACCGCTCGTCTGCACCGACTGCGGGGCCTCGTTCACCCTGCCGGACCGGGTGGTCGCGCAGTACCCGAACTGGCGCCCCGCGCGCTGTCGGCGGTGCCACGGTCGACGCGCCGGCGGCTCCGGCGGCGCGGATCCCAAGGGGGCCCCCAGCAAGCAGGGTGGCGCGCGTCGGCGCGGTGGCAGCCGGGAAGCCGACCGCACGACCGCGGAGGTCCTCGAGCACTTCGACGAGGGGCCCGACACCGGTGTCTTCACCGACGGGGCGGCGGACCCGAACCCCGGGCCCGGGGGTTGGGGGGCCGTCTACGTCCTCGAGGGCGAGATCGTCGACGAGGCCTGCGGGTCGGAGGCGCACACCACGAACAACCGAATGGAGCTCACGGCGCTCATCGCCGGCTACGACCTCGTGCCCCCGGGCGAGGCCGTGACCGTGTTCACCGACAGCCGCCTGGCGGTCGACACCATCACGAAGTGGGCGCCGGGTTGGAAGGCGCGGGGGTGGCGCCGCAAGAACGGCGAGGTCGAGAATCTCGACCTCGTGAAGGCCCTGTACGAGCGCGCGACGGCCCGCCCCGAGATCGAGCTGCGATGGATCCGTGGCCACGCCGGCTCGCGCTGGAACGAGTACGCGGACGCCCTCGCGACGGCCTACCGCCGAAGCGAACGTTAGCCCTGACCCACCGGGCCACAGAGCGGACGCGAAACGGGTTCGATCGGTCGGCCGGTGACCTCGATGTTCACCCCTTCCTCGCAGGTCACAGGCGCCAGCGAGTAGGTTGACGGCGCCTCGTCCGAGGCCTACGGTCCCGCCTCGTGGCGTACGGGTTCGCCCGTATTGGGGCCACGCACCACGCCGACGGGTTCGTCTCGCCACCCGCCACCCACGGGGGCATCCGAGGGTGGCCGAGGCGGCGGCGTGCAACGGAGCTTGAAGGCATCATGAGTGCCGAGTACCCGGTGCGACCGGGACGGGCAACGGACGGCTCAGTAGAGAACGCGTGGGAGTGCCCGTTTCCCGCGACGGTGCCAACGGTCGTCCATGCTCGCGCCGACGGGCCCCGGGCCATCCCGGGGCCCGTCGACCTCTGCCCATCTCCCCTCCACCCCCACGGGAAGCCGGGAGCGTGGACGACGGGCACACGGCGAGCGCGCCGAAGGACCACACGCGACACGGTCGGGAACACGCGGGCACACTGATGCGTTTGCCCACCCCCATCGCCGGGGCAACCCCGGTGAGGGTTGTGGCCGACGGGTTTCGGCCGACCCTGACACGACCAGCATGGACGAACCGGCGGAGCCCGAAGGGCTCGGGAAGCCGCACCTACTGAGAGGCGAGCGGAGCGGGCATGTCGACACCCGACGACATCGGCGACGAAGAGTTCACTGACCTCGACCAGGAGGATGAACTCAGCGGTCTGGAGCAGATCGACAAGATCGACGAGCTCCCCGACAGCGAGGACACGGACACGACCACCGAGGACGAGGAGTCCGACGAAGGATCCACGAGCACCGCCGACGACAGCGACGATCTCGATGACGACGACGCCCCCGAGGAGGAGGAGGAGTCGCTCGACGTCATCCTTGCGCGGGAGCAGGACCTCGAGGAGGAGTTCGCGACGGTCGGGGAGGCACCCCGCTCCTCACCGACGAACATCCCGGCCGGCGAGGACGAGTTCACGTGTCTGTCCTGCTTCCTCGTGAAGCGTCAGGCGCAGCTCGCCGATCCCGAGGAGCAGATCTGCTTTGACTGCGTATGACCGCTGAGTCGCTCTCGGCGGCGCGTCCGGCAGGCATGGGCGCCGGGCCCGGTCGCCCCGCCCGCTCCCTGTGGGTCCTCGTACCGCTGTCGGCGTTCGGAGGGGTCCTCACGAGCACCGGGTTCCCGGCGAGCGACCTCGCGCCGCTCGCCCTCCTCGGCGTCGCGGTGGGGCTCGGGGCGTGCGCTGCGTCCGGCACGGCCGGCCGCGGCGCGATCACGGGACTCGCCTACGGGGTCGCCTTCGCGGGCGTGGTGTTCGCGTGGGCGCTGCAGCTGGAGGTTCTGGCCTATCTCGCGCTCGCACCGATCCAGGGGGCCTTCTGGGTCCTGACGGGCGCTGCGGCCACCGTGGCCGCCCGTCGGCTCGGCCCACTGGGCTGGACGGTCGCCGTGGCGGCGACGTGGACGCTCGTCGAGGCCCTGCGGGCGCGCGCACCGATGGGCGGGTTCGAATGGGGTCAGCTGGGGTTGTCGAGCGCCGAGTTCCCGGTGCGCGAGGGAGCCGCGATCGTCGGCACGCTCGGGCTGACCGGGTTGTTGGTCGCAGTGGCGGCCGCCCTCGCCGCGACCCTGCAATGGTGGGGCGAGGGTCCGCTGCGCGCGCTCGTCCCGCTGATCCTGGCCCTGGCCGCCACCGGCTCGGTCGCCGCGATCGGAGCGGCGGACTGGACCGAGGACGTCGGCAGCCTCGAGGTCGCGATCATCCAGGTCGACGATCCCTGTCCCGGCGAGTACGCCGCCGAGTGCCCCGGCATGCGGCAGGAACTGCTCGCCGACCACATCGCGGCCGTCGGGCGCCTCGACGAGGACGTCGACCTCCTGCTGTGGGGGGAGGGCGTGCTGCGCGGGGCCACGCCGGAACAAGCGGGCGCCGCGTTGCACGAGGCCGCCGGGGACCTGCCCGCTCCGCTGCTCGCGGGCACGAGCTCGCCCGAGGAACCCGACCGCTTCTACAACCGCAACGTGCTCTACGAGCCCGACGGCACCGTGGTCGATGCGTACGCCAAGCGTCACGCCGTGCCGTTCGGCGAGTACGTCCCGTTCCGGAACGCGCTCGGGTGGATCGCGAACGTCGGCGACCTCGTGCCCACCGACATGGTCTCCGGGGGCCTGCCGGGCGAGCTCGCGGTGCCGGACCATGCCGTGAGCCTCGGGACCGTCGTCTCGTGGGAGGTGACCTTCGCGCGGCTCGTGCGCGACAGCGCCGCGGACACGCAGGCGCTCACGGCGCTCACCACCCAGGCGAGCTACGAGGAGGCGCCGGTCAGCGATCAGCTCCTGCAGGCCGCGAGGTTGCGCGCCGCCGAGACCGGTCGTGGAGCCGCGATCGCCGCGACGACCGGCCGCTCGACGATCATCGAACCGGGGGGCGCGCAACCGGCACAGACGGAGTTGTACGCCGCGGACGAGCTGGTCGGCACGCTCGAGCTGCGCGACGGCGCGACGCCCTTCGTCCGCTTCGGGGAGTGGCCCGTGATCGCGCTCGCGCTCGCGCTGGGTCTGCTCCAGGTGCTCGCGTCGCGGCGCCGCAGAAGCTGACGACGGCACGGGTGGGCAGGTACGCTGCCCTCTGCGCTCCCGTCATCTAGCGGTCCAGGATACCGGCCTTTCAAGCCGGCGGCGCGGGTTCGAATCCCGTCGGGAGCACACTCAACGGAAGAGTTTGCCAAGGCCCTTTCCGGTGGCCCGGCCCGCGACACGGCGACCGACACGCCGGCCCACCCGGCCCTTCTTGACGGCCTGGTAGTCGCCCATGAGCCGCGCGATCTTGTAGAGCAGACTCCGCATCCGGGCCCTCCTTGCCGCTCGCGCGCGCGAGCGCGTCAGCACACCGTCAGTGTGCACACTCGTTGTGATGTGCCACATCGCCGCGGGCGCGGCCCTGGAGCGTGAAAGTGGCGCGGCGACCGCGGGTCCCCCACGAATCCGACGGTCGCCGCGCCTGGGCCGGCCAGAGACGGGCGGGATCGTCGCTGGCGGCTCCCCGGAGCGTCACCATGCACTTGCTCACCGTAGTCGTCAAGGGATCCGAACAGAAAGCGGGCAACGGCGCCTGTTGACACCGGTGCCCGGCCCGATCGGCCGTCTCGCTAGACTACGGGGGCACGGAGCGACCGACTGAAGGGTGCGACGGCGTGGCGACGAAGAACGACCAGGTCTACCGCGTGGCCGTGGACCGCCAGAAGGCCGCTCAGGCCGCCGGCAACTACGAGCTCGCCGATCTGCCCGGCGCGCTGAGCGAACCCGCTGCCGCCGTCAGGGTCGGCAAGGCCGCGAGCCAGGACAAAGTGCTGGCCGGCGCGGAGCGGCTGGACGACGTGGCCGAGTTGAAGCGCGGCACCGCGCTGGCGGTTTACGGCCGACCGGAGTCGCGATGGGCGAACGCGTACTACCGCCGCACCGGTGGAACCTCGTCCATGACCGAGTTGCTGTCGTACGCGCGACAGCTCATCGGCATGAACCCCTCGGGGACCTTGGTCGTCTGCCTCTGCGGGCACGCGGGGCAGGGCCCGTGCATCCCCCTCTGGGCCCCTCGCGACGATCTCAGTCTCACGGTGCAACCGAACGACCTCGTGCTGCGGTTCGAGGACGTCGTCGAGGACCAGTAGTCCGTGGACATCGCGGGGCTGCGCGGCGAGGCGCTCGCGATGGCCGATGCCGCCGACGAGATCGCCCGCCGGTACTTCGGCGGCCCGGTGGCGGCGTCCGCCAAGCCCGACGGCTCTCCCGTGACCGCGGCCGACCATGAGATCGAGACGGCGCTGCGCGAGTGGATCGCGAGGAGCCTGCCCGGCCACGCGATCCTCGGGGAGGAGGAGGGCGGCGCCCTGGAGGCCGGGAGGCCGACATGGGTGATCGACCCCATCGACGGCACCAAGAACTTCCTACGCGGCGTTCCGGTCTTCGGCACCCTCATCGCTCTGGTCGTCCACGATGAGGTCGTTGTCGCCGTCGCGAGCGCGCCGGCACTCGACGAACGGTGGGACGCCGGAACCGGTCTCGGCACACGCCGCAACGGCCGACCCGTGCGGGTCAGCGCGATCGAGCGCCTCGAGGACGCCCACCTCCAACACGGGGGCCTCGAGTTCCTCCGGGACGATCCCGTGCTGTGGGAACGCCTCGGCGAGCTGGCCACGGACTCGTGGAAGACCGGCGGGATGGGCGACTTCTGGATGCACATGCTGGTCGCAGGGGGGATGGCTGAGGCAGCGTTCGAAGCCGATCTCGCCATCTGGGACCGCGCCGCGCTGGTGTGTCTCATCGAGGAGGCCGGGGGTCGGGCAACCACGTGGAGCGGTGAGGGAGTCCTTCACGGCGACGGGACGATCCTCTCCTCCAACGGGCTGATCCACGACGCCGTGCGCACCCGGCTCACCACCTCGACCCGGTCCCGATAGCGGGGCAGGACCCACCCGGCAGGTCGAGCGCCTTTCGTCTGGCGAGGGCCCCCGCGCGCGACGTCGGACGGGCCTCACCGGCCATACGTTAATTCTCAGTTAACCTGCCGGACACTTCCCATTTGCCTTGCGGCTCTGGGACTGTTACGACGGGCTCCTACCGTCCTCGGACGGGGACCCCAGGCAACCGCGCCGACCGGCACAGGTCGACGCCCCGGAAAAGATTGGATCTCGCCGATGAAGCGTGTGCTGTGGCTCACACTGGCTCTCGCCTTGTTCCTGGCCGCCTGCGGTGAAGGCGCCGACGAGGAACCTGCAGACGTGATGGACGATGAGGAGGACGAGGAGGAGGCCGTCGCCGACGAAGACGAGGACGACGACCCCGACGAGGACGTGGAGCCCGAGGACCTCGGCGGCGAGGAGGGCGACATCGTCATCGACTTCTGGCACGGCCTCGGTGGCGACGACGAGATCTTCATCGAAGAAGAACTCGCCCAGGCCTACAGCGAAGAGACCGACGGCGTGGTGGTGAACGCCCAGAACCGCGGGACCTACGAGGAGGTCCTGGACCAGTCGGTGAGCGCAGCCGGCACCGACCAGGCACCCCACATCGCGCAGCTCTACGAGATCGGGACCCAGATCGCTCGCGACTCGGGGATCTTCGCGCCGATCCACGAGCTCGACCAGGAGGGTGCGATCGACCCGGACGACTACATCCCGGCCGTCTCGAGCTACTACACGGACGAGACCGGCGGGCTCTACAGCGCACCGTGGAACTCCTCGAACCCGATCATGATGGTCAACCGGGACATCTTCGAGGAGGCCGGCCTCGACCCTGACGATCCGCCCCAGCGGTTCGGCGAGATCATGGACGCGTGCGACGACATCATCGCGGAGACCGACCTCGACGGCTGCTTCGGCATGCCGATCCACGCCTGGTTCTTCGAGCAGATGGTCGCGAACCAGGGCGGGCTCCTCGCGAACAACGAGAACGGTCGTGACGGCCGCGCCGACGAGGTGCTCCTCGACAGCCCCGAGGGCGTCGCGGTCATGGAGTGGTGGCAGGAGATGGACGAGGAGGGCTACTGGATCAACTCCGGTGCCCGCGAGGACTGGGACGACCCGCGCACCCTGATGGCCGACGGGCAGATCGCCATGTCGGTGGACTCCACCGCGTCGACCCGCGCCTACCAGGACTCGCTCGAGGAGCTCGACAACGAACTCGGCACCGCCTTCCTGCCGATTCCCGACGACGCCGAGCGTCACGGCACCGTGATCGGCGGCGCCAGCCTTTACGTGCTGGAGGACCAGCCCGAGGAGGAGATCGCCGCGGCGATGGAGTTCATCAACTGGCTCTCCGAGCCCGAGCAGGACAAGGCCTGGCACCAGGCCACGGGGTACTTCCCGGTCCGCACGGAGTCCCGTGAGGAGCTCGAAGGGGAGGGTTGGTTCGACGAGAACCCGAACTTCGGGACCGCTCTCGACCAGCTCGAGGAGACCGAGGTGAGCCCGGCGACGCAGGGCGCGGTCATGGGGCAGTTCCCGCAGATCCGGTCGATCGTGCTGGACGCGGCCGAGGCCGCGATGTTCGAGGGCCTCGACCCGGCGGAGGCGCTGGAGGCGTCGAAGCAGGATGCCGACAGCGTCCTGCAGGAATACAACGCCGACGTCGAGTAGCCCACATGGCGCAACTCACCGAGCGGGGGAGGCGGCCGACCGGCCGTCTCCCCCCGAGGGTTCCGGACGGAGGAAGCGGCGGGACTCGGGGGACGACGCCGCCAGCGCGTTCGCCATCACGCACGCGGCGACGTTCCCGCGTCGCCGCGCCGCGCTGTGGTTCCTGCTGCCGTCGATCATCATCCTCGCGCTGTTCATCTACTACCCGATGCTGCGGACGTTCTGGCTGTCGCTCTTCAACGTCCGCTTCTACGGTCAGCAGCAGAACTTCGTGGGCATCGACAACTTCGTGCGGCTCTTCACGGACCCGTCGAGCTACGACTCGGTGGTCCGTACCGCGGTGATCTCGACGATCGTGATCGTGTCGACGATCGCGATCTCGCTCCTCCTGGCGTCCCTGCTCAACCAGAACATCCGCGGAGCCCGGGTCTACCGGCTGCTCTTGATCTGGCCGCTCGCCCTGTCGACGGCCATCAGCGGCATCGTGTTCCTGGCGCTGTTCAACCCGAACTTCGGGATGGTCAACGCGGTGCTCGAGCCGTTCGGCATCCAGCCGGAATGGTTCCGCGACCGCACGCTGGCGCAGGTCGTGCTCATCGTCACCCTCATCTGGAACCGGGTGGGCTTCAACCTCGTCTTCTACACGGCGGCCTACCAGAGCCTGCCGAGCGAGACGCTCGAGGCAGCCCTCGTGGACGGGGCGAACCCGTGGCAGCGCTTCCGGCACGTGACCTTCCCGCTCCTGACACCGATGACGCTGTTCCTGCTCGTGACCAGCACGGTGTTCGCGTTCTTCGACGCCTACGCGGTCGCTGACGTCTTCGGCGGCGGGCCACTGGGCGCCACGAGCATCCTCATCTACGAAGTGACCGAGAACGCCTTCCGCGACGACCGCATCGGCCTCGCGGCCGCACAGTCGTTGTTGCTCTTCGCCGCCGTGGCGTTCATCACCGTCGTCCAGCTGCGGCAGGGCCGCAAGCGGGTCACCTACCAGTAGGGGGCAAGCTGATGCGACCCAAGCGCAGTGCGGTGATCGCGACGCACCTCGTGCTCGGGGTGACGACGTTCCTGTTCGTCTTCCCCATCATCTGGGCGCTCGCGAAGTCCACCCAGGACCTGGGCACCTCGGTGTCGACGAGCCTCGCGCTCGGCGACCAGTTCGTGACGAACGCGTGGGCCGCGCTCGACCGCTTCGGTCTCGGTCAGATGATGGGCAACACCATCTTCGTCACCGCGGCGGTGACCCTCGGAAAGACGGTGCTGTCGCTGCTGGCCGCGACCGCGTTCGTCTACTTCCGGTTCCCCTTCCAGGGCCTCGCGTTCGCCCTGGTGCTGTTCACCTTGATGATGCCGACCGAGGCGCTCATCCGGGCGCTGTTCGACCTGGTCGGGGACCTCGGCATGCTGAACAGCTACGAGGGGTTGATCCTGCCCTTCATGGCGTCCGCGACGGGAACGTTCCTGTTCCGCCAGCACTTCCTGCGCATCCCCCGCGATCTCGTGGAGGCCGCGCAGGTGGACGGGGTCGGACCGTTCCGGTTCCTGCGATCGTTCCTCGTCCCGTTGTCCTGGAACATCATCGGCGCGTCCGCCGTGATCGACGTCGTCTACATGTGGAACATGTACCTGTGGCCGCGCTGGGCCGCGACCGACCCCGAGGTGATGATGGTTCAGGTCGGCCTCGTTCGGCTGCTCAGCGAACAGCAGGTCAACCACTGGGGGATCATCATGGCGGGGGCGATCATCACGATGATCCCGCCGTTGATCATCTTCATGTTGTTGCAGGAGCGGTTCACGCGGGGATTCGCCCTGAGCGGCGACAAGTAGTCCACACACCAGGCGAGGGGGCCGGCTCGTCCCGGGCCGACCGCCTCGCCTGACGACGGCGCCAGCGAACCCGCCTGACGACCGTGCTAGGGGAGCAGAACGGCCTTGCCGAAGAGATCCCCGTCCACCATGCGCCGATACGCGGTCGTGGCGTCCTCCAGGCCGTAGGTCGCATCGATCACCGGTCGAGCCCCCGACGCCGCGAGGAGGCCGATGAGCGCCTCGAACTCGTCGCGCGTGCCCATCGTCGAACCGAGGACGCGCAACTGTTTCGCGAACACGCGATGCAGCGCGGCCGGGGGATTGGGTCCGGTCGTGGCACCGGCCACGACGACCGCGCCACCGGCGGCCAGCGCCTTGAGGGAGTGGTCGAACGTCGCCTCGCCGACGGTCTCGATCACGACATCGACCCGTTCGGTCAGCCGTCCACCCGGCTCCACGGCGTTCACGGCACCGAGTTCGAGGGCTCGGGCGCGCTTGTCCTCGTGGCGGCTCGCGACGTGGACCCGGAGGCCCGCCGCGTGCCCCAGGACGATCGCGGCGGTGGCGACGCCGCCCCCGGCGCCCTGGACCAGCACCGACTGCCCCGGTCGGGCTCCGCCCTTGACGAACAGCATGCGGTAGGCGGTCAGCCACGCGGTCGGCAGGCAGGCGGCCTGCGCGAACGACAGCTCGGGCGGCTTGGCGAGCAGGTTGCCGTGCGGCACGGCGACGCGCTCGGCGTGGGTGCCGTCGAAGATCTCCGACAGCAGACAGAAGCGGCCGAACACATCGGTCTCGTCGTGGGGGCCGCTGCCGGGCACGTCCGTGCCCGGCTTGGGGGCCACGGCGTGACAGACGACCTCGCGCCCGTCCTCGGTCACCCCTGCCGCATCGGTGCCCAGGACGATGGGGAGGTTGTCCGGTGACGTCGCGATGCCGCGCAGCGTCGCGACGTCGTGGTGGTTCAGGCTCGCGGCGCGAACGTGCACGACCTCCCAGCCATCCGGAGGGTCCGGTTCGGGATGGTCGCGCACCTCGAGGGCCCCGAGCGGGTCGTCATGGGATCCGTGGGTGGCGATCGCAGCACGCATGTGCGGGACCCTACCCCGCGACCGGGCGCGATGTGCCCCCACGGCGGTCGGTAGCCTTCGTCCCGAGAGATCCCACGGTCCGCTCGCCGGATCCACGACGGAGGACCCGATGATGGCGGAGGAGCACTCGGGGGAGCGGTCGGCTCGGCTGCAGGACCGGGCACCGACGTCCCCCGGCCTGAAGGAGCAGCTGCTGGGCCCGGGCCGGCCCCGCAAACCCTGGACCCACTTGTTCGTGATGGCCATGGGGCTGCTGGTCGTCGCCAGCCTCGCCGTCCCCGCGCTCATGGGGGACGAACGCGTCGACGTCGCGTTCACCCTCACGCTGCTCGGGTTGCTCGGCGCCGGGACGGGCGAGTTGCTCCCTCCCACGCGACGGGCGCTCACCGTCGCGCTGCGACTCGGCGGCGTGGCCCTCGCCCTGCTGGGGATCGGCCTGCGGCTGCTCTGACGCGCGAGCGGGTCGGTCAGGAGCCTCGCAGACCCGCCACCTCCTCCTCGAGCTCCTCGACGAACGCCTGCGCAGCAGCGATCCGGTCATCGACGCGGTGCCGCTCGTCATCGACCACGCTGCGTCGACGACCCACGGCCTCCATGAGACCCTTCGTCGTCGCGTCCACCGAGCGACGCAGCTTGCGGGGGACCTCGTCGATGGCCTCGCGCGTCTCGGCCGCGAAAGCGTCCAGCCGACGGCGCTCACGGTCGAGGAACTCGCGATAGACGAGCAGGTCGGCGTGCTCCTCACGCGCTCGGAGCAGCGTCGCGTAGGCCGCCTCGTACTCGTCCGACCGGCGAGCGGTCACCGGTGCACCTCCCCGGTCGGGGTCCCGCTCGGCGCGGCGGCACCGAGCGTGTGGGCGAACTCGCCGAGCATCAGCGCCTCGCCCACGCACGCCCGATACCAATCGTCGAGGCGCAACGACTCGTCGATGCCGTGCGCCCGCGTATCGGGGTCCGCCACCCCGGTGAGCAGCACGGGAGTGTCGGCGCCGAACGCCCGCACGAGCGGGTCGATGAACGGGATCGAGCCGCCCGAGCCGGCATGGACGAGCGGCTCGTCGAAGGCTGCGCTCAGCGCCCGGCCGGCGGCCACGCACGCCGGCTGCTCGGGATCGAGCGTGAACGGGGCGGCGGCCGCCCCCGGGGTGACGGCCACGTCGAGCCCCCAGGGCGCCGAACGCTCGAGGTGCTCGCACAGCAGCGAGCGCGCGCGCTCGGGGTCCTGGCCCGGTGCCAAACGGACCGAGACCTTCGCCCGCGCCTGCGGCTGCAGCGTGTTCGACGCCCCCTCGACAGCCGGCGCGTCGAGACCGATGACCGCCACCGCCGGCTGCGTCCACAGGCGCTCCAGCGGATGGTGGTCCGGGTCACCGGCCAGCGGCACGCCTTCCCGGAGCCCGGCCTCACGGCGGAAGGCCTCCTCGTCGAACGCCAGCTCCTGGATGCGCTCGCGCTCGCGCACGGTGAGCGGCCGCGCGTCGTCCCCGAAGCCCGGGATCGCCACGGCCCCTCGCTCGTCGGTCAGGGTGGCCAACAGCCGGGCGAGTCCGGCGACCGGGTCCGGCACCGGGCCGCCGTACGTCCCCGAGTGCAGGCCGTGGCTGGTGGCGGTCACCGTGACCTCGGCGTCGACGAGGCCGCGGAGCAGGTACGTCAGCGTCGGGACCCCGGCCTTCCAGTTGGCCGTGTCGCAGACCACGAGCGCGTCCGCCTGCAGCCGCTCGCCGTGCGCGACGAGGAACTCGGCGAGGTGCGGGCTGCCGACCTCTTCCTCCCCTTCGACGATGACCTTCGTGTGCACCGGTGGCGCGCCGGCCACGGTGCGCCACGCGTCGAGCGCCGCGGCATGCACGAGCACCCCGCCCTTGTCGTCGGCGGCACCGCGGCCGTACAGGCGCCCGTCACGCTCGGTGGGCTCGAAGGGCGGAGAGCTCCACGCGGCCTCCTCGCCGGGAGGCTGCACGTCATGGTGGGCGTACAGCAGCACGGTGGGGGCGGCGGGATCCTCGGCCCACGCCTCGCCGTAGGCGGCCGGTGGCGCACCGTCGACCTCCAGCAGTTCGGCGTTGTCGGCCCCGCGTTCGGCGAGCAGGTCGACCACCGCCTGCGCGCTCCGGCGCACCGGCTCGGCATCGAATCCGGGCGCCGAGACGCTGGGGATCCGAAGGAGCCGCTCTAAGTCGACCCGATGGGTCGCCATACGGTTCGTCACGACCTCGATCAATTCCTCGGCGTGGGATGTCGCCAGTGTGTCGGTCCGCATCCTGCTCCCTTGCGACCCGTCGACGAGGTGCGCCCGCGAGCCTACCCGCGCGCTCAGCGCGCGTGTCGGCGATGTTGACACTGACGTCAGCGTCAGTACGCTGGCCGTGTCCACGAGCCATTCTGCCCGTGCCCAGGGCGAGCTATCCGGTGCGCGTCCACGGTCGGGCGAGAGCGGCGGTCCCACGTTTTCGTCCGCGTTGCCCGGCGACGTATGCTGCAGACGCGTGAGGAACTGACACGCTGGGGCGTGGGCCCCGTGCACCCACTCGCTTGGTGGACACGGCCAGCCCGCGGCCACGGGACCGCCACTTGGCACGAGTCCGTGGGCGACCGAGACTGCCGTTCACCACTCCCGCCACGGGACCGCTCCCTCCGAGGAGAACATGGCCGCAGCATCCACCCACCGCGCCTCCCGCCCCCCCGTCGGGGTGGTCGAAGCACTCGGCACCGCGGTCCCGCCGCACGTGGTCACCAACGACGACCTCGCGCAGCATCTCGACACCAACGACGAATGGGTCCGCACCCGCACGGGCATCGCCGAGCGACGGTTCGCCGACCCCGACACGTCCACGGGGGACCTCGCGGTGGAGGCCGGCGCCGACGCGCTCAAGGCCGCGGGAGGCGACGTCGACACCGTGATCGTCGCCACGACCACCCCGGACCGCATGCTGCCCGGCACCGCCCCCGAGGTGGCCAGCCGGCTCGGGCTCGGCGACGCGAGCGCCTTCGATGTGAACGCTGCCTGCGCCGGCTTCATCTACGCCCTCCCGGTCGCGAGCGGCCTCGTCGCCACCGGCACGGCCGACCGCGTCCTGGTCATCGGCGCCGAGGTGATGAGCCGCATCGTCGATCCTGACGACCGCAGCACGCGCGTGCTCTTCGGCGACGGGGCGGGTGCCGTCGTCGTCCGCTCCGGGCACGCCGACGAGCCGGGTGCCGTGGGCCCGTTCGACCTGGGCAGCGACGGCGACCAGACGCACCTGCTCGAGGTTCCGGCCGGCGGGACGCGTCAGCCGATCGACGACCACGCGATCGAGAACCGCCACCACTTCCTGCAGATGGACGGCCGCGAGGTCTATCGGCAGGCCGTGCGCCGGATGGTGTCGTCCAGCCGCGCGGTCCTCGCGCAGGCGGGCCTCGAGGTCGACGACGTGGATTGCCTCATCGCCCACCAGGCCAACGCCCGCATCCTCGAGGCCGTGGCGGACCGCCTCGAGATCCCTCGGGACCGCTGCGTGTCGAACGTCGGCCGCTACGGCAACACCTCGGCGGCCTCGATCCCGCTCGCACTGGCCGACGCCAGCCTCGAACCGGGACAACAGGTACTGCTGACCTCCTTCGGCGCCGGCATGGCGTGGGGATCCTCGCTCATGACGTGGCCGGATCTGCCCACCCCCGACCCGACATAACCACCACGACCCGATCGCCACCGCCACAGGCGGAGAAAGGACCGACCCGAGCATGACGGTGTACGACAAGGTGAAGGAAGTGCTCGTCGAGAAGTTCGGGGTCGAGGAGGGCGACGTCTCGCCCGAGGCGACCTTCGAGGATCTCGATCTCGACTCGCTCGACCTCGTCGAGTTCGCCCTCGCCGCCGAGGAGGAGCTCGGCGTGGGCATCTCCGACGAGGAGGCCGAGCAGCTCGAGTCCGTCCAGGACACCGTCAAGCTCCTCGAGCAGAAGGGCGCGCAAGCGTGAGCGACATCGCCATCACGGGCCTGGGCCTCGTCACGCCGGCGGGGCTGGGGACCGAAGCGAGCTGGCAGGGGCTGTGCGCTGGTCGCTCCGCGGCCGCCAAGGACCCCAACCTCTCCGACCTCGAGATCGACATCACCTGCCGGATGCCCGACCTCGACGTCGGCGAGGTGCTCGGCAAGAAGGCGGTCCGTCGACTCGACCGGTTCGTACAGCTCGCACTCGTCGCGGCCAAGGAGGCGATCGCCGACTCCGGCCTGGATCCCGAGACGTGGGACGGGCCGCGAGTCGCCGTGGTCCTCGGCTGCGGCATGGGCGGCGCGTGGACCTGGGAGACACAGCACACGCGCATGCTCGAGCACGGGCCGGGCAAGGTCAGCGCGATGCTGATCCCGATGCTCGTCCCGAACATGGTGGCCGGCCAGGTGGCGATGGAGTACGGGGCGAAGGGACCGAACCTCGTCACGGCGACCGCGTGCGCGTCCGGAGCGACGGCGATCGGGACGGCACGCGATCTGCTGCGCTCGGGCGCCTGCGACATCGCGATCACCGGCGGTACCGAGGCGAGCCTCAGTCCGCTGTCGATCGCCGGCTTCGCACAGATGGGCGCGCTGTCGAGCCGCATCGACGAGCCGGAGGCCGCCTCGCGGCCGTTCGACGTCGACCGCGACGGCTTCGTCGCCGGCGAGGCCTCGGCCATCCTCGTGCTCGAACGCGACGACGACGCCCGGGCACGCGGGGCGCACCGCCACGCGGGGGTTGCGGGCTACGGAGCGAGCGCCGACGCGCACCACATCACCGCCCCCGACCCCGAGGGCCACGGAGCCGAGTTGGCGATGACCGAGGCGATCCGGGATGCGGGCCTTTCCCCGAGCGACGTCCAGCACGTCAACGCGCACGGCACGTCGACGCCGCTCAACGACGCGTCCGAGGCCGCGACGCTCCGCCGGGTCCTGCGCGACGACTTCGTCGTGACCTCCAACAAGGGCGTGACCGGCCACGCACTCGGTGCCGCGGGCGCCATCGAGGCTGCGTTCACCGCGCTCACGATCGAGCGAGGGGAGATCCCTCCCACCGCGAACCTCGACAGCCAGGATCCCGAGATCGAACTCGACATCGTGGCGAAGGCACCACGCTCCCAGAAGGTCGATGTCGCGATGAGCGATTCCTTCGGCTTCGGGGGCCAGAACGCCGTTCTCGTCCTCACCTCCGTCTGATCCGACCCACGCGCCGGTCGTGCCCGGTCGCGGCGCGCGACTCGCCGCGTCCGCCTCGTGTGCTTGCGGGTACGTGCGGACGCCTACCTCCGACGCGCAGCGGGAGACCACATGTTGCTGAACGGCAAACGAATCCTGGTGACGGGCGTGCTGACCGAGACGTCGATCGCCTACTCGATCGCTCGAATGGCTCAGGAGCAGGGCGCAGAGATCGTGCTGACCGGCCACGGGCGCACCCTGCGCATCACCGAGCGCATCGCCCGCAAGCTGCCCGATCCACCGGACGTGCTCGAGATGGACGTCACCCAGGAGGGCCACATCCCGGCGACCGCCGCCCGGCTGGCGGAGCGCTGGGACGCGGTGGACGGGATCGTGCACGCGATCGCGTTCGCTCCCTCCGAAGCGTTGGGCGGCAACTTCCTGCAGGCGGCCTGGGAGGACGTCAGCACGGCCCTGCACATCTCGACCTACTCGTACGTTGCGATCGCCCACGCGCTCGCCTCACAGCTGCGCGCCGCCGGCGGAGGATCGATCCTCGGGCTCGACTTCGACGCCCAGCTCGCCTGGCCCGGCTACGACTGGATGGGGGTCGCGAAGGCGGGCCTCGAGTCGGCCAACCGTTACCTGGCGAGGGACCTCGGTCCCCAGGGCACACGCGCTAACCTGATCGCGGCCGGCCCCGTCAAGACCATGGCGGCGAAATCGGTCGAAGGGTTCGAGCTGTTCGAGGAATGGCACCGGCGCGCGCCGCTGGGCTGGGACGTCCTCGACCCCGAGCCGGTCGCCCGTGTGGCCTGCGCCCTCCTGTCCGACTGGATGCCGGCGGTGACTGGCGAGGTCATCCACTGCGACGGGGGAACGCACGCCATCGGCGGCTCCTCGGACGGCTAGGACCACCCCCGCTCGCATGTCTCACAGGAGCGGGTGCCAGACCCGCCGATGTTTTGGCACAATGTCGTGCCTACTGGTGCGTGTGCGCATCTACGAGTTCACTCATGATGTTTGACGCCACCGACGGATGTGAATCCAACGGCGCGGGACGAGACCAACCATCTGGCCGGGGGAGCGAGCGTGCCCGCCATCGAAGTAGAGGGGCTGCATAAGCGATACGGGGACACCGTGGCCGTCAACGGCGTCGATCTGCAGGTCGAGGACGGCGAGGTCTTCGGCGTCCTCGGTCGTAACGGCGCCGGCAAGACCACCACGGTCGAGTGCATCGAGGGCTTGGAGGAGCCGGATGCTGGCCGCGTCTCCGTGATGGGCCACGACCCGATCGAGCAGCGATCGAAGGTCCGGCAGATCCTGGGAGCGCAACTGCAGGAGTCCCGGCTGCCCGAGAAGCTGCGGACCGAGGAGGCGGTGCGACTGTTCCGCTCCTTCTACCGAGAGGGGGAGGATCCCGACCACCTCGTGCGGGCCCTCGGCCTCGAGGACAAGCGTGGCACCTACTTCCAGAACCTCTCCGGCGGGCAGCAGCAACGCCTCTCGGTCGCGCTGGCGTTGATCGGACTCGCGCTGGCACTGGCCGTGGGCTTCGGCGCGTTCGGCGTCGCCGCCCCCCAGAACCTGGGCGGGTCGCGATCGCGCTTCTTCTCGGGCTGGGAGCCATGTTCTCGTTGGGCCTGCTCGTGGCGGCGGTAGCCCCGAGCCCGAATGCGGCGATCGGCATCGGCCTCGTGTTCGTCCTCGGGATGATGGCGTTGAGCGGCGGGTTCGGTCCGGTCGACGCGCTGCCCGGGTGGCTGGTGACCGTGGGGGAGTACGCGCCCCTCGGCGCGGCGGCCACGACCGTGGGGGAGGCGTGGGCCGGCGCCACACCCAACCCGTCGCGCCTCGTCGCCCTGGGGGTGACGATCGTGGTCGCGCTCCTGGCCGCCATCAAACTCTTCCGCTGGGAGTAGTGGCCGACGGCCTGCGCGCCCTGGTCCGGTAACGAGCCGTCGGACCGCGCGTCCCCCTCCCGGCCGGCTCGGCAGCCTACGCTGGGGTCGTGCGTCACGATCGCGCTGCTGAGCCGACCGAGTTCCCCGACGCGCGTCTCGCGCCCGGGGACGCACCACTCGCGTTCGGTGGCGCCATCACCCCGTCGACCCTCGCGGCCGCCTACCGGCGCGGGATCTTCCCATGGCCGGTCGAGGGCACGACGACCTGGTGGTCTCCCGATCCACGAGGGGTCCTGCCGCTCGAAGCCCTACGGGTCTCGCGATCGCTGCGGCGGACCCTGCGGCGCGCCGGCTGGCGTTGCACGACGGACACCGCCACGGCCGCGGTCATCGCCGAGTGCGCCAGCGGCCGACCCGAAGGCACCTGGATCACCCCCGAGATGGCGGAGGCGTACGATGCCCTGCGACACAGTCCGGTCGGTAGGACGGCGGTGCACAGCGTGGAGGTCTGGGACACCGAGGGCGGACTGGTGGGCGGGCTCTACGGGGTGGCGGTCGGCGCGGTGTTCAGCGGTGAGTCGATGTTCCATCGCGCCACCGATGCGTCGAAGGTGGCTCTCGTCGACCTCGTGCGGAGGCTGGGGGAGAGGGGCTTCGAGCTGATCGACGTCCAGCTGCCGACCCGCCACCTCGCCTCGCTCGGCGCGAGAACGGTGCGGCGCTCGGCGTTCCTCGCCGAGATCGAGCGCCTGCGCGACGTCGCGACCGGTTGGCCCCTCGAGGCCTGGGAACCGGCGACCGACCACGAGGCCGTCCGTGGCCTGCGGGGACGGACCACCCGTTGAGACCTCCCGCCACGTTGCTCGCCCTCGCCCTCGGACTCGCGGCATGCGCGCCCGCCGACGAGGAGCCGCTGCGGCTGCGGGCCGACGGCCCGCCCGCCCCTCACGAGGCCGAAGCAGACGTGTGTGACGACGGCACGGGTCGCGTGGTCAAGCGGGTGATCGGAGAACAACTGGCTGCCTTCGCTGCCGACGACGTGGAGGGTGCGTGGGATCTCGCGAGCGACAGCTTTCGGGACGCGGTCAGCGTGCCGGAATTGCGCCGCATCGTCGAGGACTCGTTTCCCGCCGTGCTCGACTCGAACAACCACCGGGTGACGTCCTGCATCGACGACGGCAGCCGGGCACACGCCGTCGTGCATGTCGAGGGTGACAGCGTCCCCGACGAGCTGCTCGGCTACCAGCTCGTGCTCGAGCACGGCAGCTGGCGGATCGACGGGGCGGTGCAGCTCGACCCCGAGGATCCCGATGTGGACGATGACGGCCTCGATCCGGGATTCGTCGCCGAGCGCCCCACTGACGCTCCCGTGACGGTCCCGCCCGGGCGATCAGCCCGCCCCAGGACCCGCCGTGATCTTCGCGTAGGCTCGAACCCCGCGAGACTGCGCACCGACGACACAACCACCGAGCGTGGAGGACGCGATGAGCAGCTCACCGCCGCCTTCCGGGCCACCGCCCGGGGACCAGCCACCGCCCGGGGACCAGCCGCCGGGAGGGGGCCAGCCACCGCCCGGGGACCAGCCACCGGGAGGACCACCACCGGGAGGGGACCAGCCACCGGGAGGTCCACCACCGGGAGGGGACCAGCCACTGGGAGGTCCACCACCGGGCGGGGACCGGACCTTGGCGCAGGTGGCCCACCTCTCATCGCTGGTGCTCTTGCTCGGGATCCCGTCCTTCGTGGGGCCCTTGGTGGTCTTCGCCCTTCGGCGCAACGACCCGCTGGCCGGACCGCACGCGCGCGAGGCGCTGAACTTCCACCTCACGTGGCTGATCGTCGTGCTCGCGTCGTTCGTTCTGAGCCTCGTGACCCTCGGACTCGGCCTGATCGTGCTACTCCCCGTGGTCATCATCGGCCTGATCGTTTGGATCATCGGTATGGTGCGCGGTGTGCAAGCCGCGGGGGAGGGGGTCCCGCACTCGGAGTATCCGCTGACCATCCGCATGATCCAGGACTGAGCAACCGCTCGAGCGCGCTCCAGCGCAGGAGAAGGCGACGGTCGCAGGAGCTCGGCGACCGCGGAGCTCGGCGACCGCGGAGCTCGGCGACCGCGGAGCTCGGCGACCGCGGAGTTCGGCGACCGCTCGCTGGGCAATCCCGGTGGGACGTGGCATCATCTCGCGAGTGACCGACACATCCGCTGCGACGCAGCACCTGCGCGAACTCGCGCGGCTGCGCCGCGTCCGCGACCGGATCGACCGGGGGTACGCGCAGCCGCTCGACGTCGAGGCCCTCGCTCGCGGCGTGCACATGTCGGCCGGGCACCTCAGCCGTCGGTTCCGGCGCGCCTACGGCGAGTCGCCGTACGCCTATCTGATGACGCGACGGATCGAGCGGGCTATGGCGCTGCTGCGACGGGGCGACCTCAGCGTCACCGAGGTGTGCTTCGCGGTCGGTTGCTCGTCACTGGGCACGTTCAGCACGCGCTTCACCGAACTGGTCGGCGTGCCACCGAGCGTCTACCGGCAGCAGGCGGCCGAGACGCGTGTGACCGCAGGGATGCCACCGTGCGTCGCGAAGCGGGTGACGCGACCGATCAGGAATCGAGAAGCGCCGGTCCCGGGCCGTGCCTAGCGTGACTGGCACCAATGACGCCAACCACGTGAGGTGACCGCCATGGACATCAGCATCCACGCGACCTTCCTGCCGCACGACGACCCGGAGGCCTCCCTGGCCTTCTACCGCGACGCGCTCGGCTTCGAGGTTCGCAACCAGGTGGAGTACGGCGGGATGCACTGGAACACCGTCGGCCCACCCGATCAGCCCGACGTGAACATCGTCCTGTACCCGCCGGGCGCCGAACCCGGCATCACCGACGACGAACGCCGCACCATCACCGAGATGATGGCCAAGGGCACCTACGCCAGCCTCATGTTGGCCACAAAGGACCTCGACAGCACCTTCCAGCAGGTGCAAGCCGCCGACGTCGAGGTCGTCCAGGAGCCGACCGACCAGCCCTGGGGCGCACGGGACTGCGCCCTGCGCGACCCCGCGGGCAACATGATCCGTATCCAGGAGAGGCCCTGAACCAGGATGACCACGGCCGAGCGGACGCACACGCAGTCGACAACGCACCACGTTGCCGACAACCACGACCTGATCCGGGTTCAAGGGGCGCGGGAGAACAACCTCAAGGACGTCAAGGTCGAGCTGCCGAAGCGGCGACTGACGCTGTTCACCGGGGTCTCCGGATCGGGGAAGAGCTCGCTGGTCTTCGGCACGATCGCTGCCGAGTCACAGCGGCTGATCAACGAGACCTACAGCGCCTTCGTGCAGGGATTCATGCCGACCGCGGCGCGACCCGACGTCGACGTCCTCGACGGGCTGACCACCGCGATCATCGTCGATCAGGAGCGGCTCGGCGCGGACCCCCGTTCCACGGTCGGGACCGTGACCGACGCCAACGCGATGCTGCGCATCCTGTTCAGCCGCCTCGGGGAGCCGCACATCGGGCCGCCCAGCGCATTCTCGTTCAACACCGCCTCGGTGCAAGCGTCGGGGATGATCAAGCGGGGGGAGGGCAAGGCCGAGAAGGCGACCTTCTCCCGCACCGGGGGGATGTGTCCACGCTGTGAGGGACGCGGATCGGTCAGCGACGTGGACGTCACGGCGCTGTACGACGAGGACAGATCGCTGAACGAGGGTGCGATCACCGTGCCCGGTTACAAGGCAGGGGGCTGGTCGGTCCGCTTCTACACCGAGTCGGGGTTCTTCGATCCGGACAAGCCGATCCGGGACTACACCGAGACCGAGCGACACGACCTGCTGTTGCGTGAAGCCACCAAGGTCACGATCGGTGGCACGAACATGACCTACCAGGGGCTCGTGCCGCAGATCCGGTCGTCGATGCTGTCGAAGGACCGCGACGCGATGCAGCCGCACATCCGGGAGTTCGTGGATCGTGCGGTCGTGTTCACGACCTGCCCCGAGTGCGACGGGACACGGCTGAGCGAAGCCGCCCGGTCGTCGCAGATCGCCGGCAAGAGCATCGCCGACGTGTGTGCGATGCAGGTCAGCGACCTCGCCGGTTGGCTCCATGATCTCGACGAGCCATCGGTCGCGCCGCTGCTCGCCGGTCTGCAGCACCTCCTCGACTCCTTCGTGGAGATCGGGCTCGGGTACCTCTCGCTGGATCGAGCGTCCGGGACGCTGTCGGGCGGCGAGGCGCAGCGCACGAAGCTCGTCCGCCACCTCGGCTCCGCCCTGACCGACGTCACCTACGTCTTCGACGAGCCCACCATCGGCATGCACCCCCACGACGTGCAGCGGATGAACGACCTCCTGCGGCGGCTGCGGGACAAGGGCAACACGGTGCTGGTCGTGGAGCACGAACCGGACACGATCGCGGTCGCCGACCACGTCGTCGACCTCGGGCCCGGCGCCGGCACGGAGGGCGGAACCGTCTGCTTCGAGGGCACCGTGGACGGGCTGCGCGCCAGCGACACGCTCACCGGACGCCACCTCGACGACCGGGCCGCCCTCAAGGAGGAGGTGCGCACGCCCACCGGGACGCTGGAGATCCGCGGCGCCGACACCCACAACCTGCAGGACGTCGACGTCGACATCCCGCTGGGCGTGCTGTGCGTCGTCACGGGGGTGGCCGGGTCGGGCAAGAGCTCCCTGATCGAGGGATCGATACCGGCCGACGCCGAAGTGGTCATCGTCGACCAGACCGCGATCCGCGGCTCGCGGCGCAGCAACCCGGCGACCTACACCAACCTGCTGGACCCGATCCGCAAGGCCTTCGCGAAGGCCAACGGGGTCAAGGCGGCGTTGTTCAGCGCCAACTCGGAAGGCGCGTGCCCGATGTGCAACGGTGTCGGCGTCGTCTTCACCGAGCTCGGCTTCATGGAGACGATCGCAGCCACCTGTGAGGAGTGCGAGGGCCGACGCTTCGAGGCCTCCGTGCTCGACCACAGGTTCGGTGGCCGCAACATCGCCGACGTGCTCGAGATGTCCGTGGCCGAGGCCGTGACCTTCTTCGCCGAGGGCGACGCGAAGCTTCCCGGCGCGCACAAGATCCTGGTCCGGATGGAGGACGTCGGGCTCGGCTACCTGCGTCTCGGCCAACCGTTGACCTCACTGTCCGGCGGCGAACGCCAGCGACTCAAGCTGGCCACCCACATGGCCACCGAGGGCGGCGTCTACGTGCTCGACGAGCCCACCACCGGGCTGCACCTCGCCGACGTCGAGCAGTTACTCGGTCTGCTCGACCGGCTGGTCGACGGCGGCACGTCCGTCATCGTGATCGAGCATCACCAGGCCGTCATGGCCCACGCCGACTGGATCATCGACCTCGGACCCGGGGCCGGCCACGACGGTGGCCGCATCGTCTTCGAGGGCACGCCCGGCGAGCTCCTCGCTGGCCGTTCGACGCTCACCGGCGAACACCTGGCGGCCTACGTCGAGTCCTGACCGAGGAGAACGAGGTGGGATGCACCGCTTCCGGCGGCTTCGCCAATACCCCGATAAGATACGTTCTGTAAACTAGAGCTGGTGCGGGCCCTCGGTGCGGGCCAGTGACCGCTCGGCTCAACAATCACCCCACCGGCGTGGTGAGGCACTCCTCCACGCTCGCCAGGCGGCGGTGGGCGGCGTCCAACTCGGCCTCGTAGCGCTCGGACGTCCGCTCGGCCTCGGGTCGCCGCGCCCAGGCTGCGCTGGCGACCTCGAAAGCCGCCAGCGCGCCCGCGGCGAGCGCCGGCACCCGCGGGTCACCGACATCGAGCGTCAGACGTGCCGCGATCGCGTCGGCGAGGCGCTGCTGGCGGACCATCGCGGCTCCACGTCGCCGTTCACGCAGCGCGGGGTCGCCGTCGATGAGCGCTCGGCGGCGCCGCCACGCCTCGGGGTCGCGTCGGTGGTCGCGACCGAGCGCGCCCGCGGCGGCGCGAACGGCCTCGTCGAACCGCTCCCCCGCCGGGCGCTCACGGAACGCGCGCACCCAGGGCTCCACCTCGTCCTCGAAGGGCAGCCCGACGAGGTCCTCCTTGCGCGGGAAGTACCGAAAGGCGCGAGGATGGCACACACTGCCAAGAGTCATACTGCGCCAGTTTAAGACGCGGTTGCGGCACGTGGGGCTGCGCGAGACGTCGCCCGCCGCCGACGTCCCCCAACGCTTCCTCAGGACCGCTCATGCACCGTAGGTCTCGCGCATCCGGTCGGCGTACGGGGCGAACCGGCCGGCGGCGGCGAGGGCGGCGCGCAACCCGCGATGCGAGGCCACGCCCTGGCCCGCGATGTCGAACGCCGTGCCGTGGTCAACCGACGTGCGCAGGATCGGCAGACCGATCGTGACGGTGATGGCGCCCTCGAAGTCCCAGGTCTTGGCAGCGATGTGCCCCTGGTCGTGGAAGTGCGACAGCACCCCGTCGAAGCGGCCCTGCAGTCCCTGGTGGAACACCGAGTCGGCGCCGACCGGCCCGGAGACATCGTTGTGGCCGGCAGCGCGCGCGGCCTCGCACGCGGGTCCGATGGCATCGATTTCCTCGGTGCCGAACTTCCCGCCCTCGCCGACGTGGGGATTCAGCGCGGCGACCGCGAGGCGGGGCGCGTCGTGGCCGAGGACCCGCAGAGCGGTGAGCGACTCGTCGATGGCGTGGCGCACAGCGTCCTCGGTGACCCGGTCGATCGCCTCGCGCAGCGACATGTGGCGGGTGGTGAAGAAGATCTTCAGGTCGTCGACCACGAACATGGTTCCCGACCTGCTGGTGCCGGTGAGCTCGCCGAGCATCTCGGTGTGGCCGAGGTGCGACGAGCCGGCCGCCCAGATCGCCTCCTTGTTGATCGGTGCGGTGGTGATGCCGGCGACCTCGCCGTCGAGCGCGAGTCGCGTGGCGGTCTCGATCGCCGCGACGGCGCTGCGCCCGGCGTCCGCCGAGACCTCCCCGAAGGCGAGGTCGTCGCCGGTGATGGCGAGGTCGAGAACCTCGAGGGTGCCGGGCTCGAAGCGCGCCTGCTCGACGCTGGTGATTGGTCGGACCTCGACGTCGAGGCCGCAGATCCGTGCAGCGTGGCGGAGCACCGGCGCATCGCCGATCGCCAGGGGGCGCAGCGGCGCGTCAGGGGCGACGTCGGCGAGCGAGCGGGCAACGATCTCGGGGCCGATGCCGGCGGGATCGCCCATGGTCACGGCGACGATAGGGGTGCTCATCGGGTCGGTGCTCCTTCCGTTCGTGGGTACGCACGGGCGGCGGTGCGAAGTGCGTCCACGCACGCAGCGGCGGTCTGGGGGCCGCCGATCAGCCCGCCCTTGGTGGCGACGGGCACGCCGTCCCAGGGTCCGTCGACGACGCGACCCTGCACCGCGAGCGGCTCGATCTCCGCCTCGAGCAGCAGCGCGGTCGCGTCGAGGGCGTCGAGGGCAGCCTCCGTGACGTCCCCGCCGGTGACGTACACACCGCTGATCGACCGGGCGTCGAGCACCGCGCGGACCAGTGCGCCGAGGGACTCCGCGACGCGCTCGGCCTCACCCGAGGCAAGGTCGACGACCGGCTCGTCGCCGTCGGCGGTGGTCAGCGCGACTACCTGGGCGCCGCGGTCGAACGCGGCGAGCAGCTCGGCCACGGCCCGGTCGACGTCGAGCGAGGCCGGAGAAGTACGCACCAACTCGGTCCCCGGGCGGGTGGCGAGACGATCGAGCTGGTGTCGGGTGACCTCGGTGACGCTGCCGGCGACGACCAGTGCGGGCGGCAGAGCGGGTCGCAGCCCGAGCGCCTCGGCGAGCTCGACCGCCAGGGGGCCGGGGTCGACGGGGAACCCAGCGGACCTCCTCGGCGAGCCGAGCGGCACCGGCGGCCGCGGCCGCGAGGTCGTCATCGGTGACCGCGTCGAGCACCATGAGCTCGGCGTCGGTGGAGGCGAGCGCGTCGCGGATCACGTCAGGGCCGGCCCGCAGGGTGTCGATGTCCACCGCGCCGACGGAGCGGTCGGTGCCCGAGGCGAGCACCTCGTGCACGCGGGAGGTGGTCACCGGGCCGCGGGGGTCACGGGCCGCCGCGGTGCTGGCCAGCGGCTCGCCGTTCACGAGGTGCAGCCCTCCGACGGTGATGCGCCCGGCCCGCGGGTAGGCGGGGGCGACGAGCGCGCGGCACGGCCGCGTGTCGTCGGGGTCGCCGGTGAGCGCGGCGAGCAAGGCGTCGACCTCGGCGCCGACGTTGCCACGCAGCGTCGTGTCGATCCGCTTGCCGACCAGCGGGCGGGGGCCCAGCGCGGCGAAGGTCGTGCGGACCTGCCGCGCTGCCTCGGCCGGGGCGAGGTGGCGGGTGGGCACCGCGCAGACCACCGCGTCGACATCGGCCGGCTCGACGGCAGCGTGAACGCCCCGCAACGTCGCCGCGCGCCAGCCCCGGGCGGCGAACCCTCCAGCGGCGGCGTTGGCACCGGTGAGGTCGTCGGCGACGATCGTGACCGGAGCGCGGATGGGGCGGCTCAAAGGCGGCTCACAGGACGAACGAGGCGATGGTGAGACAGATGAACCCGACCGCCCACAGCGCGGTGGTGATACCGCTCCATCCCTTCAGCGCCGCGGTCCCCTCGAGGCCCGTGAACTTGGTGACCACCCAGAAGTAGGAGTCGTTGTAGTAGCTGAAGAAGATCGAGCCGACGAGGATACCGAGCGCAGCGAGGGTCGGGTCGAGCCCGAGGGTGCCGAGCAGCGGCGCGGTCAGCGACGCCCCGGTGATCATCGCGACGGTGCCCGAGCCCTGCGCGAAGCGGACGAGCGTCGCGACGAGGAAGGGGATCAGGTAGGCGGGGATCGCGAGGTCGAGGACGGCCTCGGCGAGCGCGTCGCCGACGCCGGACTCGCGCAACACCTCGCCGAGTGCGCCGCCGGCGCCGGTGATGAGGATGATCAGGCCGGCCGAGGCGGCCCCGGCCCCCAACCAGCTCTGCACCTGCTTGCGGCCGGTCGCCGCGGGCACCAGCGCGTAGATAGCGATCAGCGCGCCGATGATGAGCGCCACCACCGGGTCGCCAAGGAAGGCGGCGACCTCGGCGAAACCGGCCTCGGGGGCGACCGCCTCGGTCACGGTGTTGCCCACGATGAGGATCAGCGGCACGAGTAGCGGCAGGAAGGCGCGCAGCGCGCCGGGCGCTGCGGTCGTGGTCGTCGTGGGCTCGGCGCGGGTCTCGGTCTGCGTGGCGGTGCCACCCCCGTCGGTGGTCGGCGCGCTCTCGCCCTCGTCGACCTTGCGGCGGACCTCGGCATCGACCTCGGCGTCGAGCTTGGGGCCGATCCACTTGGCGTAGAAGACGACGGTGGGGACCATCGGGATGGAGAACAGCAGCCCGGCGACGATCAGGGTCCCGAGGTCGACGTCGAGGATGCCGGCGACCGCCAGCGGCCCGGGGGTGGGCGGGACGAGGTGATGCGTGATGGTCATCCCGGCGCCGAGCGCCAGCGCGAGCATCACGAACGACTTGCCGGCGGTGCGCGACAGCGAGCGGGCGAGCGGATGCATGATCACGTAGCCGGAGTCGCAGAACACCGGGATGGACACGACGCTGCCGGTCCCGGCCATCGCCCACGACTCGCGGCCGCGGCCGACGGCGCGCAGGAACGCGTTCGCGAGCGAGTCGGCACCACCGGAGACCTCGAGAAGCTTGCCGATCATCACGCCAAGGCCGATCACGATCCCGATGCTGCCGAGGGTGTTGCCGAAACCGGTGACGATGGCCTCGGTCGTCGCGCCCATCGGCAGTCCGGCGATGAGGCCGACCGCGATCGCGGCGAGCAGTAACGCGATGAACGCGTCGATGCGGGTACGGATGATCAGCACGATGATGATCGCGATGCCGATCACCAGCGCGAGCAGCGGTTGAAGCTCCATGCGGGCGCCTCCCGGGGTCGGCTCGGTGGGGCGTGAACGAAGCGGTCGGATCCTAGGACTGAGTGATCGGGCCGATCAAGAGTCCGTAGGATGCGGCCGGCGTGAGCGCGGCCGGCGTGGCGCAGGAGAGGAGCGGTCGATGCAGGCGGAGCAGCGGCGACAGCGGATCCTCGCGGAGCTGGCGCTGGGCGAGGTCCAGGTCGCCACGCTGTGCGCGCGGCTTGAGGCATCGGAGGCCACGATCCGCCGGGATCTGCGGGTGCTGGTCGAGCGGGGGCAGGCACAGCGGACCTACGGGGGTGCCGCGCCGTTGCGTGGCAGCGAGCCGACGGTGCGGGAGAAGGCCGAGCGCAACGTGGACGCCAAGCACCAACTGGCCGCCGCGGCGGCGGCGAGCGTCCGCGACGGCGACATGCTGGTGCTCGACGCGGGGACCACGACGGCGCGGCTGGCCTCGGAACTGCACGGTCGCCGCGGCCTGACGGTGCTGACGAACGGGCTGAGCGTCCTGGACGTACTGCGCGAGCACGAGGACATGGAGCTGATCGTGGTGGGCGGCGCGGTGCGGTCGATCAGCCAGGCGCTGCTGGGGCCGGTGGCGGAGTCGGCGATGCGGCTGGTGCAGCCCGACCACGCCTTCATCGGCGCGGACGGGGTGCATCCGCAGTGGGGGGTGAACTGCGCCTCCCTGCCGCACAGCTCGTGGAAGCAGGCCGCCGCGCAGGCCGCGCAGCGGGTGACGGTGCTGGCGGACGCGTCGAAGCTCATGGCCGCGCCGTACCGGTGGTGGGCGCCGATGCCGAGCGGGACGACCGTGCTCTCCAACCACGACGCCCGCGCCGACCAGCAGGCACCCTTCGTGGACAGCGCGTTGGAGCTGCAGGTGACGTGAGGGTGACGCTGCTCCGACTCCTCGGGCGGCGATCACCGTGAGCCCGGCCCGGGCTCACTGTCCCGGCCCGAGGTACCGGGAGGCCGCTGGCCTCGTGGGAGAATGCACGCACATCCTGCGACGAGGAGGTGGAATTGAGCGCACTCACCGGACGTCGGGTGCTCGTGACCGGCGCGTCCAGCGGGATCGGGCTCGCGACAGCGCGTGCGTGCGCCGCGGCGGGTGCGCGCGTCGCACTCGTCGCCCGGCGCGCCGAGCGACTCGAGGTGCTCGCGGACGAGATCGGCGCCGTCGCCTGCCCCGCGGACGTGACCGATGAGGCGGCGGCCGTACAGGCCGTCGACTTCGCCGCCCACGCCCTCGGAGGCCTCGACGCGGTGGTGAACAACGCCGGGGTGATGCGCCCGAGCCTTATCGGCGAGGGGCGCGTCGCCGACTGGCGGGCGATGCTCGAGGTGAACGTCCTCGCGCTGCTGCTCGTCGCGCACGCCGCGCTGCCCCACCTACGGTCGGCCGGCCGTGGGGACCTCGTGACCGTGTCGAGTCAGGCGGGGCGGCGGGTCCCCAACGCCGCTGCGGGCGTCTACAGCGGCTCCAAGTTCGCCGCCCACGCCGTCAGCGAGGGGCTGCGACGGGAGCTCCACGCGGAGGGGATCCGCGTCACCGTCATCGCGCCGGGGATCGTCGAGACCGATCTGCTCGAGGGCGACGACCACGACGCCGCGCGCCGGCTGCGGGAGCGAGCCTCCGAGCTCGGCCTCTCCCCCGAGGCGGTCGCCGGGCAGATCGTGCACGCCCTCGCCCAGCCACCGGAGGTGCTGCTGCGCGAGATCGCGATGTCGGCGACCGCCCAGGACACCTGAGCCCGGAGGGAACCCCGACTCGCGCGTAGGCTGTCCCGCGATGGGTTACCTGGAGCTGTTCGTCATCTTCCTCGGCTCGATCGGGCTCGCGCTGCTACTGGGAACCGGCACCGCCTACCTGCGCTATCGGCGGACCGGCAGCTTTCCCGGGCAGCCCGAGGACGCGCGCCCGGAGGCCACCGCGGCCGCGGTGCGCGGCGCGAAGGTGCGGATGGTCCTCGGCGCGGCGCTCGCGGCCCCTTTCGCGTGGATCCTCGCGCGGCTGCTGGCCTGACGGGGCCGAGGAAGGCGACCCGCGATCAGCCCGCCGACGGGTCGACCCACACCGGCGAGGACCAGGCCATCTCGCCGTCGACGAGGAACGCGCGGGCGTAGTACCACGTCGAGCCGCCCGCGGGGTCGTCGGTCGCGTCGAGGGTCGCGTCCGCCGACCCGAGGCTCGTGAGCCCGCCGGTACCCGCCTGCAGGCCGATTCGTCCGCTGCCCTGCGGCGTGCCCTCCACCGGGCCGGCCGCAGCCTCCCCGAGGGTCGTCTTGAGCAGGCCCCCGGCGGTCTCGACCACGACCTCGGCGGTCGGCGGCCCGAGGAGCGTCAGCTCCACGCCGCCGCGCTGCGACTCGTAGAGCCCGCCTCCGCCGAGCGCGTGGGTAGACGCCCGCCAGTGGGCGGCGTCGTCCGCGACCTCGGTGAGCTCGGGGCTCCAGTACGGGGTCTGCAGGACCGCTCCCCCGTCGATGCGCAGGCTCCCGCTCCAGTCGGTGGGTTCCTCCGCGAGGCCCCACTCGACGCGCACGGGGACCGCGAGCCACCCCTGCGGCAAGTCGAGTGCGGGGATGCGGGCGGCGACGACCTCACCCTCTCGCAGCACCTCGAGCCGTGCGACGTCGCGGTAGCCGCGCACGCTCGCGTACAGCGTCACCGGCCCGTCGCGGACGATCTCCTCCCCCAGGAACGCCCCGTCGACCCGGAAGTCGAGCGCGATGCCCCGCGTGGTCGCGGCGATCGTGCGCCGGGCGTGCAGCCCCTCGAAGACGCTGGCCCGATCCAGCCGCGGCGCGTACACGCCGACGTAGCTCGCGCCGTTGCCGTGGTCCGACGAGGCGAGCAGCCCGAACCGGTGGCCGCGGCGGAGGCCGTCGAGCGTGAAGGTCCCGGTCAGCGTGCCGTCGGAGTACTGGCGGAACGCGCCGTCGTCCTCGTAGTTGCCCCGGCAGGCCTGGAAGATCTCGACCGCGCGCAGGTAGTCGGGGTCGTAGTAGCTCCAGTCGTAGGGCACCATCACCGCGCCCGGGTGGTGCGGGATCGTGATCGCCGGGTGGTCGGGGTGCTCGCGCAGGGCCGCCCAGAGCTTCGCGGGGTCGTCCGTGGACTCGGCCTCAGCGGAGAAGATCGGCGCGCCGCGAGGCACATCCCCGTAGATGACGTTCTGGTGCCCGAGCCAGCTCGTCCACTCGAACCCGTAGAGCGGCACGAACCGCCCGTCCACGCGGAAGAGGTCCGCGAGCTTCTGGATCCCCCACCACTGGTAGGCGTTGGTGTTCTCGGCGTGGTCGGTGACCGCCCAGAAGTCGTACTCGCTCACGTCCCACGCGTAGCGGTAGAAGTCGTCGAGCGCGGGCTCGTCGCCGGCGGTGCAGCGGCTGATCAGCGAGTGGCGGTGCAGGTCGCCCCACCACAGCGTTAGCGTCTCGCCCTCGGTCTCGACCGTGACGCGCTCCCGCTCGGCGTCGACGAAGGGGCGGACCTCGGTCCGCGTGTCGGCGTGCACCGCCGCGACCGGCGCGGGTGACGCGGCCGGAGACCCCTCGACGGGCCGTACCCGGCCCTCGCGAATCCTCCCCGGAGCGGCGACCGCGTCCCACACGACCTCACCGTGGTGCGCTCGGCGCTCGGCCTGCTCGCGCCCGCCGAAACCCTCGGTCCACTCGAGGCTGCGGGCGCACCGGTCGTCGGCCTGCCACGCGAGCGCGGCGCCGCCGCGTGGGTCGGCGGCGAGGGCGGGCTCCTCGAGGCCGGCGTCGCTGCCGGCGAACGTTGTCACCGGTCCCCAGCCGTCGGGCCCGAGGGGCTGCGCGGCGACCTCCCAGTGGTAGTGCAGCAGCGGCAACCGGCGCATGATCCGGTAGGTGAGCCAGAGACCTCCCCTCGCGTCGGCGACCAGGACGGGCAGCCCCGCGGGGTTCACCTCGAGCCCCGGCGCGAGCTCCCCCGCCGCCTCGCGGACACCGTCGTCGTCGATCCGGACGACGGCGATGCGGGCGGACACGTTCGGTCGCAGCTCCGCGGGGATGTAGCGGCCCGTGTCGCGGTGCAGGTGATCGCCCGGGGCCTCGGTCGCGCCGGCGGGCTTGAGCTGGGTCGGTCCCGAGCCACCGTGGCCGTGCACGGTCACGAGGTCGAACGCGCACCACAGCTCGCCGGTCGAGGTGACGGCGAGGCTCGGGTGCACCCCGTAGTCCGCGCCCTCGGTGAGCGCCCGCGGCGGATCGCCCTGACCGTCGCGATCGACCACCCGCTGCAGGATCCGGTAGCCCTCCGAGTAGGCGCTCCAGACGACGGCGAGCCGCCCGTCGGGCAGCGGGGCGATCGACGGATCCCACGCGTTGCCGGTGCCCTCGGGGCTCACCCGCGTGATCGCCCCCCACTGCCCGTCCTCGTAGCGACGACGGAAGATCGCGAACCCCTCGCCGGCACGGCCCTGCCAGCACACCTCCAGGGCGCCGTCGGCGGCGACCGCGGCCTCCTGGTTGAAAGCCGGATGCGCCGCGGGACCCTCGTGGCTGATCCGCACCGGGGCCTCCCAATGGCCCTCGCGATGGGCCTGCGCCCACACGCCCACCTCCCCGGCCGGGGGCTCCGGGCCGCTGGCGGCGGCGTAGCAGACCCACGGCGTGCCCTCGGCGTCGAAGATCGCCGTGGGACGCACGCAGTCGACCGGCGTCTGGTGCAGGGCCGCGGCTGGAACGAGCGGCACCCCGTCGGGCCCCGCGACGCGCGCCCAGACCCGCTCGCCGCGACCCGGCTCCCAGACGAGCCACGCCGTGAGCACGGCATTGTCGCCGGGACGCACCGCGACCGTCGGCCGCGCAGCCTCCTCGGCCTGGTGAACGGGGGTGCCGTCTCCGCGCTCGTGGCCGGGTATGGCGGGCGCACGCGCGAGCGCGTCGCGGCCGGCAGCGAGCATCGCGGGGAGCTCGCCGCCGCCCTCGTCGACCCAGATGTAGCGCAACGGGTCCGGATCGAGCGTCGCGATCACCTCGGTGACGTCGCGCCCCCCACGCATCGCGGCGACCAATTCGCGGTTGAACGCGAGGACGTCCTCCTCGAGCTCCGGGGTGCCGTCAGCGGGCGGGTGGGCGTGTGCCATCGAGACTCCATGAAGGCCGGTCGTCGGGCGGGTGCGGGTGGAGGCGCCTAGAACGCGTCGGGGACGACCTCGGCCGCGTCCTCGCCGTCGGCGGTCTCGACGCCCTCGAGCCATCCCTCGACGATGTCGGGGTTCTCGCCGAGCCACTCTCGCGCGACCTCCTCCTCGGCGCGTTCCTCCTGCTCGAGCTCGTGGATCCAGTCCGACTGGGTCTCGATCTCGGTCTCGAGCTGGGACAGGAGCCGCACGAGGTCGGGGTCCTCGTCCTCGAGCCCGCTCCGGGTGACCGCGCGGACCTCCCCGGCCCCGGGCCAGACGTCCTCGGGATCCTCGAGGAAGGTGAGGTCGTACTCGACGGTCATCCAGTGCGGGGTCCACCCGAGGAAGACGATCCACTCCTCCTCGTCGTAGACGCTCTCGAGCTCGGCGAGCATGCCGGGGGTGCTGCTCTCGACCAGCTCCCAGTCGCCGAGGCCGTACGCGTCGTCGTCGATCGCGTCCATGATGGTCTCGTTGCCGGGCGCACCGGCCTCGATGCCGTAGATCGTGCGGTCGAACTCGTCGGCATGGTCGTCAAGGTCGGCGAACGAGGTGACGCCGGCGTCGGCGACGTAGGCCGGCACCGCCGGCTGGTACTCCGTGCCCTCGAGGTACGTGCCGACGACGTCGACCTCGTCGTCCTCGATGCGCTCACCGAAGGTCGGTTCCTGGCTCGGCCACCAGTTGCCGAGGTAGACGTCCACGTCGTCGGTGTCCAGGGCCTCGGCGGTGACCTCGACGCTCATGTCGTCGGTCTCGGTCGTGTACCCCATCTCGCCGAGGATCTCCTCGACGACCTGGGTGGTCATGACCAACTCCGGCCACGCCTGGACGGCGAAGGTCGTCTCGCGTTCCTCACCGCCGGCCTCGTCACAGGCGGCGAGGCCGAGGACCGCGGCGGCGAACAGCGCGACGGATGCACCGCGGCGCCGGGACCGGCGGGTCGGACAGGACATCGAACGGTCGCCACGCATGGCGTCTCACTCCCTGATCGGATCGGGGCAACCCGCGACGGGCGGATCCCGCGACGGGGCTTACGCGACCGGTGCCCGGGGGACCCCGGACAGGCCGATGGCGGGCGCGTGGGCCCGCAGTCGCTCCGCGGCTTGGATACAGCGCTCGCCGAGCTCCTCCAGGCGCTCGGGTGGCATGCGGTAGGACGGTCCCGAGACGACGATCGCGGCGCGGCATCGGCCGCTGGGGTCCCGGACGGGGGCGGACGCCCCGTGCAGGCCGTCCTCGACCTCACCGACGGCGCGACCCCAGCCCGCCTCGCGGATCGCGGCGAGCTCCCGGGCAAGTTCCCCGGGGTCGGTGACGGTCCGGTCGGTGTACGCCACGAGCGGCTCGGCCGGGAGCTCGAGCTCCTCGTCGAACGCCATCAGCACCTTGCCGTCGGCGGTGCAGTGGCTCGGGGTGCGCCGCCCCGTCCACGACCCGATGCCGATGATGTGCGGGCCATCGGCCTGGACGAGGCTTACCGCCTCCCACCGGTCGAGCACCGACAGCGTGACGGTCTCCCGACAGTCGGCCGCGAGCTGCTCCATGACCTCCCAGGCGGCGCTGAGCGCATCCAGGCGATTGCCGACGACGAGCCAGCCGAGTCGCCCCACCTCCGGGCCGAGCCGCAGCGCGGCCGGCGATCCCTCGAGGAATCCGCGACCGGTGAGCGTGCTGGTCAGCCGCGAGGCCGTGCTGCGGTGCAGCCCGAACGCCTCGGAGATCTCGGCCGTGCTCATGACCTCCCGGTCCGCGTCGAACCGGGCGAGGATCTGCAGCACGCGGTCGGCCGTCTGAAGCATGGTGCACAGTATGCACATGGATCCAGATACTGCACAACCTCCGCGCAGCACGTGGACAAAGGACGAACAAGATCGGCGGGTTTGGCCCGATCGCCAGGTTTGGCCCGATCGGGAGGTTGGCCGGACAGGCAGGCCGGCCCGCTCGATCAGCGGCGACGTGGCGTGCGACCGACTGGATCCTCCCGGTCGGCCTCATCGGCCTCCCCGATCCGGTCGGTGCCGTCAACCCCGTCAGCCCTGTCGCCCGCGCCAACCCCGCCGGGCTCCGCCGCGCCCTCCGCGTCGTTGCGGTGGAACTGCTGGGCGCGCAGCAATACGTCCAGGTCGCCGGCGGGCATCGGCCGGTGGTAGTGGTAGCCCTGGGCCATGTCACAGCCGAGCTCCGGCAGCCGATGCTGCTGGACCTGCGTCTCGACGCCCTCGGCGATCGTGCGCATCCCGAGGGTGCGCGCGAGTATCACGATGCTGCCGACCATGGCACCACCCTGGGGATCGGTCTCCAGGGCTGCGACGAAGCTGCGGTCGATCTTGAGCACGTCCGCGGGGAACCGGTGCGCGTAGGCGAGCGAGGAGAAGCCGGTGCCGAAGTCGTCGATCGCGACGCGAACCCCCGTGCCCGCGAGCTCGTCCAACCGTTGCCGCGAGCCTTCGAAGTCTTCGACCAGGACGGTCTCGGTGATCTCGATGCACAGGCGGGCCGGGGGCAACCCGGTGCGCTCGAGCGTGCTCGCGACGCGTCGGGGCAGATCAGGGGAGTCGAGCTCGGCCCCCGAGAGGTTCACCGCGACCCATGCCCGGTCGTCGGGCCACGCTGCCGCGTGTGCACAGGCCTCCCGCAGCACCCACGCGCCCACCTCGTGGATGGTCTCCGTCCGCTCGACCTCGGGCATGAACGCACCCGCGGGCAAGAGCCCCCGTTGGGGGTCACGCCACCGGATCAGCGCCTCCGCGCCGACCGTCTCCCCGTGGGCCACCGAGAGGACCGGCTGGAAGTGCAGTTCGAACTCCCCGCGAGCCAGGGCGCCTCGGATGCTGCGCTCGGTGCGGCGCCGACGCACGTCGGCCGTCAGGGACGGAAGGGACGGCTGCACGAGCAGGGCCGCGACCTGGCCGACCGCGACGAAGAAGACGGTCCGGGTCAGCCATTCCGAGGGGTTCTGGGCGGTGCCCTCACCGACCAACTCCGGCGTCAGGGGGCCCGCGAGCAACCCCGACGCGAGGGCCACCACCAGCGCACCGACGTGCCCGAACCGCAGGGCGGCGAACAGGACCGGGAAGTAGTACCAGTGCGGCACGACGCGCGCCGCCCCGCCCAGCAGCCAGCTCGCGCCCCACGAGAGCACGACCATGCCCACGACGGCCCCGACGGCCCACCACACCGAGATGATGGAACCCGCGCCGGCGGCGCGGTGCACGGCGCGAGCCACCGCGGTCCGTCGCCCGGCCGCTGGCGGACGATTCCCGCCTCTCGTACTGGTCACCTCACCCCCTCGGCCGGCAAACCACCAGCCCTGGGCTCAACGTCAGCGGCACCTCCCCCGTTTAAGCACAACCGCGAACACGTCCTCCCCGCGCACGCCGCGACCGGGCCGGTCAGCTGCGCACCAACCGCTCGATCGCCGCGCTCGCCTCGGTCACCATCGCGTCGGCGCTCTGGCCGTCCTCGCCCTGGGCGGCATTCGCGACGCAGTGGCGCACGTGCTCGTCCAGCAGCCCGAGCGCCACACCCCGCAACGCGCTGGTCGCCGCGGACACCTGCGTGAGCACGTCGATGCAGTAGGTGTCCTCCTCGATCATGCGCTGCAGGCCTCGGACCTGCCCTTCGATCCGCTTCAGCCGGGCCAGATAGTCGTCCTTCGACACCTCGTAGCCACGCATCCGGTCGCGCTCCCTTCCTCGTCGAACTCGCCGATCCCGGTGGGCACTGCTTCCGTGAATGATACCCCAAAGGGGTAGCGGGTAGACTGGCGGCAGCACCCGTCCCCACGCATGCTGGCACGGCCACCCTGGAGGATCCGATGACGCCCACTCCCCCGTCGCCCACGTCACAGGGCCACGACGCGGCCCCCGACGGGGCCGGCGACGCGCTGGACCTCCCCGTCCGCGGGATGACCTGCGGCTCGTGCGCTGCACGAGTCCAGCGGATCCTCGAGCGGCAGGACGGCATCGCCCGGGCGGACGTGAACTACGCCACCGGCCTCGCGCACGTCAGTCTCGACGGGCCGGTGGACACCGCGCAGCTGGCCGACGCCGTGGAGCGGATCGGCTACGAGCTCGACCCGACCGGCGGGACGGCTCCCGAGGGGGACGGCGAGCACGAGGGCTCCGCAGCGGACCACGAGGCCGAGCTCGCACGCTACTGGCGCCTGCGCGCGGCGGTCGCGCTCCCCCTCGCCGCCGTGGTCGTCGTGATCTCGATGGGCTTCATGGCCGCCCTCGAGGCGAGCCCGGCGCTGCAATGGACCGTCGCAGGGCTGACGGTCCCGGTCCAGTTCTGGGCGGGCTGGCCGTTCATCGTCGAGGCGGCACGCCGGGCGCGCCACCTGACCGCCAACATGGACACGCTCATCGCGATCGGGACCCTCGCCGCGTTCGGGTTCTCGAGCGTCGAGCTCGTGACCGGGGGTGGGGAGCTCTACTTCGAGGTCGCCGCGGGGATCGTCGCGTTCCTCGCCCTGGGGCGGTACTTCGAGGCGCGCGCGAAGTCGCGGGCCGGCTCCGCCCTGCGCGCCCTCGCCGAACTGGGCGCGAAGGAGGCGCGACGCGTCACCCCGGACGGTCGCGAGGAGCTCGTGCCCGCCGAGCAGGTGGCGGTGGGCGACCGCCTGCGCGTGCGGCCGGGCGAGAAGGTCCCGACCGACGGCACGGTCGTCGACGGCGCGTCCGCGGTCGACGAGTCGATGCTCACGGGCGAGTCCGTCCCGGTCGACAAGCACCCCGGCGATCGCGTGGCGAGCGCGACGCTGAACACGAGCGGGGCACTCGAGATCGAGGCCACCGCCGTCGGCAGCGACACCGCGCTCGCGCAGATCACCCGGCTCGTCACCGAGGCGCAGGCCGGAAAGGCGCCGGTGCAGCGGCTCGCCGACCGCATCTCGGCGGTGTTCGTGCCGGCCGTCATCGTCGTGGCCGCGTTGACGTTCGGCGCGTGGTGGCTGGTGGCCGCGAACCCGGTCGGCGGGCTCATCGCGGCCGTGGCCGTGCTCATCATCGCGTGCCCCTGCGCGCTCGGACTCGCCACCCCCACGGCGATCATGGTCGGCACGGGCCGCGGCGCCGACCTCGGCATCCTCATCAAGTCGGTCGAGGTCCTCGAGCAGACACGCCGCATCACCACCGTGGTTCTCGACAAGACGGGAACCCTCACCACCGGACGAATGGCGGTCCAGGAGGTCGTGGCCACGTCGGGCGAGGAGGAGGCCGTGCTGGGCGTCGCCGCTGCGGTCGAGGCCTCCAGCGAGCACCCGATCGGCGCAGCGATCAGCGACGCCGCCCAGTCGCGCGGCGTGGCGACGGCGGCGGTGCGCGACTTCGACGCTCGTGCCGGCTACGGGGTCACGGCTCGGCTCGACGGGCGGATCGCCGGTGGCCCGGCGGAGGGGACCCAGGTCTGGGTGGGCCGGCGCAAGCTCATGGCCGAGGCGGGCCTCGGCGTCGACGAGCCGCTCGAGGAGGCCATGGACCGGCTCGAGGCCACCGGCCAGACCGCCGTCCTCGTGGGCTGGGACGGCGAGGCCCGCGGCGTCATCGGCGTCGCCGACACCCTCAAGGACGGGGCCGCCGAAGCGATCCGGGCACTGCGCGAGCTCGACCTCGACGTCGTGATGATCACCGGCGACCAGTCGCGCACCGCGGAGGCCGTCGCCGGGCAGGTCGGCATCGATCGGGTGCTCGCCGAGGTGCTGCCCCAGGACAAGGTCGCCGAGATCGCGTCCCTGCAGGGCGCCGGGGAGCGCGTCGCGATGGTCGGCGACGGTGTCAACGACGCCCCCGCGCTGGTGCAGGCCGACCTGGGCATCGCGATCGGCACGGGCACCGACGTCGCGATCGAGTCGGGCGACCTCACCCTGCTGCGCGGGGACCTCGCGGGGGTCCCGGCCGCCATCCGCCTGTCGCGCCGCACTTACCGCACGATCGCCCAGAACCTGGGGTGGGCGTTCGGCTACAACACCGCCGCGATCCCGCTGGCCGCCGTGGGACTGCTCAACCCGCTGATCGCGGGAGCCGCCATGGCGCTGTCGTCGGTGTCGGTGGTCGCCAACGCGCTGCGGCTTCGCCGATTCACGGGGTGACGCGGTTCGTCCACTCGACGGCGTGAGGCGGTTCGTCCGCTCGACGGGGTAGCGCGGGGCATCCGGCGTGCCGCGTGCGATCCTGGGAGGACGATGCGCGCAACCTCCCGCGATCCCTCCGCTACCGGTGGCGACATGCGACACGCCGCTGCGCGTGCCAACGAACCCGGCAAGAAGCCCCACGCGACGCCGAGTCGCGGTCTCTCACGGCGACAGCGCGGCGTCCCCAGCCGTGCGGGTGGCCCCGCCCGCCCCAAGCCGTCCGCCAGCGGCCCCGGACGCGCCACGAAGCGACGGGACCCCGACCGCGGCGGCGGGACGTGGGGCGCCCCTCGGATTGGCGGGATCCGCAGCGCGGCCCTCGACGCGGTCGCCGGCAGCGCGTTCGCGGTCGGGATCGTGGCCCTGGTCGAGTTCACGGGTCTGCTGACCGCCGGCACCACGGCGACCTGGGGGCCCGTGGCCACCCTCGCCGCCGGCGTCACGATGGCGGCGACCGGCCTGCCCTCCGCCCTGCTCGTCGAGAGCGTCACCGAGTCGCGAGGCCAACGCACGCTCGCCATCACCGCGGTCGCCTATCTCACGGTCACCATCGTGTGGAGCCTGGTCCTGTGGAGCGTATGGCGGTGGCAGGTCGACCCCACGCTCGCCCCTCTCGCGCTGTTCAACGAGCAGCTCATCATCCTCGCCGCCGCGGTCGCGGTCTGGGGCGGGGCGCGCATCGCTCAGCGCCGACGCCCGGCCATCCCGCTCCTGATCGCCGCAGTGGCCGTGATGGTCCTCGTCCTCAGCAGCGCCGTCGTCACGCTGATGGGGTGACCGGCGTGGCCGACGACGACGGGCATCACGGGCTCTGGCGAGCGGTCCGGGGCCGCTGCCCGCTCTGTGGCGTGCGGCTGCGCCGTCGTGTGGTGCTCCTGGTCGCGCGCTGCACGTCGTGCGGTCTCCCGTTGCGCCGCGAGCGCGGGCACCACAGCGCCGTCGCACTCGCCGTGCTGCTGGCCACCATCGGGCTGCTGGCCATCGTGCTCCTGACCGTGGCGATCGCGACCGCGCCCGACGTCCCGATCCTGGGCCTCGCGGCCTCGGCGGCGGCGGTCGTGCTCGTGATCCCGATCGTCGGGTACCCCGTGGCGGTGGGTCTGCTGCTCTGGCTGGATCTACGGCTACGCCCGCTGGGATCGGACGACCTCGCCGCGAACGACCCCGCGCCGGGAGGACGGCGGGGCCACGGCACCCACGAACCGCGCCCGTGGTGGTAGGCGGCGGGCGGCAACCCGCGCCGAACGCACTACGCTCCCTGGGAGCGCCGCATGCCAGGAGCCCGACCCGATGACCGACCCCACCGCGAGCCCGGACGCACCCGCGCCCGGCTCCCCCGCCGCCGACGCGGCCGCGCGGTCCCACGCCGACACCGTTCAGGACCCGGCCATCTCCCTGCGAGGCGTCGCGAAGTCCTTCGGCGCGATCCGGGCCGTCGACGGGGTCGATCTCGAGGTGCCGTCGGGCTCCTGCTTCGGTCTGCTCGGGCCGAACGGCGCCGGCAAGTCGACGACGATGAAGCTGCTCACCGCGCAGGCCCTACCGGACGCGGGCGAGCTCGAGGTCCTCGGCCTGCCCCTGCCGAGCGCGTCGAAGCGAGCGCGGGCCCGCTGCGGGGTCGTCCCGCAGCTCGACAACCTCGACGTCGAGTTGACCGCCCGCCAGAACCTGGCGGTCTTCGCCCGCCTCTACCGGGTACCACGCAGCGAGCGCCGCGCCGCCGTCGATCGCGCCCTGGCGATCGCCAACCTCGTCGAACGCGCGGACACGCGGGTGGACGCGCTCTCGGGCGGCATGCGCCGACGTCTGTTGATCGCGCGAGCCCTCGTCCACGGACCCGAGCTCGTGCTCATGGACGAGCCCACCGTCGGGCTCGACCCCCAGGTCCGGCAGGAACTGTGGGGCCTGATCACGCGGCTGCGCCAGCAGGCCGTGACCGTCCTCATGTCGACGCACTACATCGAGGAGGCCGAACGGCTCACCGACCGGGTGGCGATGATGGCGGCCGGGAAGGTGGTCGCTGACGACACCCCTCCCGCGCTGATCGAGCAGCACGCGGGGCAGCAGGTGCTCGAGGTCTACGGGCCTCCCGAGCGCCTCGACGCGCTCGCGGCGCGCGCCACCGCGGCGGGGCATCCCACGCGGCGCAGCGGCCCTGCCCTGGTGGTGCTGTTCGCCGAGCGGCTCACCGCCGAGCTCGCCGGTGAGCTCACCCCGACCGCGGTGCGACGCGCCGCCAACCTCGAGGACGTCTTCGTGCGGCTGACCGGGGAGGAGATCGCCTGATGCGGGGGTCCGCGGTGTCGACCTCGTCACGCGCCCAGCCACCCGACCGCCTGCGGCGCATCGAGCCGGCGGCCGTCGCCGGCGTGCTGTCGCGGGAGTGGACGGTCTTCACCCGCTACTGGGTGTCGACGACGTTCTCGTCGATCGTCGAGCCGACGATCTACCTCCTGGCCTTCGGCTTCGGGCTCGGGGTGTTGCTGCCGGCGATCGGTGGGCTCGACTACCTGGACTTCATCGGCACCGGGATCGTCGCGACCGCGGTGATGTTCTCGTCGGCCTTCCCCGGCATGTTCGGGACGTTCGTGAAGCGGCGCTTCCAGCGCACCTACGACGCGATCCTGGCCGCACCGGTCGACACCGGCGAGCTCGTCACCGCGGAGGCGCTGTGGTTGTCGCTGCGCGCCGGCGTCTACGGCTGCGCCCCCATGATCGTGGCGATCTTCTTCGGCCTCGACCCCTCCCCCGGCATGTTGCTCGTCCCCTTCATCGCCGCGCTGACCGGCTTCGGGTTCGCGAGCCTCGGCATCCTCATCGCCGGGATCGCGAGGTCGATCGACAACTTCAACTACGTCATCAGCGCCGTCCTCACGCCGCTGTTCCTCGTGGCCGGCACCTTCTTCCCCGTGGACGTCCTGCCGGCGCCGGTCGCCGCCGCGAGCGTCCTGAACCCGCTGTACCACTGTGTCGAGCTCGTCCGCGGCGCGGTGTTCGGGTTCTCGGGCTGGGGGCAGCTCGGCCACGTCGCCGGGCTCGTGGTGTTCGGCGCGGTCGCGTGGGCCCTGGCCATCCGCCGGCTACGGGCCCGTCTCATCGACTAGGGGCGACCTCATCGACTCGAGCGTGCCAGGGCGAGACGGTCGGCGGACATGTCCTCGATGAACCCGTAGGGGTACTGCGGACGTCCCGGGTCGCTGTGGCGATCGAGCTCCGCGACGGCGTCCGCGTCGAGGATCAGCTCGGACGCCGCGAGGTTGTCGTCGAGTTGGTCGACGGTGCGCGCGCCGAGGATGGTGGACGCGACCGCCGGGCGGTCGGTGACCCATCGCAACGCCACGCGGGACATGGACGTCCCGTGTGCCTGTGCGACATCACGCAGCGCCTCCAAGAGCGCCCAGGTCCGCGGCGTGTTGCGGGCGTCCCAGGCTTCGACGCCACGCTGCGGGTCCTCACCCAGCCGGGTCGCACCGGTCGGGCCCTCGTCGCGACGGTACTTGCCGGTCAGCCACCCACCGCCCAGCGGCGACCAGGGCAACACCCCCAGGCCCTCGTCCTCGCAGAGGGGCAGCAGCTCCCACTCGATGTGACGGTCGAGGAGGTTGTACTGCGGCTGCAGCGACACGATCGGGGGCCGCCCCTCGTAGCGCGCGACGAGCACGGCGCGCTGCAGTTGCCACCCGGTGAAGTTGCTGACCCCCACGTAGCGGACCTTGCCGGCGGTCACGAGCTCGTCGAGGGCCTCCAGGGTCTCCTCGATCGGCGTCGCGGGATCCCAGCAGTGCGCCTGATAGAGGTCGATGTGCGCAACCTGCAACCGGGTGAGGCTCGCGTCCACGGCCCGGTGCAGCCACGCCTTCGACAGCCCTCGCTGGTTGGGGCCGTCGCCCATCGGCATTCGCGCCTTCGTCGCGACGACCAGGTCCTCCCGGTCACGACGCTCGCTGAGCCATCGCCCGACGATCCGCTCGGACTCGCCCCGCTGATACACGTCGGCGGTGTCGATGAGCGTGCCACCCGCCTCGACGTACCGGTCCAGCTGCGCACGGCTCTGCTGCTCGTCGCTCTCCGCCCCGAACGTCATGGTCCCGAGCGCGAACTCGCTCACCGCCAGGCCGGTCGGCCCGAGCAAACGTTGCTGCATCGTCACGACTCCTCCCGTCGACGCACCGTCGAGCGACCCATACTGCCCGCCGCAGCGCGCCAGGGCCGGCGAGGTGCAGCCCGACCCCGCCAGCCGGCGGTGTCGTGTAAGACACCCGGAAGTTTCTGCCGGATGACCCGAGACAGACGCGCGGTGATTCTCTACGATCCACCCAATACCTGACCACGGTCAGGCGCGGCCGGGCCGCGTCGGTACGCGGACCGGGCTTCGGGTGCCGGCGGTGGGCGACGGGAGGGAGTGCGTGCTCGCAGTCTCGAACCTCGAGGTCGTATACGACGACGTGATCCAGGTCCTTCGCGGGGTCAGCCTCGAGGTCCCCGAAGGCTCGATCATCGCGCTGCTGGGCTCCAACGGGGCGGGCAAGACGACGCTCCTGCGGGCACTGTCCGGACTGCTCGACGTGCACGAGGGCGAGATCACCAAGGGTCGGATCACCCTCGACGGGCAGCCGATCCACCGCAAGCGCCCCGAACAGCTCGTCGGCCTGGGGATCAAGCAGGTGCTCGAGGGTCGGCGCATCTTCGCCGAGTTCTCGGTCGAGGAGAACCTGCGCATCGGCGCCTACGTCTCCAACCGGGGGATGCGGGACGCCATGCAGCGCGTCTTCGACCTCTTCCCGATCCTCGCCGACCGACGACGAGCGACCGCGGGGTATCTCTCCGGCGGCGAGCAGCAGATGCTCGCGATGGGGCGCGCCTTGATGTCGAGCCCGCGCTACCTCCTGCTCGACGAGCCGAGTCTCGGGCTGGCGCCCCGCCTCGTGGAGCAGATCCGCGACCTGATCGTCCAGATCCGCGACCAGGGCACCACGGTCCTGCTGGTCGAGCAGAACGCGAACATGGCCCTGTCCATCGCAGAGCACGGCTACATCCTCGAGACCGGCAAGATCGTGATGGACAAGCCGGCCGTGGAACTCATCGAGGACGAGGACGTTCGCGAGTTCTACCTCGGCATGGCCGACGACGAATCGCAGAAGTCCTTCCGCGACGTGAAGCACTACAAGCGACGGAAGCGGTGGTTGTCGTGAGCCAACAGCACGCCGCCTCCCCGGCCGCGCCCCTCGCTCCGGCCGCGACCCGCGACGGCTCGGGAGCGCAAGCGGACCGCGGCGCCGCACCGGACCCGCTCCTGGAGTTCGAGGACGTCGTGCTGCGCTTCGCGGGGGTCACCGCGATCGACGGCGTCAGTTTCGAGGTCGGCCCAACCGAGCTGTTCGCCGTGATCGGACCCAACGGGGCCGGCAAGACCTCGATCTTCAACGTCTTGTCCGGCGTCTACCGGCCCCAGGAGGGCTCGGTGCGCTTCGACGGCGAGGACCTGCTCGGCCGCGAGCCCGACGAGATCGCGGGCCTCGGCATGGCTCGGACCTTCCAGAACATCGAGCTGTTCGAGAACCTCACCGTGATCGACAACCTCATGCTCGGGCGCCACCGGCACATCCGCTACGGGTGGCTCTCGGGCCTGCTCTACGCGGGTCGGGCGAAGCGCGAGGAGGTCGAGCACCGGGCCGCCATCGAGGAGACGATCGACTTCCTCGAGATCGAGCAGTACCGCAAGTACCCCGTCGGCCTCCTCCCCTACGGCATCCAGAAACGGGTCGAGCTCGGCCGCGCACTGGCGATGGAGCCCAAGCTCCTGCTCCTCGACGAGCCCGTGGCGGGCATGAACGTCGAGGAGACCGAGGACACCGCGCGGTTCATCCTCGACATCCGCGAGGAGCTCGGCATCCCGATCATCCTCGTGGACCATGACATGGGCCTCGTGATGGACCTCGCCGACCGCGTGCTCTGTCTGGACTTCGGACGGCCGCTGACCGTCGGCACGCCCGCCGACGTGCAGCGCCACCCCGACGTGATCGCCGCCTACCTGGGGGGCGGGGATCACACCCACGACCTCATCTCCGCGCAGCACGACTCCGCCGACGAGACCGCGTACCCGCGCGAGGAGGGCGCATCGTGACGACCACGCTGGAGCCCACGCCGCAGACGACGACCACCACGATCGCCACGCGGGTCCGGGACTGGGCCGCCGCACACCCCGACCGCGTCGCCATGCGCGAGAAGGACCTCGGCATCTGGCAGGAGGTCACCTGGACCGACTACTGGGAGACCGTCCTCGACGTGGCCCATGGTCTCTTGGCGCTGGGGGTCGCAGCGGGCGACCGTGTCGCGATCCACTCCGAGAACCGACCGGAATGGCTCTACACCGACGCCGCCGCCGTGGCGGTCCGCGGCGTCACGACGGGCTTGTATCCCACCAATCCGGCACCCGAGGTGTGCCACCTCCTGAGCGACTCCGGCTCCAAGGTGCTCGTGGCGGAGGACCAGGAGCAGGTCGACAAGGCCCTCGAGGTCGCCGACGACTGCCCCGAGCTGGAGACCATCGTCTACATCGAGCCCCGCGGGGTGCGGAGCTACGACGATCCCCGCCTGCTCTCGTGGGAGGAGCTGATCACCCGAGGCCGGGAACACCGGGCGGCGTTCCAGGGTGCCGTCGAGCGCCGCATGGCCGAGGCCGAGCCCGATGACGTCATCACGCTCATCTACACCTCGGGGACGACGGGGCCACCCAAGGGCGCGATGCTCACCGTCGCGAACGTCGAGTTCGCGATCAGCGTTCTGGTCGAGGGTGGCGGGTTCGTGGATCCCGCCCCGGGGCCGGACGACGTCCTGCTGAGCTACCTGCCGCTGTGCCACGTCGCCGAGCGCGTCTTCACGACCTGGTTCAACGCGGCGATGGGCACCCAGGTCAACTTCGCCGAATCGATCGACACCGTCCAGCAGAACCTCGCCGAGATCCAGCCGACCATCGTCTTCGGCGTGCCCCGCATCTGGGAGAAGATCGTCGCGGGCATCGAGATCCGGATGTCGAAGGCGAGCCTCGTCAAACGCCTCAACTACCGCTTGTGGATGAAGGTCGCCGACCGGATCGGCGCGACGCTGGTCGGGACCGGGGGCAACCACACACCGCTCACACGCACGCTCTACGCGATCGGTTGGATCCTCCTGTTCCGTTCGCTGCGCGACCGCATCGGGCTGCGGAAGACGCGCTACGCGGCGAGCGGCGCCGCACCGATCGCCCCGGAGGTCCTGCGGTTCTTCATGGGCATCGGGGTACCGATGCACGAGGTCTACGGGATGACCGAGAACACGGCGATCGCCACCGCCAACCACCCGGGGCGGATCAAGCTCGGCACGGTCGGTGAGCCGCAGGACGGGGTCGAGGTCCGTGTCGACGAGGAGACCGGCGAGATCCTCACGCGCCACCCGGGCACCTTCAAGGGCTACTGGAGGGATCCCCAGGCGACCGCCGAGATGATCGACGACGACGGTTGGCTGCACACGGGCGACGTCGGCGAGTGGGTGGACGGTACCCATCTGCGGATCACCGACCGGATGAAGGACATCATCATCACCGCGGGCGGCAAGAACGTATCGCCCTCCGAGATCGAGAACGCCCTCAAGGCCAGCCCGTACATCCAGGAGGCCGTCGTCCTCGGCGACAACCGCAAGTACCTCGCGGCCCTGATCGGCATCGAGCTCGACACCGTGGGCGACTGGGCGCAACAGCGGCGGATGCCCTACACGACCTACCGGGACCTCACCGAGAAACCCGAGGTCGTCGACCTGGTCCGGGGCGAGGTCGACCGCGTCAACGCGCAGTTCTCGCAGGTGGAGCAGATCAAGGCCTTCCGGCTCCTGCCGAAGGAGCTCGACCACGAGGACGGCGAGTTGACCGCCACCCAGAAGGTCAAGCGCAAGGCCATGGAGCGGGCCTTCGCCGATCTCGTGGCCGACTTGTACGGCGAACGCCAGCCCACGGAGCAGCCGTCGTGACGCAACTGCTACAGACCCTGATCTCCGGGCTCGGCCAGGGCGCGGCCTACTCGCTCATCGCCGTCGGGTTCGTGATCATCTTCAAGTCCACGCACGTCATCAGCTTCGCGCAGCCCGCACTCATGGCCGCTGGCGCCACCGCGGTCGCCCTACTCACGGTGCAGGTGGGCCTGAACTTCTACCTCGCCGTGCTGGTGGCCGTCGTGGCCGCCGCGATCGCCGGCCTCGGCATCGAGCGGGCCGTCCTGCGACCGATGGTCGGCAAGCCCGTCTTCATCATCGCGATCATCACGCTCGGGCTCGACGTCGTCATACGGGTCATCACCAACCGGTTCATCGGCGCCGACGTGCGCCCGATGGGCGACCCGTGGGGGCTGGAACGGTGGGAGCTCGGCGCGCTCACGCTGCAGCACCGGCACGCCGCAGCGCTGATCACGACGGCGGCGATCCTGTCGGCGCTCTACCTGTTCTTCCGCTACTCCCGTATCGGGCTCGCGATGCGGGCGACGGCCTTCGATCAGGAGACCTCGCTCGCGCAGGGCGTGAACGTCGGGCACATGTTCGGCATCTCGTGGGCGCTCGCCGCCGCCCTCGCCGCGGTCGCGGGCGTGTTCATCGGCGCGGGCTCCACGATCGACCAGCAGACCTGGTACGTCGGGCTGAAGGCCCTGCCGGCCATCATCCTCGGCGGCCTCGACTCGATCCCCGGCGCGGTCGTCGGTGGCCTGGCCGTGGGGGTGGTCGAGGCCTTGTTCGCGACCTACCAGAGCACCTACCTCCCCTTCCTGGGCTCGAACTTCAGCATCGTCGCGCCCTACGCGCTGATGCTGGTGGTCCTGCTCGTTCGTCCCTACGGGCTGTTCGGCACGCCCGAGATCCAGCGGGTCTAGGAGGCCGCGACGATGGCAACCACGACCCGCCCCGCCCCGGCCGACCGGGCTCGCGGCGTGCGAGCAGCCCGCGGTTCCCGCCTGCGGGGTCGGCGGGATCTCTACACCTCGTACGCACAGGACATGGCCCTGCTCAACACGCCGGGCAAGCGCTGGGGCGTGGGAGCCATCGTCGCACTCGGCCTCGCACTGCCCTGGATGTTCGTGGACCCGATCCTGCAGATCTTCGCGATCGGGTTCGCGTACGCGATCGGCGCGATCGGCCTGAACCTCGTCACGGGGTACGCGGGGCAGGTCTCGCTCGGTCACGCGGTGTTCGTCGGCATCGGCGCCTACACCGCGGCAGCCCTCACCGGCGACGTCGACGGTCGGCAGATCGGGCTCGGCCTGCAGTTCATCGTGGCACTGCCCGCGGCCGGGGTGGTCGCCGGATTGGTCGGGTGGGCGGTCAGCCCGGTGTTCGCCCGATTCCGAGGCCTCTACCTCGCCATCGTGACGCTCGGGCTCGTCTTCCTCGGTGAGCACATCTTCAAGGAATGGACCAGCCTCACCGGCGGGCTGGGGGCCGGACGGCGTGGGGCCATCCCCGAGATCATGGGATGGCGCTTCGACCAGCCCGGCGAGCTCCTCGGCGTGACGCTGACCGCGAACCAGCAACTGTTCTACCTGACGCTCGTGCTGCTGATCGTCTTCGCGGTGCTCGCTCGCAACCTGGCGCGCAGTCAGGTGGGACGAGCGTTCAGCGCGATCCGCGATCGCGACATCGCCGCCGAGATCATGGGCATCAAGCTGTCGCGCTACAAAGCGATCGCCTTCGCGGTGTCCTCCTTCTACGCCGGCATCGCGGGCGCGCTCTTCTACACGGTGAACACCCAGATCGATCCCGCCTCGTTCGGCCTGCTGCTGAGCGTCCAGTACATCGCGATGGTCCTGATCGGGGGGGTCGCGACCATCTCCGGCTCGATCATGGGCGCCCTGTTCATCGCGTTCCTGCCTTTCATCACCCGGCAGGCACCCATCCTCTTCCCGTTCATCAGCACGGATCCGTCGCTGCGCGACGGGGGCCTCATCAACGTGTTCCAGCTCGAGGCAGCGCTCTATGGCGTCCTCATCATCCTGTTCTTGATCCTGCAGCCGCGCGGTCTTTTCGGCTTGTGGCTGAAGGTCCGCAACTATTGGAAGGGATGGCCGTTCTCGCACTAGCCGCGCGGTGAAAGCCGTGCGCCGGACTCCATCACGGGTGGGCGACAAAGGAGCCACACACATGCACAGCAGATCAACGCTCGCGCTTCTGGTCGGGCTGCTGGTGATCGCACTGGCGATCGCCGGGTGTCGCCAGGACGAGGAGGCGGCCGAGCCAGCCGACGACGAGGACCCTGACGACGCCGCCGTCGACGACGAGCCGGACGACGATGACGAGGAGCCGGACGACGACGAGCCGGAGGAGGAGGAGGAGCCGGACGAGGAGGACGAGGACCCCGACGACGAGGACGAGGAGGAGGCCCCGGAGGCCCCCGGTGCCGGTGTCACCGAGGAGCCCTGCCCGGAGGACGTGGCGGTGAACGAGGACAACGGGTGCATCTACCTCGGCTCGTTGAACGATCTCACCGTCGGGGCCTTCGCGCAGGCCGGTCCGCTGATCCAGGACGCGATGGAAGCCTTCTGGGCCGAGGTGAACGAGGACGGCGGGATCGGCGGATACGACGTCGACATCGAGACGCACATCCGCGACAACGAGTACGTCCCGGAGGTGCAGGCGGAGGTCTTCGAGGAGATCCGCGGGGACATCCTCGGCCTCGGGGTGTCGCTCGGCTCCTCCCCCACCATCGCGATCCGTGACGAGCTCGAGGGCGACGACATGTTCGCCGTCCCCATGGCATGGAACTCGGACTTCCCGTTCGACCCGGTGATGCTCGAGACCGGTCCGAACTACTGCGTGGACTCGATGAACGCGGTGGACTACTACATCGAGAACGCCGAGGACGTCGACACGATCATGAGTGTCCACTACCCGAACGACTACGGACAGGACTCGGACGTCGGTGTGCGCCACGCGGCCGAGGCCGTGGGAGCCGAGCACATCGGTGTGCAGACGCCCGACGGCGAGGAGAACCAGGCGGACGCGATCGCCGAGATCGTCTCGCAGGACCCCGACCTCGTGATCCTCACGACGAACCCGACCGACGCCGGCGCGCTGGTCGGCGAGTCGGTCGCACAGGGCTACGAGGGCTTCTTCATCGGTCACGGGCCGACGTGGAACGTCGCGTTGCTCGACTCCCCCGCCGGTGAGGCGATGGAGAACTTCTACTGGTCGGTGGGGCCCTACCCCACGTACGAATCGGACACCCCGGGCCACCAGGCGATGCAGGACGCACTCGGCGAGGCCGGGGAGGGCGAGCCGCGCAACAACTTCCACACCGCCGGGTGGGTGTCGCAGTACCCGATTCGCGATGCGTTGGAAGCAGCCGCCGACGAAGGTGAGATCTCGCGCGCGGCCGTCATGGACGCCATCCACGAGCTCGACAGCGTGGACTACGAGGGGATGTTGCCCGAGGGCAGCGGCAACTTCGCCGGGGAGCCCAACGATCGGGTCGTGCGCGCCTCGGCCATGGGCGAGCCCGACCGAGAGAGCTCGTCGGGTCTCGTGAACACCGAGATCGAGTACGAGGGTCCGACCGCGGCCGAGCACGACTTCGACGAGCCCTGCCGCGACAGCTACTAACTCCCGTCGACGAGCACTTCGGGTGGGGCCACCCCGCGGTGGTCCCACCCGGCGCTCGTGCGAGGCCGGCGCTCGTACCAGGCCGGCGCTCGTAGGGTCAGGCGTTCGTAGGGGGCCGATCGCCGGCGGGAACGAGACTCCGGCTAGACGTCGACCCGGGGCAGCCTGGTGAGGGCTTCGTCCATCTGGGCCTGGGGGTACGGTCGGTCGACGAGCTCACCGGCGAGGTAGCGCTCGTAGGCGTTCATGTCGAAGTGGCCGTGCCCGCACAAGGCCGTCAGGATCACCTTCTCCTCACCGGTCTCCTTGCAGGCGAGGGCCTCGTCGATGCAGGCAGCGAGGGCGTGGGTCGGCTCCGGCGCCGGGATGATCCCCTCGGTCCGAGCGAACTGGAGGCCGGCCTCGAAGCAGGGCTTCTGGTCGTACGCGACCGCCTCGATCAGCCCCTGCTCGACGATGTGCGACAGCAGCGGCGACATCGCGTGGTAGCGCAGCCCACCCGAATGGATCGGGTCGGGGATGAAGTCGTGTCCCAGGGTGTGCATCTTCATGAGCGGGGTGAGCCCCGCCGTGTCGCCGTAGTCGTAGGCGTAGACCCCACGGGTGAGCGTCGGGCAAGCGGTCGGCTCGACCGCGCGGATCACCGCGTCGAGCCTTCCGGCGAGGTTCTCCCGCAGGAACGGGAACGCGAGACCGGCGAAGTTCGACCCTCCCCCGGTGCACCCGATCACGAGATTCGGTTGGTCCCCCGCGGCGGCCATCTGCTGCATGGCTTCCTGGCCGATCACGGTCTGGTGCAGCAGCACGTGCGACAGGACGCTGCCCAGGGCGTAGCGACAGTCCGGGTCGCTGCCCGCCGCTTCCACGGCCTCGCTAATGGCGATGCCCAGACTCCCCGGGCTGTCGGGGTCATCGGCGAGGATCTTGCGGCCCGCCTCGGTCCGCTCGGACGGGCTCGGGTGGATCGTGGCCCCGTACGCCTCGATCATCGCCTTGCGGTACGGCTTCTGCGTGTAGCTCGCCCGCACCTGCCACACTTCGCAGTCGAGGTCGAACTGCGAGCAGGCGAAGGCGAGCGCACTCCCCCACTGCCCGGCGCCGGTCTCGGTCGCCAAGCGCTCGACGCCTTCCTCGGCGTTGTACCAGGCCTGCGGGACGCTCGTGTTCGGCTTGTGGCTGCCCGCCGGCGACGTCCCCTCGTACTTGTAGTAGATGCGAGCGGGCGTGCCGAGCGCCCGCTCGAGGCGGCGGGCCCGATACAAGGGGCTGGGACGCCACAGCCGGTAGACGTCGCGGACCGGCTCGGGGATCTCGACCCACCGTTCGGCGGTGACCTCCTGCTCGATGAGGGCCATCGGGAAGAGCGGCGCGAGGTCGTCCGGCCCGATCGGCTCGTGCGTGGCCGGGTGAAGGACCGGCGGCGGCGCGACGGGGAGGTCGGCCCCGATGTTGTACCAATGCGTGGGCAACGCCTCTTCGTCCAACAGGTACTTGGTGCGCTCGGCCAAGACTGTCCACCTCCTCGTGCCCGCGCGTGCGGGCGTCGCCGCTGACGGGTCGTGCCCTTCCCATGCAGGACCGTACCGCGCCACGCGGGATCCGGGGAGCCGTTCGTTCGAGGCGACCGCCTTCGCCCTCCACCCCGGATGCCGCCCGGTGTACGTTGCGGCCGAGCCGGGGATGCCGAGGGTTACGCGCGACCGACCCGAGTGCGCTGCACGAGAAGCGCCCTCTCCGTCCGCACGACAAGGAGCGCCATGTCGATCCGGACCGACACCACCAACGTGCTGTCGATCGTGCTGGCCGGGGGCGAGGGCAAGCGCCTCGCCCCCCTCACCCGGGACCGGGCGAAGCCAGCCGTGCCCTTCGGCGGAACCTACCGCCTCATCGACTTCGTGCTCTCGAACCTCGTGAACGCCGGGTTCCTCAAGATCGTGGTGCTCACCCAGTACAAGTCGCACTCGCTCGACCGGCACATCGCCCAGACCTGGCGCATGAGCTCGCTGCTCGGCAACTACGTCGCGCCCGTACCCGCCCAGATGCGCAAGGGACCCCGCTGGTTCGCCGGCTCGGCCGACGCCATCTTCCAGAACTTCAACCTCATCCACGACGAGCGACCGGACTACGTCGTCGTCTTCGGCGCCGACCACATCTACCGCATGGACCCACGGCAGATGCTCGCCGCCCACATGGAGTCCGGTGCCGGCGTCACGGTGGCCGGAACGCGCGTGCCGATCGATGATGCCGACCAGTTCGGCATCATCGAGCCCGGGGAGGGCACCAAGGTGCGGGCGTTCCGGGAGAAGCCCTCGGACCCGACCCCCTTGTCCGACGCACCCGATCAGGTCTTCGCCTCGATGGGCAACTACGTCTTCACGACCAACGCCCTCATCCAGGCGATCACCGCCGACGCCGCCGACGAGGACTCCGAGCACGACCTCGGTGGCGACATCATTCCGACGATGGTCGACGCGGGCCAGGCGCACGTCTACGACTTCACCGAGAACGACGTACCCGGCTCGACCGAGCGCGACTTCGCCTACTGGCGCGACGTCGGCACGCTCGATTCGTACTTCGACGCGCACATGGACCTGATCAGCGTCCATCCGGTCTTCAACCTGTACAACGAGCAGTGGCCGATCCACACCTGGAACCCGCCGAAGCCCCCCGCGAAGTTCGTCTTCGATCAGGACGCGCGGCGCGGGATGGCGCTGGACTCGATGGTCTCGCAGGGCACGGTGATCTCCGGCGGCACGGTGCGACACTCGGTCCTGTCCCCCGGCGCGCGCGTCCACTCCTACTCGCTGGTCGAGGACTCGGTCGTCCTCAACGGTTGCGAGATCGGGCGCCACGCGGTCGTGCGCGGCGCCATCCTCGACAAGAACGTCACCGTTCCACCCGGGGCCCACATCGGCGTCGACCCCGAGCGGGACGCCGAACTCTTCACCGTCTCCGAGCAGGGGACGGTGGTGCTCGGCAAGGGCGATCCGATCCCCGAGGAGGCCATCGTCGACCCGAGCGTCGTCACGATCCGATGACGCTGCACGCGGCCCTCATCACGCGCGAGTACCCGCCTGCTGTCTACGGGGGCGCGGGCGTGCACGTCGAGCACCTGGCCCGTGCCCTCGCCGACCACGTCAACGTGCAGGTGCACTGCTTCGGCGAACCGCGGGACGATCCCCTCGTGGCCGGCGCCCACGGCACCTGGGAGGCGCTGGCCGGGGACGCCCCCCACCTCGCCGCGCTCCGCCACCTCGCGACCGACCTCTCGATCGTCGCGGGCCTCGAGGGAGCGGACGTCGCCCACTCCCACACCTGGTACGCGAACCTCGCCGGGCATCTCGCCGCTCTCGTCTACGACATCCCGCACGTCGTCACCACGCACAGCCTCGAGCCCCTGCGGCCGTGGAAGCGCGAACAGCTCGGCGGTGGCTACGCCCTCTCGTCCTTCGCGGAGCGCACCGGGATCGAGGGCGCGGATGCGGTGATCGCCGTGAGTGCCGGCATGCGCGACGACGTGCTGCGCTGCTATCCCGACATCGATCCGGAGAAGCTCACGGTCATCCACAACGGGATCGACCCGGACGTGTACACGCCCGACCGTCGAACCGACGCGCTCGAACGCTTCGGCATCGACACCGATCGCCCCTCGATCGTGTTCGTGGGCCGCATCACGCGGCAGAAAGGGGTCACCCACCTGCTCGACGCGGCCGCGGACCTCGACCGCGAGGCGCAGCTCATCCTCTGCGCCGGCGCCCCCGACACCCCCGAGCTCGGACGGGAGGTGAGCGACGCGGTCGCCGCCCTGCGCGAGCAACGGGACGGTGTCTTCTGGATCGACGAGATGCTCCCCCGCCCCGACATCGTGCAGCTGCTCAGCCACGCCACCGCCTTCGCCTGCCCCTCGATCTACGAGCCCTTCGGGCTCGTCAACGTCGAAGCCATGGCCTGCGAGGCCGCCGTCGTCGCGAGTTCCGTCGGCGGCATCCCCGAGGTCGTGGTCGAGGGCGAGACGGGCCACCTGGTCGGCTTCCACCCCGGCGACGACCCGTTCGGCTCGCCGGCAGACCCCGAGGCGTTCGCGCATCGACTCGCCGATGCCTGCAACGACCTCGTCCGCGACCCCGAACGTGCCCGCATGATGGGCCAGGCCGGCCGTGCGCGCGTGCTCGAGCACTTCAGCTGGCCCGCGATCGCGGGCCAGACCGCCGGGCTCTACCGCAGCGTGATCGAGGGCCGCAGCGTCGCTCGGTGAGGCGCCAGGGATCGGCTCCGGGGCGCCCCGGGATCGGCTCCGGGGCACCCCGGGATCGGCTCCTGGCCGGGGATCGCTTCCTGGCCGGAGACCGCTCCCTGGCCGGGGAAGGCTCAGGTCGGGGCGCTGCCGATGTTGACCATCCAACTCGTGCCAAAGCGGTCGACGCACACGCCGAACGTGTCACCCCACGGCGCCTCCGTGAGCGGCTGGATGACCGTGCCACCGTCGACCAGCGCGTCGTAGAAGCCTCCGAGGGCCGACCCGTCGTCGCCGCTCAGCGAGATCGAGATCGCCGAGCCGGGCTCGTAGGGCACCCCGTCGGGCACGTCCGAGGCCATCAGGATCAGCCCGTGGGGCGTAACGAGCTGGGCGTGCATGATCCGCTCGTCGTTGGACGGATCAGCGCTCATGCCGCCCTCGGCGTAGGTCTGCATCGTGAGTTCACCGCCGAAGACCTCACGGTAGAAGTCCATCGCCTCGCGGGCGCGATCCTGGAACATCAGATAGGGGTTGAGCTGGACGCTGGCCATGTGCGTTCCTCCTCGGTGGACACGGGCTCGCACAAGGTGCGACTCGCCGAGCGTGCGTTTCTCATCGGTTGCGGCCATCAATGTCGGGCGCCGGCCAGGAACCTCATACGGAGAGTCCGTGGCTGCGGAGGTCCTCGCGGAGCCCGATCGGGGACACGAACTGCAGGGCTTGGAAGCCGATACGCTCGGCCGCTGCCACGTTCTCGGGCCGATCGTCGATCAGCACCGTCTCGGCGGGGTCGAGCCAGTACCTCGCGATCAGCCGTTGGTAGATGCGAACATCGGGCTTGACGACGCGTTCCCGTCCCGAGATGACGATACCGGCAAAGCGGCCGAGCCACGGGTAGCGGCGAAACGCCCGCGGCCACGTCTCGTTCGAGAAGTTCGTCAGGGCGTAGCACGCCACGCCGGCGCGCTCGAGCTGGTCGAGCACGGCGACGGTCCCGACCAGTGGGCCGCCGAGCATTTCGTCCCAGCGCTCCCAGTACGCCGCGATCAGCTCGCGGTAGGCGGGAAAGGCCGCTTGGCGCTCGGCGATGGCGTCGACGAACGGGCGACCGCGGTCCTGCTGCGCGTTCCACTCGGGGTTGCACACATGGGCGAGGAACCACTCCCGCTCGTCGCGGTCCGGGATGAGCTTGCGGTAGAGGTGCCGCGGATCCCAGTCCAGCAGCACCCCGCCGACATCGAAGACCACGGCCGTGGGAGCCATCACCGGGACCGATCCTCGGCGAGCCCGTCGGCGCGCGAGGCCGCCTCGGCCGCCGCGGACAGCTCGTCCGCGAGCTCCCGAACGTGCCAGCGAGCGGTGTGCACCGACCCGATCGCGACGCGCACGACCAGACGGCCGCCGAGTCGGGTGTGGGTGAGCACCGCCCGTCCACCCTCGTTCGCGGCCTCCAGCACTCGGGCCGTCGCGTCCTCCCCGTCCCGATGGCGCAGGCAGACCAGCGCCAGGCTGCGCGGGGCGGCGAGCTCGAGGTGGGGGTCGGCCTCGATCCGCTGCGCGAGCTCGGCGGCCCAGTCGACGTGGCGTCGGATGTGGGCGCGCAGCCCACTCGCGCCGAAGCCGCGCAGCACGAACCAGAGCTTCAGGGCGCGGAACCGGCGGCCCAGGGGTACCTGCCAGTCCCGGTAGTCGATCGCGTCGCCCGAGGCGTTCGCGTCGGTGCGCAGGTACTCGGGCAGGATCGCGAGCGCGTCGAGCAGCGGACCCCGGTCGGCGACCCAGAAGGCGTCGCAGTCGAAGTTGGTGAGCAGCCACTTGTGGGGGTTGGTCGACCAGCTGTCCGCGCGCTCGGCGCCGGAGACGAGGTTCCGGTGCTCCGGGGCCACGGCGGCGACACCGGCCCACGCGGCATCGACGTGCAGCCACACCGGAGCTGGCTCACCGGCCAGGACGTCCGCGATCTCGGCGACGGGATCCACGGCGCCCGAGGAGGTCGTCCCCACGGTCGCGATCACGGCACAGGGCGTGACGCCTGCCCGCCGGTCGGCCGCGAGGGCCTCCCCCAACGCCACGGGATCGAGACGATGGCCGTCATCGCAACCCACGTGGCGCACCGCCGACTCCCCGAGCCCGGCGATGCGCGCGGCCTTTGTGACGGAGCTGTGCGCGTGCTCGGTCGCGTAGACCGCGAGGGGCCGGTCGATCCCGTGCGTGCGCGCAGCCCCGCCGGTCGCGCGCTCGCGCGCCGCCAGGAGGGCGACGAGGGTCGCGCTCGAGGCGGAGTCCTGGATCACCCCTCCCCCGGCTCCGTCGCTGCGGAAGCGATCCGGCAATCCGAGCAACTCTGCGAGCCAGTCCAGGGCCAGGGTCTCGAGTTCGGTCGCCGCGGGACCGGTGGCCCAGGACATGCCTTGCGTGCCCAGCCCTGCCGCCGCGAGGTCGCCGAGCACCGACGGTCCCGACACGTTCGCGGGGAAGTAGCCGAAGAACCGTGGGTGCTGCCAGTGGGTCAGCGCCGGCGCGATGAGCTGGTCCAGGTCCTCCAGAACCCGGGCGAACGGTTCGGGCTCCTCGGGTGGAGTGGCGGGCAGGGCCGCACGCACGTCGCCCGGTCGGACGTCGGGCTGGGCGGGTCGCTCCTCGAGCCCGGCCCAGTAGTCGGCGATCCAGTCGACGAGGGCGTGTCCGTGCCGGCGGAACGCCTCGTGGTCGAACGCGGCCGACGACGGCTCATCGGACGCGTGGGGCAGCTCGGACGGGTCGGACGCGGCGGACGCGGACGAGTTCTCGGACTTGCCCATGACCCGCGATCCTAGCCAATGGGACATGACCGAGCTGCCGCCCGAGAGACTGGCGTTCTGACTCCATCCAGGCGGCGGAGCACGTCAGGGAACAAGCCGTGCACCCTCGACGTCCAACGAGCAGGCCACCACCTATCCAGGAGCACGGCGATGCGCCGAGCCCCCTGCCCTCGCGCCAGACTCGCCGTGGTCGCGGGCACGGTAGCCGTGACCGCGATGGTGCTGGTAGCCGCCTGCGCGCCCGACGAGGCCGATGTCGATGAGCGCGGGCCACTCGACCCGGAGGCAGCGATGGACACCGAACAGATCGTTGCCGAACCGGCAGAGGCGCGCCCCGGCGACACGGTCGAGGTGCGCTTCCCGCAGGAACACCAGCGCGGCATCCACCTCGTACTCGAGCGCGCAGCGGACGGGGACTACCACCACGCCTACGACATCAGCACCAACGTCCACACCGACGAGGGCCCGCTCGTGGTCGAAGCCGGCACGGAAGGGTTCGGGATAGACGACATCGGCATCGTCGGCCCCGGACCCGACCCGCTGCCGATTCCGGACGACGCCCCGGCAGGCGACTACCGAGTCTGCACCGGCAACGCCGGCGAGAATGTGTGTGCACCCGTGACCATCCGCGCATCGCAGTAACCACCCGCCCTCGCGCGAAGTTCGTCAACGTCACGCCCGACCCTGGCGGTTCACGGGCCCGGCCCCGCCGAACCGATTTCCATCTCCAGCGACGGGCCCAGCTCACGACCCTTCGAGTTCATAGTATTACACATACTGGGTGGAAAACCCTTGACACGGGTCCACGACACGGCTACAGTATCGAACATGAGTTCTTCCACCCTGCTCGCGGAGTCGGCGCCCCCCTACGACGGGCGTGCGCGGCGTCGCTCTCACCGTGCGCGCCCGGACGACCACGACGCTGCGCGGGCCGCGGAGCCGAACGCGCGGGCTGAAGGGTGGGCTCCACCCGCCGAAGGTCCCGGCCCAGGGGCCGGGCAGCGAGAGGCCGGGGAGTCGGACGGATCGGCCTCCGATGACCACGGGGCGGACGGCTGCTCGACCGCGCGGGCGTTCGCCAAGATCCGAGAAGGCGTGGCCGAACTGGCCCGGGATCCGCTGTCGGGTGCGATCACCGACGCGGAGCTGCTCGCGAGCGTCACCGACCTCGTGCGACTCGAACGGCAGTTGGCCGCCGAGCGGTTGCGGCGCCTCGCCGAGATCGACCACCAGAGCGCCTACTTGGCCGCGGGTGCGGGATCGACGGTGCGGTGGTTGACCGACCACCTGGGCCGCACCCACCCGGAGGCCCTCAAGGAGACACGGACCGCGACCACCCTCGAGGAACTCCCCCAGACTCGTGCGCAGTTGGCAGCGGGAGCGTGCTCGGAGGGCCACGCCCAGGTCGCGGCGCAGGCCTGGCGGGAGGTCCGCGACGAGCCCCCGACCCCGGGCACCGAGGAGCCGGATGCCGGCCCCGACACGGCCGGTGGCAGCGACGACGCCGAGCCGGGCGGTGAGTCGGGTCACGACGATCACGGCCGAGGAACATCCGGGGGGCGGGAGCGCGAGGGGTCCGACGCTCACGGCGACGACGCCCAGGCGGACGGGCGCGGGGCCGATTCCGGGGACGACCAGGACGGGTCCAGCGAGAGCGAGCGGACACCAGAGCGAGGCGGGGCGGAGGAAGGCGAACGCGAAGAGCGCGAACGCGAGCGGGAACGGGAGCGGGATCGCGAACGCGAGCGAGTCCGCGCGGAGCTGGACCGCTTGGCCGGCGAGGGTGCGACCCAAGGTGATCGCGCCGACCTGCGCCGCCGACTCGAGCGTTGGCGCCAGCAGCGCGACCCGAACCGGCTGGCCGACCGGGACCGCCGCGCCTTCGCCAACCGCGAGCTCTGGGTCTCACAGCGCCCTGACGGCGACGGGACATTTCGCTTCGGTGGCCGCGCTGACCCCCAGGGCATCGCATACCTGCGGACCGTGCTCGACGCACTGTCACGTCCCTCGACCGCCGTCGAACCCACCCGTAAGGGCGACGAGGAGTCGACTGGGGAGACCGACGGACCTGCGGGCGATCCGGACCTGCGCGACCCGGGGGAACCGGCCGCCCACGGCGAGGGTGAGCGGACACGCAGCCAGGGCGCGCGCAGCGCCGACGAGCATCGCCGCGCGACCACCCACCCCGATGAGCGGGGCGCTGGCGGTCAACGGTCGCGGGGGACCGTTCCTCCGAGCGTTCGCGCCCGCGGTGGGGACACACGGTCTCGCAGCCAGCGTCAGTATGACGCGCTCATCGCCCTGGCCCGCCGCGTCGTCGAGTCCGGCGAATTGCCCGAGCTGCTCCATGCCAGCGCTCGAGTGTTGCTACTCACGACGCCCGAGGCGCTGCACGGCCAGCCCGATGCGGAGCCCAGCTGGCTCGACGGCGCCGGGGAGATCTCCCCGGAGACGGCCCGGCTCATCTGCTGCGACGCCGAGTTCGCCGCGGTCACGACCCGCAATGGGGAGGTCCTCGACGCGGGGCGAGCACGACGCGAGCCCAGCGTGCGGCAACGCGACGCGATCATCGCTCGCGACCGAGCCTGCGTCGGCTGCGGGGCGCGGCTGGCCCTGTGCCAGACCCACCACGTCCGGCAGCGCGACCGCGGTCCGACGAGCGTCGACAATCTCGTCACGCTCTGCTTCGAGTGCCACTGGCACGTCCACCATCACGGGTGGGAGGTGACCCGCCGCCCGGACGGGACGTTCCGCGTCGACCGCGCCACCCGGAGCGGGGCGGGACACGAGCGGACGGTCGGTGCCGACCCACCCGGCTCCGAGGATCACCGTCGCCGACCCGGCTCCGAGCACGGACCCGGCTCAGAGCCGACGCTGGACCTCGGCCTCGATCGGCCGCCAGCAGGCCGGGCGGGGGGCTGACGAGCGTGCTCTGCAGAGCACCGGTCCGGCGGGGCGCGGCGCTCGACGATGCGATCGCGCCGGCGCCCCGAGGACCAGGCCTACTCGGCGAGGCGCTCGACGACGTGGTCGATCGCCGCGGTCAGCTTCACGACGTCGTCGTGGTCGACCGCCGGGAAGACCGCGAAGCGCAGCTGGTTGCGCCCGAGCTTGCGGTACGCCTCGGTGTCGAGGATCCCGTTCTCCCGCAGCGTCGAGGCGACCTCGTTCGCATCGACACGCGCGTCGAGATCGACGGTGACGACGACGTTCGACCGCTCCCCGGGCTCCTTCACGAAGGGCTGCGCGAAGTCGGCGCGCGAGGCCCAGTCGTACAGGTGATTCGCCTTGGCGGCGCAGTTCTCGACCGCGAAGCCGAGGCCGCCCTCCGAGTTCAGCCAGTCCAGCTGCTCACCCATCAGGTAGAGGGTGGACACGCTCGGCGTGTTGTAGGTCTGGTCCTTGCGGCTGTTGTCGAGGGCGGTCTGCAGGTCGAGGATCGGCGGCTGGTACCGGGAGCCGGACAGCTCGCCGATGCGCTCGATCGCCGCGGGCGACAACAGAGCGAGCCACAGCCCTCCCTCGCTCGCGAACGCCTTCTGGGGGCTGAAGTAGTAGGCGTCGTACTGGCTCGGGTCGACGGGCAGGCCGCCGGCCGCGCTCGTAGCGTCGACCGCGACGAGCGCGTCACCGCTGCCGGCGGGTCGCTGGACCGGCATCGCGACTCCGGTCGAGGTCTCGCAGTGGGTGAGCGCGTAGAGGTCCACGCCCTCGACCGCCTCGACCTCGGGGAAGGTGCCGAAGTCCGACTCGAACTTGACCGGGTCGGCCAGGTGCGGGGCCTCGTCGACGGACTTGGCGAACTTCGTGGAGAACTCGCCGAAGACCGCGTGGGCGCTGCGCTCGCGGATCAGGCCGAAGACCGCGGCGTCCCAGAACAGGGTGGCGCCGCCGACGCCCAGCACGACCTCGTGGTCGTCGGGCAGGTCGAAGAAGGTGCGCAGCCCCTCGCGCACCCGGCGCACCTGCCCCTTGACCGCCGGCTGGCGGTGGCTCGTGCCGAGCAGGTCGTCGGCGTCGCGGGCGAGGCGCTGCACCGCCTCGGGGCGCACCTTGGACGGGCCGCTGCCGAAGCGCCCGTCGGCGGGGATGAGCTCGCGGGGGATCTCGATCGCGGACATGTACGTATCTCTCCCACACTGGTCGGGTTCGGGCCGCCACGAGGAGTGACGGCCGGTCGTCGGGGACACGCTCGGCCGCAGCAGCCACCGCGCGTCGCCCGGGGGTCCAGGATCGCGCGAGCCAACACCGCGCGCGTCGCCTGGTCGCCTCGTACCCTGCCCCAGATCGCGCTCAGACACCAATCGCCCGCACCCGTCAGTCGAGGATCCCCGTGCCCGCGCTCCCCTTCCCCACCGGCCCGACAGCCGAGCGGCCGCCCGACCAGCATCTCGCGCCGCTGCCGCCGAGCCCGTTGGCCGGCAGCTACGTGCCGCTCGCGGAGTGTACACCGCATCCGCTCGCGGGCGCACGGCTCTGGCGCGCGCCCAGCGGACACTGGCTGGCACCGGCGTTCCGCGGATGGGCGGTCGACCTCGGCGCGCGAGAACTTCCGGACGAGGGCGACGAGCAGGCCGAGGAGGCGCTCGCGGAGCTGATCCTCGACTGGGTCGAGGTGGTGCGCGGGACCGACTGGGAGCCGCACCAAGGCACGCGGCTCGACCATGAGTCGCAGGACGAGTGGCTCGAGCTGCGCACCGTGATCGCCCGGGTCGGCTGGGGTCCGGCCGGCGCGGAGGCCGCGTGGCACGCCTGCCGTCAGCGCCCGTGGTCGCGGGACCTACCGAGCGCGGCCGGCTGGGCCGGGGGCGGTTGGGTCCTGCCCGCCGTCCCGGACGAGCCCGAGCCCGCCTTCGCGCGTCCGGTGCTGGAGGCCCGTGGCTTGCTGCGGTGGGCGTACATCACCCGCTGGGCGGCCCCGGTGCCGGTCCCCGAGCCCCCGCTGCCCGTCGAGCCGGAGCCCGAGGACCTCGGCTGGCAGGACGTCCTGAGCCGCCTGAGGGCCGACCACTACACCGGGGAAGCGCTCGAGGAGGCCGAGCAGACCGCCATCGAGGTGCTCGGACTCGCGGGCCTGGGGCCGCGCACACCGGACGAGGCCGAGGACGAGCCGCTGCCCGACCGCGACCTCAGGGCCGCCTGCGCGCACGAGAGCCCGCTGATGCGCGCGGCGGCGTGGTTCCTGCTGCGATCGGAAGCCGACACGTGGCTCGCCTGCGCCTACGGCGAGTGCCAGCACCACTGGGCGGTCGAGGCCGAGGAGGACCAGTTCGAGCAGGAGGAGGTCCTCGAGATGGCCAGTCGCGGGGTCAGCAACCCCCTCGACGCCGCGCTGGCCCGCCGCCGTCTGCTGACGCTCGCGTTCGGCGACATCAACGACGTGCCACTCGCGGGCACCGACGGACTGGACGACTTCCTGGCCTTCTACGAGGGGTGGGTCGCCGCCGGCCGACCCGAGGAGGACTTCGAGGATGCCGCGCGCGAGCTCCGCGGCGACGACCCTCCCGGCCCGCAGCGGCGGGAACACGGCGAGGAGCAATAGGGCCGGGCACCGGCGTGGAGCCACTGGTGTGGATCCAGTGGTCAGGTCTCGATGGCGTCGCGCTGGTCCTCGTCCTCCACGGGCGCGAAGGCATCGGCGGGCTCCTGATCGGTCACCGCCGCGACCCGCGCCCGCAGTTCCCGAGTGAAAACGCGGCGCTCGCGCGGACGGTCCGCCGGCGGGGACAACGGCTCGCCGAAGACGACCCGCAGCTGTCCCGCCGGTGGCCGACGCAGGCGCGGACGCTGTCCCCGGGCCCACACCTCGGCGGTGCCCAGCAAGGTGACCGGGACCACGGGCACCTGCCCCGCGGCCGCGATCCGGGCCGCCCCCGAACGGAACTTGTAGAGCCGCCCGTCGGGAGAACGGGTGCCCTCGGGGAAGAGGGCGACCACCTCGCCCCGGGCGAGCAGGTCGATCGCCGCACCGATCGCGCCGTGATCGCCTGATCCTCGCGTGATCGGCACCATGCCCATGAGCCGGTGGAACCGCCCGATGGGGCCCCGACCGAGCTCCTCCTTGCCGATGAGGTGAGCGGGCCGCGGGGAGGCCGCCGACAGCAGGTACAGGTCGAGGGCACTGAGGTGGTTGGACGCGAGGAGCACACCGCCGTCGGGAACCCGCTCCAGGCCCTCGACCTCGGCCCGAAGCCGGCGCACGACGCGTCCCGCCGCGAGCCGGTGCGCATGTCGCATCGCGGGGCGTGGCATCAGGCGAAGAGACCCCCGTCGACCTGCAACACCGTGCCGTTGACGTATGCGGCCCGCGAGGAGCACAGGAACGCGACCGCGCCCGCGACGTCGTCGGGGGTTCCGAGCCGGCCAGCGGGGATGCGCTCGAGCAGGGACTCGTCGAGCTCCTCGGTCATGGCGGTCTCGACGAAGCCGGGTGCGACCGCGTTGACGGTCACCCCACGACCCCCGACCTCCCGGGCGAGCGACTTCGCCAACCCGACCAGCGCCGCCTTGCTCGCCGCGTAGTTCGCCTGGCCGGGGTTGCCATGCAAGCCCACGACGCTGGAGACCATCACGACGCGCCCGTCGCGTGCGCGGATCATGCGTCTCAGCGCCGCCCGCGTGAGCTTGAACGCCGCATCGACGTTGACCTCCCAGGTGCGGGCGAAGGCCTCGTCCTTCATCGACAGGGCGAGACCGTCGGCGGTGACGCCCGCGTTGTTGACCAGCGCGCGGACGCCACCCACCTCCTCCATCGCGTCGGTCAGCGGCGCCGTCTCGCTCGACAGATCGCACCCGACGGCCCGGGCCTCGGCTCCCTGCGCCTCGCAGGCTTCGACCGTCCTGGCGGCACCGTCGGCGTCGCCGCCGTAGTGCACCAGCACGTCGTGCCCGTCGGCGGCGAGTGACACGGCGGTCGCCGCGCCGATGCCCTTCGACGCCCCCGTCACGAGCGCCCAGCTGCTCATGCCGCCACCTCCTGCAACACCGCATCGCGCTCCTGCGGGGTCGTGACCACGTGCCGCTCCAGGGACCGATCGGTGCGCTTGACGAGCCCGGTGAGCACCGCCGAGGCCCCCAGCTCCACGACCGCACCCGCGGCCTGGGCCGCGAGTGCCGGGACGGTCTCGCGCCAGCGCACCGGGCGGCGGACCTGGTCGGCGAGCAGGCTGGGCCAATCGCCGGCTGCGGTGTGCGGGGCGGCGTCGACGTTGGCGATCACCGGCAGGTGGGCGTCCCGGAACGTCGTCGCGTCCAGAGCCTCCCGCAGGACCGGCACGGCCGCCTCCACGTGCGGGCTGTGGTAGGCGGCGCCCACCTCCACGTCGCGGACCTTGCCCCGCGGGTCGGCCTCGGCGAGGCGCTCCCGCAAGCGCGCGAGGGCCTCTTCGCCGCCCGCGGCGACGATCTGTCCCGGGGCGTTGTCGTTCGCGACGTACGCGCCCGCCTCGGCACACGCCTCCTCGACCGTCGCGACCTCGAACCCGAGGCAGGCGACCATCGTGCCGGGGGCTCGGCGGGCCGCATCCTGTGTCGCCCGGGCGCGCACGTCGACGAGCCGCAGCGCGTCGGCGAACGAGAGCACGTCCGCCGTGAGTAACGCGTTGTACTCGCCCAGCGAGTGCCCGGCGACCGCGACCGGTTCCGGTCCGCCCGCCGCGCGCCAGGCGTCCAGCAGGGCCGCGCCGTGCACGAACAGCGCGATCTGGCAGGACGCGGGCTCGCGGAGCTCGTCGGCATCCGCGTCGAACCCGAGGCGGGCGACGTCCCAGCCGAGGACATCGCCGGCCTCGGTCCAGCGCTCCGAGCCGGCCTCACCCCGCCACGCCTCGGCCATGCCCGGCCGCTGACTGCCCTGCCCCGGGAAGACGAGGGCGAACGATCCCGTCATGGGCCTCCTCCAGGTCGTGTGCCGCGCGGCGCCGTGCGGCCCGGCAGCGCCGCAGCCTAGCGTGCGAGTGCGCGTATCCTCGGCGGCGATGCCCGCGCACCCCGCCGCCATCGCCGTCGAAGGGCTCGAGGTCAGCTACGGCGCGCACCGGGCCCTTTCCGGCGTGTCGCTGTCGGTGGCGCCGGGCGAGGTGGTCGCGCTGCTCGGCCCGAACGGCGCCGGCAAGACGACCGCCGCCCGGTGCATCGCCGGCATGCGGCGTCCGGACGGCGGCAACGCCCGCGTGCTGGGCCTCGACCCGGCCGCCGACCGGGACCGCATGACGAGGGTTCTCGGTGTGATGCCGCAGACACCCGGATGCCACCGGCAGGCGACCCCCCGGGAGTTGCTCCGCACCCACGCTCGGTTCTTCGCCGACCCGCTCGACCCGGACGAGTTGGTCGCCCGCGCCGGGCTCGGCGAGGTGGCGCGACGCCGGATCCGCACGCTCTCGGGCGGCGAGGTGCAGCGCTGCTCGCTCGCGCTCGCGCTCGTCGGTCGCCCGCGCGTACTCCTGCTCGACGAGCCCTCGTCGGGGATCGACCCGCACGGACGCCGCCACGTCTGGGGCTTGCTGGCGGAGCTCGCCGCGGACGGCGTCGGGATCCTCATGACCACGCACTCGCTGGACGAGGCGGCACGGGTCGCCGACACCGTCGTGGTCCTCGACCGCGGCGTCGTGCGTGCGTGGGACACGCCCGCCAGCCTGTCGGCCTCGGCAGGTAGGGGGCTGCTGCTCGAGACCCCGGACGAGCTCGACGCCGACGCGTTGGCCGCGGACCTCCGGTCGCCGGTGGAAGCACTGGGAGGCGGTCGGTGGCGCGTCGATGCGACCTCCGACCGGATCCCGGAGGTCGCCGCGTGGTTCGCCCGCACGGGGTGCCGCCTGTCGGGGATACGCGCCGACGTCCCCGACCTCGAGGACGTGTACCTGCGGCTGACCGCGCGCGAGGACGAACCGTGACCAGTACGGAGGACCCTGCTGCGGGCCCTGCGAGCCCCGTCGCGCGGGTTCGCGCGCAAGCGGCCCTCGAACTGCGGCTGCTGGCGCGCAACGGGGAGAACGCCCTGGTGACCGCGGTGATCCCCACGGCCGTGCTCGTGTTCTTCGTGCTCGTCCCCGTCGTGCCCGTCGCACCGGGCCCCGATGCACGGGTCGACGCGCTCGCCCCCGGCGTGCTCGCCATCGCGGCGATGGGTTCCGCGATGGTCGCGCTCGGCATCTCGACGGCGTTCGAGCGTGACCACGGAGTCCTCGCGCGACTCGGCACGACACCGCTGCGCCGGTCGGAGCTCCTGGCCGCGAAGGCCCTCGCGGTCCTCGCCATCCAGGGCGCGCAGGTCGTGCTCCTCGTCGGCGCGGCTGTCGCGCTCGGATGGCGCCCCACGCCGACGGTGGGGGCCGCCCTGGCCGCCGTCGGCGGATGGGTCGTCGGGACCGGCGCGTTCGCGGGCCTGGGGCTGCTCGCAGCCGGGCGTCTGCCTGCCTTGCGTGCGCTGGCGCTCATCAACCTCGTGTTCCTGGCGCTCCTGCTGCTCGGCGGCGTGGTCATTCCCCCGCCGTCCCTCCCCGCGCCGCTCGCCGCATTCTCGGCCACGCTGCCGACCGCGGCGCTCGCGGGGGTCCTCCGCGCAACGGCACAAGGGGCGGTCGCATGGGGGGCCCTCGGGATCCTCGCCGTATGGGCTCTGGCTGCCATCGCCTCCGCGAGCACGCTGTTCCGGTGGGACGAGCGGCCGTAGTCCGGTCACAACGCGCGCGGAACGCGCCGCGGGCCGGCACCGATCGAAACGATCCACGCCACCGCGGGAAGCCGGGGCGAGCGGGCGAACGCGCCGGGCCGTTCGGCCCGCGACAATCGAGCACGGTGCGGGCATCCTTTCAAGGACACGCACAGGTGGCGCGGCGATCGCCGAGACGGCACGCTCGTGACCGCACATCGAGGTGCTGCCCGTCAACTTCTCGTTCTTCGAGGGCGCGGTCGTGATCCGCATCGACTTCGGCGAGCGTCTCGACCACCTCGCCAGCCGCCCGCCGGCCACCTTTCAGGTCGACGACCTCGACATGGCGTCGCGGACCGGATGGTCGGTCATGGTCCAGGGCACCGCCGAGGAGGTCGCCGATCCCTCGGAGCTCGCACGGGTCCGCGCGATCGGGCTGCGTCCGTGGGCGCCCGGCGATCGCGACCACTACGTGCGCGTGTTGCCGTCGAGGATCACCGGACGGCGCATGATGCGCGCGTAGTGGCGCCGCTGGCGCTCTCCGGCAGTCGACGAACACCCCCGACCGGCTGTTCGGAGCGTGCCCGCCGCGGCCGTTAGGCTACGATCGCCGTGGAAACACCCGACCGCCTCAAGGGAATCGCCGACGCCGCCTCGGCGTTGGCTGGGGAGCTCTCGCTCGAGCGGGTGCTCGGGCGGATCGTCGAGTTGGCTCGGGACGTGACGGGCGCCCAGTACGCCGCCCTCGGTGTGCTCGGTGAGGACGGCAACATCTCGCGCTTCCTCACCGTCGGCATCGACGCCGAGACCATCGAGCTGATCGGTCACTACCCCACTGGCAAGGGCGTGCTCGGGCTCCTGATCCGCGAGCCGCGGATCATCCGGCTCGACGACATTCGCGAGCACCCGAGCTCGTACGGCTTCCCGCCGAACCACCCCGAGATGACGACCTTCCTCGGCGCCCCCGTGCGCTCCCGTGGCCGCATCTACGGCAACCTCTACCTCACCGAGAAGCCCGGTGGCTTCGACGACGAGGACGAGCAACTCCTGATGGCCCTCTCGGCCCAGGCCGGTGCAGCGATCGACAACGCGCTCCTGTCCGACCAGCTGCAATCCGTCGCGGTCGCCGACGAGCGCGAGCGCATGGCCCGCGAGCTGCACGACAGCGTGATCCAAGCCCTCTTCTCCACCGGGATGCGGCTCGAGGCGGCTCGTCCGATCGTCGAGTCCGACCCCGAACGCGTCCGCGAGCGCATCGACGAGACCGTCGACGCGCTGGACGATGCCATCCGTGAGCTGCGCAGCGCGATCTTCCACCTGCGTCCCGGTCACGCGAGCGATCTCGGGCCCTCCCGCGGCCTCGTCGAGCTCGCCCGGGAGCACGAGGTGCAGGCGCTCACACGACCGGAGCTCGACCTGCCCAGCGACCTCGACGCGCGACTGTCGGAAACGTACGTACCCGACGTGCTCGCGATCGCGCGGGAAGCCCTCACCAACGCCACGAAGCACGCGCGGGCCGGCGAGGTGCACATCCGAGGGCGATTCGAGGGCTCGCGGTTCGTGCTCGAGATCCGCGATGATGGAGTCGGCTTCAGCCCGCGGGAACCGCGAGCAGGCCGCGGGGTCGAGAACATGCACGAGCGTGCCGACTCGATCGGCGGCACCCTCTCGATCGACAGCACCCCGGGGCACGGTGCCACGGTCACCCTGACCCTGGAACTCGCCGACGCGGCGGCATAGCTCGCCGTGCGCGAACAGCACGAGGAGGACGCGGTGACGAAGGTGATGCTCGTGGACGATCACGAGGTCGTGCGCCAGGGCCTACGCGCCATGATCGAGGCCCACGAGGACCTCGAGGTGGTGGCCGAGGCCGGCACCGCGGACGAGTCGGTGCTGCGCGCCCGCTCGTACAAGCCGGACGTGATCGTGATGGACGTCCGCCTACCGGACCGGTCCGGGGTCCTGGCGTGCCGCGACATCCGCGCCGAGAACCCCTGGATGTCGGTGCTCATGCTCACGTCGTACTCGGACGATCAGGCCCTCTTCGACTCGATCATGGCCGGTGCTGCCGGGTTCGTCCTGAAGCAGATCCGCGGGTCCGAACTGGTCGACGGCATCCGCCGGGTCGGCAAGGGCGAGTCGCTGCTCGACCCGGCGGTGACCGCCCGGGTGCTCGATCGGGTCCGCAACCCGCAGGGCAACGAGGATCCCCGGTTGGCTCGCCTCACCCCCACCGAAGCCCGCATCCTCGAGATGATCGCCGAGGGCCGCACGAACCGCGAGATTGGCGAGCAGATCCACCTCGCCGAGAAGACGGTGAAGAACTACGTCTCGACGATCCTGTCGAAGCTCCAGGTCTCCCGGCGGGCCGAGGCGGCCGCGTACCTCGCCGAGCGTCGCTCGAACGACGACCGCAAGAACTAGGCGACCGCGGCGCGACGCCCGCGCGGGTCAGCCCTCGCTGGCCAGCGGCTCCTCGGTCGAGAGGTTGCCCAGCAGGCAGTCGGTCGTCGTGACGATCCCGACCAGGTGGCGGTCCTCATCGACCACGGGCAGCGCGCTGACCCGGTGCGAGAGCATCGTCCGGGTCGCGGCCTGAAGGCCCTCGTTGGGCGCGATCGTGTGGACCCGCGTGGTCATGACGGCCTCGACCCCGGTGTCCTCGCCCTTCGCTTCGCCGAGCCGCTCCAGCGCCGCCACCTCGTCGAGGGCCCGATCGTCGATGCGCACGTCCCGGTCGCTGACGATCCCGATCAGCCCGTCCTCGGCGACCACCGGTAGGTGGCGAACGCCGTAGTACCGCATGAGCCGACGGGCCTCACCGATGGGGGTCGTCGGGGAGACCGCCACCGGGTCGGGACTCATCCACTCGCGCACGCGCATGGCCGGCTCCTCTCGTTCGGTCGTGGTGGCCTCGGCGGGAGGCGTTGCCAAGCGCCAACCTGGAGACAAGTATCCCACCGATCCCGCCGCGGAACGGGCCGACGGTCCCGCCCCCGCGCGACCCACGTCCCCGCATCCACGGCCGCCCACCGGCCGCGGACGGGCGCCCGACGTGAGCCACAGGAACCGAGTCCGCATGGCTTCCTCATCGAGCGGCGCGAACGATCCCGGGAGATCGCCCCGGTCGGATCCGCGAGCGCCGCTGCCCGCCGGACCGATGCGGATGCTCGCCCGCGCGTTGCGGCGCCGATGCCTGGTCTGCGGGGGCGGCGGCGTGTTCTCGGGCTGGTTCGAGCTTCGGGATCGCTGCCCGACCTGCGCGATGCCCTTCGAGCGTGAGGAGGGGTACTGGGTCGGCGCCATGATCGTGAACATCGGTGCCGCGCAGGCCGGCTTCTTCGCCTTCTTCATCGGGGGCCTGTTGCTCACGTGGCCGGACCCGCCCTGGATGCTGTTCCTCGTCGGCGGTGTCGGGCTCATGATCGGACTGCCGATCGGGTTCTACCCGCTGTCGAAGCAGTTGTGGCTCTGGGTGGACCTCCTCGCGAATCCGCGAGGGGACGCGGCGGCCGCGGCGCGCGAGGTCCGCCGGGGCCCCCGGTGAGTCCGCCGTGCCGGTTAGACGGACGGCGTCACACAATGACGACCGCGTCCACGCCCATGACGACGAACAGCAGCGCCAGGTACTGCATCGAGACCTTGAACAGGCGCATGGCGCCATCTCGGTCGGGCGCCCGATGCAACCGCCACGCTGACCAGAGGAACCAACCGCCGAGCACCACGGAGGCCCCCATGTAGAGCCATCCGAGCTGCGCGGCCGCACCGAACATGAGCGTGACGCACACGGTCATCACCGTGTAGAGCAGGATCTGACGCGTGGTCTCACGACTCGACGCGACCACCGGGAGCATCGGGACCCCGGCCGCCGCGTACTCCTCGCGGTGGCGCAGGGCCAGGGCCCAGAAGTGCGGCGGCGTCCAGTAGAACACGATGGCGAACATCACCAGGGCGGGCAGCTCGACCGACCCGGTGACCGCCGACCAGCCGATGAGCACCGGCATGCACCCGGCCGCGCCGCCGATGACGATGTTCTGCGCCGTGCGACGCTTCAGCGCGATCGTGTAGACGAACACGTAGAAGAGGATCGCGCCCAGGGCGAGGGTGGCCGCGAGCAGGTGAACGGTCGCCACGAACCAGGCCACGGAGGCCAGTCCGAGCAGGATGCCGAAGCGCAGGGCTTGGTTCGGCGTGATCCGCGCCGTGGCCGTCGGACGCTCGGCGGTGCGCGGCATCCGCCGGTCGATGTCGCGATCCACGTAGCAGTTGAAGGTGTTCGCGCTGCCCGCCGCGAGCGCCCCACCGACCAGCGTGGCCAGCACCAGCCCGGTGCCCGGCCACCCGCGCTCGGCGACGAGCATCGCGGGCACCGTCGTGACGAGCAGCAGCTCGATGATCCGCGGCTTGGTGAGCGCGAGGTACGCCCGCGCCAGCTCCCGGCCCCCTATTGGGGGTGCGTCGCTCGCGATCGCGGTCATCGAGCACCCCACGATCCGTCTCGACGACTGGCCCGACGGCACCGATGACCGGCGAGGGGACGGGGGCCTGGGCGGCGATTCGGGGACACCACGGCTCCGGTTGGTTGGCGGCCGGCACGGGCTCCGCGCGCGGAAGGCTCGACGCGTCACGGGCGTCGCCGACGAGTCTAGTCCGGGCGATCCGGTGGCTCGACCCGCCGACGGACGCCACTATGCGGGGATGAATTCCGACCGCGCTCCGTGCGAGCCATGAGCCAGTCGTCGAACCCCGCCGGGCGGCGGCTCGGCGTGGTGCTGACCGGGGCCGGGGTGCGGGGACTCGGGCAGGCCGGCACGCTCGGAACGCTCGAGCGGGCGGGGCTGCGCCCCGATGTCGTCGTCGGTGTCTCCACCGGCGCGGTCGTCGCGTCGATCTTCGCCGCGCGGGTGGACTGGGAAGCGGCACTGCAGGCGACGGACCGGTCCCGACTGCCCACCCTGGCGCCGACCGACCCGCAGGCCGATCCCTTCGCGCGGCTGCGGGGCGTGCTCCGGAGCGCCCGCCAACTCGCGCCGAGCGTGTGGACGTGGGGTCGGCAGGGCTACGAGACGTTCGCGCGCAGCACGCTCACCGAGCTGCTCGGCTCGACGACGGTGGAGGCGACGCGGCTGCCACTCGCGCTGACCGCCACGGACCTGCTGGCCGCCGAGCGCCGCGTCATCCGCAGCGGGGACCTCACGACGGCGACCCTGGCGGCCTCCGCACTCCCGGGGGTGAGCGATCCCATCGCCGCCGACGGCGGCCTTCTGTTCGACGGGACCTTCTCGGATCCCGCCCCCATCGACGTGGCCCGCGAGCTCGGCGCCGACGTCGTCGTGGCCGTCTACCCCGACCGGCCGCTCGAGGACATGGAGCTCGACAGCTGGCTTCGGGGACTCGTCCGAGGCGTGGAGATCGGCAGTCGAGCCTTCGCCGAGGAGCGGCTGCTCGCAGCGGACCTCGTGATCCGCCCGCGGATCGACACGGCCGTCCGCACCCTCGACTTCTCGACGCTCGACAACACCGCCCGACGCTGCGCGGTGGCGACTCGCGCGGTCATCCCCGACGTGGCCGAACTGCTCGGACGGGCATGAAACGTGCGTCGGACGGACACCGCGGCCCCCACACTGATGGAGCGAGCGGACTCGTTTGCGGGGCGGCGAGCCAGGCTGCCATCCTTACCCGGAGGTCCCCCGACGGCGACGGGCGCGTGGCTGGACCCCCCGGGACCCCTCGGAGCCCGCTCATGGTTCGCACGCCCGCCCGAAGCCGTCCATCCCGACCGGATCCGATCCGAATCGACCGAAACGAGGACGCTGGTGAGCACGACGGTCGAACCCCAACCCGCGACCGAGCTCGACGCGGTCGCGATCACCGCCCTGCGCGCGTTGGCCATGGACGCGGTCGAGAACGCGCAGTCGGGCCATCCCGGCGCGCCGCTGGGTCTGGCGCCGTTGGCGTACACGCTCGGAACGCGCTGGCTGGCCCACGATCCCGCCGACCCCGCGTGGCCCGACCGCGACCGCCTCGTGCTGTCGGCGGGCCACGCGTCGATGCTGCTGTACGGGTTGCTGCACCTCACGGGGTACGAACTCCCGCTCGAGGAGCTGCAGCGCTTCCGCCAGTTGGGGTCGATGACGCCGGGACACCCGGAGTACGGCGACGCCCCCGGGGTGGAGACGACCACGGGGCCGCTGGGTCAAGGCTTCGGCAACGCGGTCGGCATGGCGCTGGCGGAGCGGCTACTCGCCGCCCGGTTCAACCAGCCCGGCCACACCGTCATCGACCATCGCACGGTCGTGATCGCGAGCGACGGTGACCTGATGGAGGGCGTCGCGGCGGAGGCGGCGAGCCTGGCGGGCCATCTCGGCCTCGACCGCCTCGTGGTCTTCTGGGACGACAACGGCATCACGATCGACGGGTCCACCGAGAAGACCTTCGTCACCGAGGACGTCCTGGCCCGCTTCGCGGCGTACGGCTGGCACACGCTCTCGTGCGACGACGTCGAGGATCCGGGCGCGCTCGACCGCGCGATCGGGCAAGCGTTCGCCAACGAGGGGGCGCCCACGCTGGTGCGGGTGCCGACCGTCATCGGGTGGCCGGCCCCGGGCAAGCAGGGAACGGCAGCGGCGCACGGCTCGCCGTTGGGGGCCGACGAGATCGCCGCGGCGAAGGAGACGCTCGGCTGGCCGCACGGGCCGTTCGAGGTACCCGACGAGGTGTACGCGCACGCCGACCAGCGCCCGCGCGGTGGAGCCCTGCGCCGCGAGTGGGACGCCGCGGTCGAGGCCTACCGGGCGGCACACCCGGAGTCTGCGGACGAGCTCGATCGCGTGCTGGCCGGTCGCCTGCCCGAGGGCTGGCACGAGGACCTGCCGAGCTTCGAGACCGGACAGAAGCTCGCGACCCGCAAGGCGAGCGAGCAGGTCATCAACGCCCTCGCCCCCCGCGTGCCCGAGCTCGTCGGGGGGTCGGCGGACCTGGCCGCCAGCAACAACACCACGATCGCCGACGGCGGCGACGTCGCCCGCCACGACTACACCGGGCGCAACCTGCACTTCGGGGTCCGCGAGCACGGCATGGCCGCGACGCTGAACGGCCTCTGCCTGCACGGTGGCCTGCGCCCGTTCGGCGGCACGTTCCTCATCTTCAGCGACTACCTGCGCCCGAGCCTGCGGCTGGCCGCCCTGATGCACCAGCCGACCGTGCTCGTGTTCACCCACGACTCGATCGGCCTGGGCGAGGACGGCCCCACGCACCAACCGGTCGAGCACCTCGCGGCCGTGCGCGCCATCCCCAACGTCGACGTCATCCGCCCGGCCGACGCGACCGAGACGGTCGGGGCCTGGCGGTGCGCCCTCGAACGGTCGGACGGGCCCACGGCGCTCGCCTTGACCCGCCAGGGCTTGCCCGTCCTGGAGGGCACGGACGCCGACGCCGTCGCGCGCGGGGCGTATCGCGTGCGTGACGCGGCGGCGCCCGACCTCGCGCTCGTCGCGACCGGCAGCGAGGTGTCGCTGGCGGTCGACGCTGCGGACCATCTGGCCGGGGACGGCGTCTCGGCGATCGTGGTGTCCATGCCATCCTGGAAGCGGTTCGCCGAACGCGACGCGCACGAGCGCGAGGCCGTGCTGCCGAGCGGACTGCCGACGTTGTCGGTCGAGGCCGCTACGAGCTTCGGGTGGAGCCGCTGGGCCGACGCCCACGTCGCGCTCGACCAGTTCGGCGCGTCGGCGCCCGCCGGCGACGTGTTCGCGCACTTCGGGTTCACGCCCGAACGGGTCGCCGGCGCCGCCCGCACGCTCGTCTCGGGGGCCAGCGACCGTTGACCAATGCTCGAAGGGAGTCCCCGATGTCCAACCCGCTGCACGATCTCCACGGTCTCGGTCAGGCGGTCTGGCTCGACGCGATCAGGCGCAGCTGGCTCGGTCCTGAGGGTCGCCTGGCCGCGCTGCGCGATGCCGACGAGATCCGGGGGCTCACGAGCAACCCGACGATCTTCGCCGACGCCTTCAGCGAGGACGACGCGTACGCCGCCCAGCTCGCCGAGCTGCGGGGCGCGGATCCGCGCGAGGCGTTCTGGGCGCTCGCGATGCACGACGTCGGTGAGGCGTGCGACCTGTTCCGTCCGGTTTGGGACGCCACGGACGGGGTGCACGGCCTCGTGTCGATCGAGGTGGACCCCACCAAGGCGTTCGACACGGACGCGACGATCGACGAGGGCCTGCAGCTCGCGCGCTCCCTGGACCGTCCCAACCTCATGGTCAAGGTGCCCGGCACCGAGCCGGGGCTGCCGGCGATCACGCGGCTGCTGGCCGAGGGCGTCAACGTGAACGTGACCCTGCTGTTCTCGGTCGCTCGCTACGAGGCGGTGATCGACGCGTTCATTCAGGGCGTGCGGGCCCACCACGAGGCGGGGGGCGACGTCCGTCGACTGCAGAGCGTGGCCTCCTTCTTCGTGAGCCGTGTCGACGGCAAGGTCGACCCGCTCCTCGGTGACGACCATCCTCGACGTGGCGCCGCCGCGGTCGCGAACGCCCGCCTGGCCTACGAGGCCTTCCGGACCCGCCTTCCCAACGACGGGGGCCCGGACGACCCGCTCGCCGACATCCCCGGGGCCCACCCGCAACGCCCGCTCTGGGCCTCCACGTCCACGAAGGACCCGCAGTACCGGGCGACGAAGTACGTCGAGGCGCTCGCCGGACCGGACACCGTGAACACGATGCCGCCGGCCACCGTCGACGCGACGCGGTCCGGCGCCGACATCGCGGACCGGCTCTCCGGCACCGCGGAGCACGCCCGGCAGGAGCTCGACGCGCTCGCCGCCGACGGGGTGGACCTCGACCAGGTCACCAAGGAGCTCGAGACCGAGGGCGTCGAGAAGTTCGAGGCCTCGTTCGAGGAAGCCGTGGCGACGGTCAGCCACCACCTCGACTAGCACGGTCACCGGGGGCTCACCGGGGTGGCGACACCCAGCGCCCCGGATGCGTGGTGACCTCCACCCCGGATGCCTGGCGACCTCCACCCCGGATGCCTGGCGACCTCCACCACCCCGGGGCGGAACTGGCCACATCGTTCTCCTCCTCGGGGCGGAGGCGGCTCCCGCACCGGACCGCTCCGCAGCGGAGAAGCATTTCGTCCCGCGCGGAGAGGCGCCCGGACGGGGCAGGGCCGCATGCTTCGGGCCATCGATGACGGCGACGACATCGAGGTGACGGTCACCACCGCCCGTTAGAGCATCCGGCGATCCACGCAGTTCGCACGAGACGATCCGTGAACGTGAGAGGAGGTATCGACATGGGCCGCCTGTATGCCCGTTTCTACGACCGGGCCAGTGCCAAGTACGAGGCCACGGTGATCGGTCCCCGCCGGGACGCGCTGCTCGCCGACGCCGCCGGCACCGTGCTGGAGCTCGGCGCGGGCACGGGGGCGAACCTGGGCCGCTACCCCACGACGGTGACCCGGCTGCTCCTCACCGAGCCCGACCCGCACATGCGTCGACGGCTGTGCGGACGCGAGGAGCTCGCCCGCTCCCCGGCCGAGGTGCTCGACGCCCCCGCCGAGCGGCTGCCGGTCACCGACGCCAGCGTCGACACGGTCGTCACCACCATGGTCCTGTGCAGCGTCGACGACGTCGACGCGACGCTCGCCGAGGTCCGGCGCGTCCTGCGACCGGGCGGCCGGTTTCTGTTCCTCGAGCACGTGCGCGCCAGCGACCCTGCGGTGTCCCGTTGGCAGGACCGCCTGACACCGCTCGGCCGCCGCCTCGGCAACGGCTGCCACCTCAACCGCGACACCCTCACGGCCATCCGTGCCGCAGGCTTTCGCGTCGACGACCTGACCACGCACCCGACCCCGGGGCGGGCGGAACGGCTCCAGCCCATGGTGCAGGGCATCGCGACCGCCTCGTCGACTGAGCCCCGCCGCGATCCCCACCCTCCGGCCGAAGGCGCCGCCCCCGCGTGAGGCGGGGGGTTCCGGCCCCGCGTGAGGCGGGGGACTCCGGCCCCGGTTACGACGAGGCGGCTCCGGCTCTATGAAGCCAGGCCAGGCGGGTCCGCGCGTGGGGCGAGGCGGCTGCGGCCCCGGGCTCAGGTGTCGCGTGGGGGGTCCGCACCCCACCGCTCGACGTGCAGGACCTCGGTGCGCGGTCGCCGGGGCCGGCGCGCCGAGCCGACCACGGCGTCGCGGTCTCCCGGGTAGCCGACCGTGAGCACACCGATCGGCTCGACCTCGTCGGGGATGGCCAGGTCTCGTCGCAGCCCCGCGCGGTCGGCGATGTCGAGGAAGCCGGCCGCGAGACCCTCGTCGACGGCGGCGAGCTGCAGCGCCATCAGCGTCTGCCCGGCATCGACCCACCAGAACGGCACGGGCCAGGCGTCGGGACGTTCCGGCGCGGCCTTGTCCACCGCGGCGTACCGGTCCCGGTAGTCCTGGGGTCGGGCGCACAACACGAGGTGCACGGGCGCGGAGGACAACCAAGGGGGGCGTCCGCGCGCGACGTGCTCGGCCTCGTGGCAGCGTGCCGCGACGGCTCGGCGTCCCTCCTCGGAGGCGACGATGACCACGTGCTGGCCCTGGGCGTGTCCGGCGGTGGGTGCGCGGCGCGCGGCGTCGACGATGCGCGCGAGCGCGTCGTCGGGCACGGGGCGCCCGTCGTAGTGGCGCACCATGCGGCGCCGGCGCAGGGCGTCGGCGACCTCCATCAGTCGAGCGCCACGGAGGCGGTCGGTGCGCGGTCACGGGGGGCGGCCACCCTCTCGGCCACCTCCGCCGCACGCGGATCCGTCTCCCGGGCCGCGTGCCAGTACGCCTTCATGCGGGCCTCGTAGGCCTGCGGCCGCTCCGCGTGCACCCGTGCGCCCAGGCGCAGTGCCTCGGTGAGGAGCGGTACCTGTCGTCGCGCCGCCCAGGCACTCAGTGCCTCGCGGTCCGCCTCCGCCAGCGCCAGGTCGGACCCCGCCCCCAGCTCGTGAACCAGCACCGCGAGGTCCTGGACATCACCCAGCAGGTCCGAGAGGCGGTGGGCCTCCTCCGCCTCCGTGGCGAGCGACTCGGGCCACAGCGGCGTCAGCAGCCGCAGGTGGTACCAGGTGTCCTTGACGCGCTTGCGCCACTCGTGCCGTGCCTCCGCGGCCCGGCCGCGGGCGACCTCGGCCATCCCGTCGCGCGCGAGCTTCCAGCTCCGACGCAACCCCGGGCCGATCGTCCGCCAACGGTCCCCCACCAGCGGCCATTCGGCCACCCCCGAGCGCACCTCCGCGATCGCCTCCACGGTCCGCTGCACCGTCCGTGCTTGCGCCAGGCGCCCCTGCTCGGACCGCACGCGCGCCTCGAGGGCCTCGGCCGCCCGCTCCGCGGCGTCGGGGTCGGGTGCATCCACCGCCGCCGCTTCGACGTCGTGGTCCGCGACCAGCGTGTGCAACACCTGCGCGTCCCGCACGGGCGAGAGCAGCCGGGCGGCGTCTCGCAGCGCCCGGTTGTGCGCCCGGAAGGCGCTCTCCCCGAGGGCGGGACGCGCGAGCCTGAGCACCGCCCGCGCCTCCTTGGTGCGCTTGCGGGCCTCGTGGATCCGCATCTCGAGCGTCTCGCCGGTCTCGCCCCGGAGGCGTCCGAGTGCGTCGTCGAGGGTCTCACCCGCCACGCGCCGGACCTCGTCGGGCAGCGGCCGGACGGGCTCCAACTCGAATGCCACGCGGGCTACACCGCCCCTCGCTCGGGACCCACGGCCGCGATCCGACCGGCGACCCGCTCGGCGCTGCGACCGGTCCGGCGGCCGATCGGGACCTCGGCGGGCCGCAGGAGCCGCGCGCCGCCGTCGTCCACGAGGTGCAGGTCGGTCGCGACGCCGCACCACGCGAGCGCCGTGAACCCGGCCTGCACCCCCTTGCCGCCCCGTCCCTGCCGAGGCAGTTCGTCAAGGGGGTACCGCCGCGCGGACCCGTCCTCGGCGAGGGCCAGGATCTCGGCCTGCTCGGTCTCCGCGGCGGACACGACGCTGGACCCCACCACCCGGGCGCCGGCGGGCAGCTTGAGTCCGGCCACCCCGGTCGCCGTCCGGCCCATCGGGCGGATCTCCTCGGCCGGGAAGCGAATGGCGTGGCCCGCGTCGTGGGCGAGCACGAGCTCGTCGTCCTCCCCGCACGCCAGCGCGGCGACGATCTCGTCCCCGTCCTTGACCTTGGCGGCGCCCACGCGGCGCGCGCGACCCCCGAACTCCTCGCGCGCGGTGCGCTTCACCAGGCCGCGCGCGGACACGGTGAGCAGGGAGGCGGTCTCCGCACGCAGCGGGATCGCCCCCACGATCGGGGCTGCGGGGGCCTCACCGAGGAGCTGCGCGATCGTGCTCCCCCGTTGGCGCATCGTCACGACCGGGACGTCGGCCAGCGCCACCCGGTACGCCGTGCCCGTGGCATCGACGAGCAGCAGTACGTCGTCCGTGGTGGCGCGCACGACGGTCGCCACCGGATCCTTCGGGACACCGTGGGCGGTCGACGTCCGCTTCTGCGGAACGCTGCGCAGGTAGCCCTGGCGACTCGCGTACACCGTGATCGGCTGGGCGCCGAGCTCGGGCAGCGGCTCCTCCCCCACCGCCACCGGCGCGGACGCGGCCTCCGGGGCCTCCCCCGGGCCGGCGAGCCGCGTGCGGCGACCGCTCGCGTGCCGTTCGGCCAGCGCTGCGAGCTCCTCGGACAACAGGCCGTCGAGGCGGGTGGGGTCGCCCAGGATCGCGTCGAGCTCGGCGATGAGCGCGACGAGATCGTCGTGCTCCTCCTGGATGCGGCGCGCCTCCAGCTGGGCGAGGCGCCGCAGCTGCATGTCGAGGATCGCGGTCGCCTGCACCTCGCTCAGGTCAAACCGACCCATCAGCTCGTTCCGCGCCGCGTCGGCGGATTCGGCCTCACGGATGATGCGGATCACCTCGTCGAGGTGGGCGAGGGCGGTGAGCAGACCCTCGAGCACATGCACGCGCGAGGCCGCCTGGTCCCGGCGGTGTTGGGTCCGGCGGGTGAGCACCTCGCGCTGGTGATCGAGGTACGCGTGCAGGGTCTCGAGCAGGCGCAGGGTCCGCGGCTCGCCATCGACGAGGGCCACGAGGTTCGCGTGGAAGGTGGTGCGCAGGTCGCTGAGCTTGTAGAGCCGCGCGAGCACCCGTGCGGGGTCCTCACCCCGCTTCAGCTCGATCACGATCCGCATCCCGTCACGGCTGGACTCGTCGCGCAGGTCGCGGACGGCGTCGAGCTTGCGGTTCTTCACGTGCTCCGCGATCCGCTCCAGCAGCGTCGCCTTGTTCACCTGGTAGGGGATCTCGGTGACGATGATCCGCGGCAGGCCACCCGAGCGGGTCTCGGTGGTCGCGACCGCCTCGACGGTGATCGGCCCCCGGCCCGTCTCGTAGGCGGTGCGCACACCACCGTCGTCCACGATGCGCCCCCCGGTCGGGAAATCCGGCGCCGGCAGGTGCGCCATGAGGTCGTCGAGCGTCGCCTCCGGGTGGTGGATGAGGTGCCGCGCCGCCGCGATCGTCTCCCCGAGCTCGTGCGGCGGGATGTTCGTCGCCATGCCCACGGCGATGCCCGAGGAACCGTTCACCAGGAGGTTCGGGAACCGCGCCGGCAGCACGACGGGTTCCGCCTCGTAGCCGTCGTAGTTCGGGACGAAGTCGACGGTGTCCTCGTCGAGGCCCGCCAGCAGCTCCATCGCGAGCGGGGACAGACGCGCCTCCGTGTAGCGCATCGCCGCCGCGCCGTCCCCATCGATCGAGCCGAAGTTGCCCTGCCCGTCGATGAGCGGTTCCCGGCTCGCGAAGTCCTGTGCCATGCGCACGAGCGCCTCGTAGATCGAGACGTCCCCGTGTGGGTGGTACTTCTTCATGACGTCGCCGACCGCGGAGGCGCACTTGCGATGCGGACGGTCGGGGCGCAGTCCGGCCTCCCACATCGCGTGCAGGATCCGCCGCTGCACCGGCTTCAGTCCGTCGCGCACGTCGGGCAACGCGCGTCCGACGATGACGCTCATCGAGTAGTCGAGGAACGACTGCTCGAGGCGCTCGGCGATGTCGACGTCGACGACGCGCTCGTCGCCGAACTGCTGCTCGCTCATCGGGTCCTCTCGGCTGCGGCTCGTGATCGTGCTCCGAAATCGTAGGGCGAACGGCCGCGCGCCGGTGGCAGGTGTCCGCAGGAGCGACGCCCGGTGTCGCCACCACCCGTCCCGACGGCACGCTCGCCGGCGAGGCGGTGACCACCACCCTCACGGCCTCGTCCGCCCCGCCGGCTTCCCGTAGGCTGTGAACGGTGGTTCACCGCTCTCCAGCCCGAGATCGAGGAGTTCGCCGGTGCAACTCGACGACACCGAGGAGCGCGTGCTCCTGCGCGACGCGGTCGCCGCGCTCGCCGCCGACCACGGCAGCGAGTGGTTCCTGCAACAGGCCCGCAGCGGCGGGACGACGGATGCCCTCCGGCGGGCCGCGGGCGAGGCGGGCTTCCTCGGCGTCAACCTGCCCGAGGAACTCGGTGGCGGCGGGCGGGGCGTCACCGAGCTCGCGATCGTCGCAGAGGAGCTCGCCGCCGGGGGCTGCCCCCTCCTCCTCATCGTCGTGTCACCGGCCATCTGCGGCGAGGTGATCGCCCGACACGGCACTCCCGAGCAGGCGCGCCGCTGGGTGCCACCGATCGCGCGCGGCGAATCGATCATGGCGTTCGCGCTCACCGAGCCCGACGCGGGCAGCAACACGTACGCGCTCAGGACGCGAGCGGAACCCGACGGCTCGGGTTGGCGCCTCTCCGGCGCCAAGCACTACATCTCGGGGGTCGACCAGGCCGATGCCGTGCTCGTCGTCGCGCGCACCGGCACCGACCCCCACGGCCGCGCCCGGCTCGGCCTCTTCGTCGTCGACACCGACGCCCCGGGCGTGACCGCCGAACCGATCCCCGTCGAGATCACCAGCCCCGAGCGGCAGTTCGTCCTCACCTTCGACGGGACGCCGCTGGCGCCCGATCGGTTCGTGGGCCTGCGCGATGGCGCCCTGCGCTCCCTCTTCGACGGCCTCAACCCCGAGCGCATCACCGGAGCCGCCCAGGCCAACGGCCTCGGCCGGTACGCGCTCGCCAAGGCGAGCCGCTACGCGAACGAGCGCGAGGTCTGGGACGTGCCGATCGGTGCGCACCAGGGCGTGGCCCACCCCCTCGCGGAGGCCTACGTCGCAACCGAGCAGGCGCGACTGATGACCGCTCGCGCCGGCGAGCTCCACGACGCGGGGGACCCCCGGGCGGGCGAGGCCGCGAACATGGCGAAGTTCGCCGCCGGGGAGGCATCGCTGCAGGCCCTCGACGCCGCGATCCAGACCCACGGGGGCCACGGCCTCTCGCAGGAGTACGGCCTGGCCGCGTATTGGGGAGCCGCCCGACTCACCCGCACCGCGCCGGTCAGCCGCGAGATGATCCTCAACCACATCGCCCAGCACTCGCTGCGGTTGCCGCGGTCCTACTGATGAGGGCAAGCTTGGAGCGATGAATGATGCTCCCGAGCGGCCCGGGCGGCCGTTCGCCCTCGCGCTCACCCCGCTCGTCCTCGCGAACGACCTGGCCCGCGCGAGCGCGGGGACCGTCGCCCGCGCCGTCGCCGACGTCGGCGACCGGATCGACACGGCGCTCGACGGGGCGAGCGACGCGGTGGAGAGCCGGGCGAACGGGTGGCGCGACGAGGCGGAGCGCGTGGTGGGCTCCGTCGCGGCACAACTGCAGGACCGTGCGGAGGACGTGAGCGAGCTCGTCTCCGGCGTCGGCGAGTTCGTCGAGGAGCACGTCGAGGCACTGCCCGAGTTCGTGGACGGCGGTCGCGAGTTGGTCGCCGACGTCGTCGAGGAGGGGACCGACCTCGTCGAGGACACCCTCGGCACCCACCGGCGGGTCTGGGAGGACGAGGACGGCGATCAGCTCGAGATCGAGGTCCACGGGGTCGACGAACCCGGGGCCCGCGGCCTGCGACGCCGCCTCCGCGAGGCCGTCGAGCAGCTCGAGGGCGTCGAGTGGGCCGAGGTCAACGCGATCACCAGCCGGATCGCGGTCGGTCTGTCCGGTGGGCCCGTCGACCTCATCGTGGCCGCGGTCGAGACCGTCGAGGACGCGCACGGCGTCCGCCGAAAGCGCCGCGCGGAACCGCGATGGGAAGCCGCCGAGCGCGCCGAGCACCCCAGCGACGACGAACCGGTCCACCGCGCGATCGCCGCCATGACCGGCGACGTCCTCGCGATCGGTTACAGCATCGTCGGCCGCGCCGCTCGCCTGCCCCGCATCCCCGTCGAACTGGCCGGCATCCTGCCGGTGATCGACAACCACCCGGCGCTGCGTGACCGCCTCGAGCAGGTCCTGGGCCGACGCACGACCCAGCTCGTGATGCCACTGGGCAATGCGTTGGCCAACGGGGCCAGCCAGGGCCCGACCGGCGCGATCGTCGACCTCGGGTATCAGGCATCGCTGCTCGGCGAGCTGCGGGCCCGCCAGCACGTCTGGGCTCAGCGCGCGGACGAACTCTACGCCGCGGCGGACGGCGGGGAGATCGCCCCGCCCGACCTCGAGCCCCGCCCGCTGCCGCTGCCGCACGGACCGGTCGAGAGCTGGTCTGAGCGAATCAGCGCGAGCTCGCTCGCGGGGTTCGCCGTCTCGTTCGCGCTGACCCGGGACGTGCGCCGTTCCACCGACGCCTTCCTCGCGGGGATACCGAAGGCCGCGCGCCTCGGGCGGGAGGGCTTCGCCGCGCAGCTCGGGCGCACCCTGGCCTACCGGGGCGTCGTTCCACTCGACGGGGAGGCGCTCCGCCGGCTCGACCGCGTCGACACGGTCGTCGTCGACAGCGACGTGCTCGTTGCCGACGAGCACGAGGTCACGCGGGTCGCCTGGGCCGACGAGGGCGTCGATGCCGAGGCGACCGTCGATCGGCTCCTCGACGCGCGCGATCCCGGCGACCGGGTGAGCCGCGGAGGCTGGATCCTCGCGCCGTTCGACAGCCTGGAGGGGGGCGTCGAGCGCCCCCGCGGCACCACGACGCGCGCGCGGGAGTTGCGGGCCTCGGGCCTCTACGCCCTGGCGCTCGTCCGCGGCCGGCGGGTCCGGGCCGTGGTCGGCGTTCGTCGGCGCCTCGATCCGGGGGCGGAGCTGGTGCTGCGGGCGATCCGCGATGCGGGCCACACGTTCGTGATCGCCGGCCGCAAGGGTGGTCTCGATCGGCGACTCGGCCCCGACGCGGTGGTTCCGCGGGGCAAGGCCATGGGCCGCGCGGTCCGCGATCTGCAGGCCGATGGCGCCGGCGTGATGGTGATCGCCCGCCGGGGGAAGACCGGGCTGGCCGCCGCGGACGTGGCGGTCGGCCTCGTCCGCCGCAGCGGCCGCCCACCCTGGGGGGCGGACCTGGTCTTCGGCCGGGAGCTCGCCGAGACCGCGCTGATCGTCGACGCCTCGGTCGTGGCCCACGCGGTCAGCCGGCGCAGCGCCCGGTTCGCGCTGGGAGGCTCCGCACTCGGGGCACTCGTCGCGCTCACGGGGCCGCGGGCGAGCGCCGGCAGGCGCTGCCTGACCATCGTCAACGGCGCCGCCGGCGCCTCCCTGCTGGCCGGCACCTGGGCAGCCATCTCGCTCGCCCACCAACCACGTCCACGGCCTCCGGCGCGCACCGCGTGGCACGCCCTGCCCGCCGAGGCCGTGCTGCGGCGCCTCGACGCCGGCCTGCTCGGGCTCTCGACCCCGCAGGCGCGGCAGCGCAAGCGCAGCCGACGCGCCGACGAGCCGGAACTCGGCTCCGCCGAGCCGTTCCTCGCCGAGCTCGCGAACCCCCTGAACCCGATCCTCGCGGGGGGCGCGGCGCTCGCGGCGGCGGCCGGCTCGATGCTCGACGCGTGGCTCGTCATCGGCCTGATCGGGGTGAACGGCGCCGTGGGCGGGATCCAGCGCCTGCGCGCCGATCGTGAGATCGCGCGCCTGCTCGAGCGCACCACGGCCCGGGCACGCGTCCTGCGGGACGGCGCCCTGCACGAGGTCCCCGAGGACGACCTCGTCCCCGGTGACGTGATCGTGCTCGAGGTCGGCGACGTCGTGCCGGCCGACTGCCGGATCCTGGAGGCAGCCGACCTGGAGGCCGACGAGTCGAGCCTCACCGGGGAGTCCCTCCCCGTCGCCAAGGGCGCCGAGCCCACGCCCGGCGCCGAGTTGGCCGACCGGACCAGCATGCTCTACGAGGACGCCGTCGTCGCGGCGGGCAGTGCCCGCGCGGTCGTCGTCGCGGGGGGCGCCGACACGGAACTGTCACGTGCGATCGCCGACGCGGGCGCCCCGCCGGCCAGCGGCGTGGAGGCGCGCCTGTCCGCCCTGAGCGAGCGCATCCTGCCCGCGAGCCTGGCCACGGCGGGCGTCGTGGCCGGCGTGGGCATGCTGCGACGCTGGCCGCTCCGTGAGGTCGCCGGCACGGGCGTGAGCCTCGCGATCGCGAGCGTCCCGGAGGGCCTGCCGTTCGTCTCCACGGCGGCGCAGCTCGCCGCGGCGCGGCGTCTCGCGACACGGGGGGCCGTGGTCCGCGACCCGCGAGCGATCGAGGCGCTCGGTCGCGTGGAGGTGCTGTGCATCGACAAGACCGGCACCCTGACCGAAGGGCGGATGCGCCTGCGCCTCGTGACCGACGGGCTGGACACGTGGGAGCCCACGGCCAACGGTCTGCCCGGCGAGGTCCTCGCGACCGCCGCGCGAGCCACCCCTCCGAGTGGCGACGACGGCAACCCCACCGACCGCGCCATCGTCGAGGCCGCCGAGCGCGCGGGGGTCGAGGCCGGCGGCTGGGAGGTCGAGGACGAGCTGCCGTTCGAGGCCTCCCGCGGGTTGCACGCGATCGTCGCCCGAGACGGGGCGCAGCGGACGGTCGTCGTCAAGGGCGCGCCGGAGGAGATCCTCCGCCGCTGCACCCGCTGGCGGCCCGGTGGGACGACGCAACCGCTGGACCGGGCCACACTCGGCGAGGTGGACGAACGCGCCGACGCCATCGCGCGCAGCGGCTTCCGTGTACTAGCCATCGCCACGGGCCCCGTCCCCGACGGGGACGAGCCCCTGGACGACGACACGACCCTGGCCGACCTCGAGCTCGTCGGCCTCCTCGCGCTCGCCGACCCGGTCCGCGCGACGGCCCGCGACGCGCTCGACGGCATCCGCGGTGCCGGCGTCCGGGCGATGATGGTCACCGGCGACCATCCCGACACCGCTGCGGCCATCGCCGACGAGCTCGGGATCGGCGGACGGGTCCTCACCGGGCCCGAGATCGACGCGCTCGACGACGAGGCGCTCGCCGCCCGGCTCGACGAGGTCGCCGTCATCGCCCGGGTGACGCCCGCCGCCAAGGTGCGCATCGTCCAGCGACTGCAGGCCGGGGGTCGCGCCGTGGCGATGACCGGGGACGGGGCGAACGACGCGCCCGCCATCCGCCTCGCCGACGTGGGCGTCGCCCTCGGTCGGCGCGCCACCCCCGCCGCGCGCGATGCCGCGGACCTGGTCGTCACCGACGACCGGGTGGAGACGCTGATCGATGCCGTCACCGAGGGCCGTGCCCTGTGGGGCTCCGTCCGTGAGGCCCTCGGCGTGTTGCTCGGTGGCAACCTCGGCGAGATCGGCTTCACGCTCTCCTCCAGCCTGTTCAGCCGACGTGCGCCGATCAGCGGGCGACAGTTCCTCCTGGTCAACCTGCTCACCGACCTCGCACCCGCGGTCGCGATCGCCGTGCGACCCCCACGCGACCGCTCGCCCGAGGCACTCCGCCGCGAGGGGCCGAGCACCTCGCTGGGCTCCGCGCTCACCCGGTCGATCGCGGTGCGTGCGACCGCGACCGGCACGGCGGCGACCGGGGCGTGGGCCGCGGCGCGCGTCACCGGGACCGCCCAGCGGGCGGGCACCGTGGGGCTCGTCTCCCTGGTCGGCACGCAGCTGGGCCAGACCCTGCTCGCGGGCGGCGCCCGCGAGCCGCTCGTCGTGGCCACGAGCGCCGGCAGCCTCGCCGCGCTGGCAGCGATCGTGCAGACGCCGGTCCTCAGCGGCTTCTTCGGCTGCCGCCCCCTCGGCCCGCTGGGCTGGAGCCAGGCCATGACGGCGTCCGCGGTCGGCGCGGTGGGTGGCCACGTCGCCGGGCGTGTCCTCCGCAGCGACTGATCCCTAGGCTTGCGCCCCATGCGTACTCCGTACCTGACCTCACGCTTGCAGGGCTTCGGCACCACGGTGTTCGCGCAGATGAGCGCGCTCGCCGAACGACACCGGGCGGTGAACCTCGGGCAGGGATTCCCCGACTTCGACGGGCCGGGCGAGGTCCTCGAAGCCGCGATCACCGCGATCCGTGAGGGCCACAACCAGTACGCCCCGGGCCCGGGCGTAGCGCCGCTGCGCGAGGCGGTCGCCGCACACCAGCAGCGTTTCTGGGGCCTGGACTACGATCCCGAGAGCGAGATCATCGCCACCGCCGGCGCCACCGAGGCCATCTGCGCGGGGCTGCAGGCCCTCTGCGAGGTCGGCGACGAGGTCGTCGTCTTCGAGCCCTTCTACGACTCCTACCGGGCGGGCATCGCGATGGCCGGAGCGGTGCCCAGCCCCGTGCCGCTCGACCGTCGCGACCTGGCGATCGATCCCGCCGCCCTGCGCGCGGCGGTCAGCCCGAAGACCCGACTCGTCCTGCTCAACAGCCCGCACAACCCGACCGGGAAGGTCTTCACGCGCGAGGAGCTCGCCGAGATCGCAGCGGTGTGCGTCGAGCACGACCTCATCGCGGTCACCGACGAGGTCTACGAGCACCTGACCTTCGACGTCGCCCACCATCCCCTCGCGACGTTTCCCGGAATGCGCGAGCGCACCGTCACCGTCTCCTCGGCCGGCAAGACGTTCTCGGTCACCGGCTGGAAGATCGGGTGGCTCTGCGCACCGCCCGACCTGGCGAACGCCGTGCGGACCGCCAAGCAGTTCATGACGTTCGTGAACGGCACGCCCTTCCAGTACGCGGTCGCCGTCGGCCTCGCGCTCGACGACGAGTACTTCGCCAACTACCGCGCGGACTACCGCAGCCGCCGTGACCGGCTGGTCGAAGGGCTGGCGACCGCCGGGTTCGACGTTCGACCGCCCGACGGCACGTACTTCGTCACCGCCGACCTCGGCGACACCGACGACGTCGCGTGGTGCCTGGACCTGCCCGAACGGGCCGGCGTCGTCGCGGTGCCCCAGTCGGTGTTCTACGCCGAGCCCGCGCGGGGCCGCGGGCTGGTGCGGTTCGCATTCTGCAAGACCGATGCGGTGCTCGACGCGGGCATCAGTCGTCTCGAGAGGTTGCGTTCATGACGTCCGGACGGGACCCTCGGCCCGGATCCGTAGGGCCGCCGGCGCTCGTCGCGACCCACCGCGTTGAGCATGCTGCGTGTGAGGTGCGCCGTTGACGCGCGTCCGGACGGACACGAAAGGACAGCCATGAAGGCGATCGTGTACCACGGTGCCGGCGACCGCAGGTGGGAGGAGGTGCCCGACCCCAAGGTTCAGGACTCCACGGATGCGATCGTGCGGGTGGACGCCGTGACGATCTGTGGGACGGACCTGCACATCCTCAAGGGTGACGTCCCAGCGGTCACCGAGGGTCGCATCCTCGGCCACGAGGCGGTCGGCACCGTCACCGAGGTCGGCAGCAGCGTGAGCACCGTGCAGCCGGGGGACCGCGTACTGGTGTCCTGCATCACCTCGTGCGGGCGGTGCCGGTACTGCCGCGAGGGCATGTACTCCCAGTGCCAGGGAGGGGGCGGCTGGCTCCTCGGCCACCTGATCGACGGCACCCAGGCCGAGTACGTGCGCGTCCCGTTCGCGGACACGTCGACCCATCCGGTTCCCGAGGGCGTGTCCGACGAGGAGACCCTGATGCTCGCCGACATCCTGCCCACCGGGTACGAGATCGGCGTGCGCTACGGCGAGGTCAGCCCGGGTGACACGGTCGTGGTCGTCGGCGCCGGCCCGATCGGCCTCGCCGCGATCCTCGGTGCGACCCTCTACTCCCCCGCCCGGATCATCGCCGTCGACCTCGCCGATTCCCGGCTCGAGGCCGCCAAGCGCTTCGGCGCGGACGTCGTGCTCAACCCGGAGCGCGACGACGTCGCCGCGCGGGTCCGGGAGCTGACCGAAGGGCTCGGCGCGGACGTCGCGATGGAGGCCGTCGGCATCCCCGCCACCTTCGAGCAGTGCGCCGAGATCATCCGGCCCGGCGGCCGCGTGGCGAACCTCGGCGTCCACGGGACGCCGGCGACGCTGCATCTCGAGACCCTGTGGATCAAGAACGTCACGATCCGCACCGGCCTGGTGAACACCTTCGTGACGCCGGAGCTGCTCAAGCTGCTGGAGATGGGGCGTCTGGACGTGAGCCGGTTCATCACGCACCGGTTCCGGATGGCCGAGTTCGAGGAGGCCTACGACGTCTTCGCCGCCGCCGAGGAGTCCGGGGCCCTGAAGGTGGTACTGACCCCGTAGGCGGCGGAGGTGGCGGGCGGGCCGCGCCCGCCCGGGAGCGTCGTGGACGGCGCGGCGCCCCTCCCGGGCGCGGTGGCTCCCCCCGGGGCTCCCCGGGCGGGGCGATGGCTCAGGCGCCGAGCGCGGCCGCCCGTGCCATCGGCCCGAGGATCCGCTCGGCCTGGTCGGCGTCGTCGGCGACCTCTCCCGCGGTGTTGAGCAGGCCCAGCAAGGCGCGCACGACGACGGCGACGTCCTCGTCGGGCAACTCGGGTCGCAGGGCCCCGATCACCTCGCCCCAGACGCGGTAGTAGTCGTGCCGTTGCGTGGCCAGGCGCGCACGATCGTCGGGCGCGAGGCTGCGGACCTCGTGCAGGTACACCGCCAAGAGCGCACGGTCCCGTGTGGCCATGTCGAGGTGTGCTCGCACGAGTGCCACCAACGCGGTGGCCTCGTCGGGCGCGGCGGCGACGTCGCGGCGCGCCCGCTGGATGAGCTGCCCTCCGGCGCGCTCGAACAACGCCGCGAGCAGCGACTGCTTCGTCGCGAAGTGCCGGTACAGGCCGGGCCCGGTGATGCCCGCGGCCGCGGCGATCTCGTCCACGCCGACGGCGTGGTATCCGCGTTCGCGGAAGAGCTCGGCGGCGCGCTGCAGTAACTGCTCGCGCCGGGACGCCGGCGGGGCGGCGCTCATCGGTCCGCCCGCGAGTCGACGAATCGCGCGGGCACCGGCACGATCCGGCTGCGCACGTGCTCACCGAGTCCCTTGGCTTGCGGGTCGGGCCGCGACGTGGCCGCCACCCCCTCCCCCAGCAGTCCGACGACCACGAAGTTCAGGGCCCGCAGGTTGGGGAGCCGATGGCGCCGCACCGGCAGGTCCGCGGCCTCCGGTAGGAGCTCGCGGAAGCGTTCGATCCCGAGGAAGGCGTCCAGCCACGCCCACTCCGGGTCGTCCCGGGCCCAGAGTCCCACGTTCGCGTTGCCTCCCTTGTCGCCCGAACGCGCGCCGATCAGCGTGCCCAACGGCACTTCGCGGGTGGGCTCATCGGTTTCGGGTGCCCCGGATGACGCACGGCGGCCGGGGCTCCCGGGGCCGCCGACCGGTGCGGGTGCGGCGGTCACGAGCGCCGGCAGGGCCTCGGTCGCCGGCGAATCGACCGGCTCCCGGGTCGTCCCGTCGGGGGCGACCGTCCGCGCGGCGACGGCGTCACGGGGGATCAGGGCGGGCCAGTACACACCGTAGGGCTGTGCGCGCCCCGGGGGCGTGCTGGTGAAGAACCCGGGGTAGTTCGCGAGGGTCAGCTCGACCACGCGGTCGCTGAACGCGCGCCCCACCCGCTCGGGATCGGGATCCTTGACCGTCACCCGGAGCTCGGAGGTCGCGTCGGCATTGTCGCCGGCATCGAGCCGCTCGCCACCGATCAACCGCACGTCGGCCTCGGCCACCGCCCCCCGGCCGCCCAGCGCGCGCCAGAGTCCCTCCTCGGCGAGCGCCGCCTTCGCCTCGATGTCGAGGCCGGTCAGCACCAGCCCCATCGTGTTCCGGTAGCCGCCGAGGTAGTTGAGGGCCACCTTCAGCTCCGGTGGCGGCGGCGAGCCACGGGTGCCGCTGAGGCGCACACGGTCACGACCGACCGCCTCGACGCGCACGGTGTCGAGGTGGGTCGTCACGTCGGGGTTCGGGTAGGCGGGGCCGTCGATCTCGTAGAGCAGCTGGGCGGTGACGGTGCCGACCGACACGAGCCCGCCGGTACCGGCATGCTTGGTGATCACCGACGACCCGTCCTCGGCGATCTCGGCCAAGGGGAAGCCCGGGCGCTCGAGCCCGGGGACCTCGTGGAAGAAGGCGTAGTTGCCGCCGGTCGCCTGGCAACCGCACTCGAGCACGTGCCCCGCCACGACCGCGCCCGCGAGGCGGTCCCAGTCGTTCGCCGCCCACCCGAACCACCAGGACGCCGGCCCGACGGTCAGCGCCGCGTCGGTGACCCGCGGGCACACGACCACGTCCGCGCCCGCGTCGAGCGCGGCGGCGATCGGCCAGCCTCCGAGGTACGCGTTCGCGGTGAGGACCTCGGCGTCGAGTTCGGCCAGTGGCCGTCCGCTGTCGAGGTGAGCCAGGTCGACCCCACGCTGCTGCAACGTGTCGAGCTCGCCGCGCAGGTCGTCGCCGGTCACGTAGGCCACTCGGGGGCCGACGCCGAGCCGCTCCCCGAGCCGATCCAGGTCGGTCGCGAGCCCCGCGGGGTCGAGCCCGCCCGCGTTCGCGACCACCTTGATGCCGCGATCCAGGCAAGCGCCGAGCACCTCCTCCATCTGGGCGAGGAAGCTGTGGGCGTACCCGGGCCGCTCCCGCTGGGAGGTGCGGTACAGGATCAACATCGTGAGCTCGGCGAGGTAGTCGCCGGTCAGCACGTCGATCGGTCCGCCCTCGACCATCTCGCGGGCCGCCTCGTGGCGGTCGCCGAAGAAGCCGGAGCAGTTCGCCACGCGGAGGTCACGGTCGGTCATCGCGGCTCCCGTCGAACGGTGCGGCCGTGCGCGGCCGGCGGATCAACCATCCCGAGGCTCCTGCCCGTCGTCGAGCACCAACAGCGGCTCCCCGGTGTCCACGTGCGCGCCGGGCTGCACCCACAGTGCGGTGACCCGGCCGGCACGCGACGCCCGGACGGTGTGCTCCATCTTCATGGACTCGATCACGACCAGCGGGTCACCACCGGCCACCTGCGCCCCCTCGGTGACCGGGACGGCGGCGACAGTGCCGGGCAACGGGGCCGTGAGGGAACCCGCCGCCAGGCGCTCGTGAGGATCGGGGAACCGGGGCGGCGGCACGAGGGCGAGATGGCCGAGCGCCGAGTCGGTGTCGACCTCCCCGTCACGGTCGTGGACCGCCACCCGCCGCCGGATGCCGTCGACCTCGACCTCGACCTCCCCCGACCCCACGGCCCGGCCCTGCGCGGAGACCGCATGACCTTCCACGGCCGCCTCCAGGCCCGTGCGGGTCCAGCGGTAGGTCACTGCCACCTCCCCGCGGCCGTCGACGACGAACTCGACCGTCCCGAGGCCGCGGTAGCCGACCCGCTCGGCGAGCCCCACCGCCCAGGCCCCGAGGCGGTCGCGCAGGCCCGCGTCCACCGCCGGCGAGGGAGCCTCCTCGAGCATCTTCTGGTAGCGCCGCTGCACGGTGCAGTCGCGCTCGAACAGGTGGCACGCGGTCCCGTACGCGTCCACGATCAGCTGTATCTCCACGTGCCGCGGGCGCGCGACGAGCGGCTCCAGCAGCAGGCGATCGTCGCCGAAGGCGCCGATCGCTTCGCGGCGCGCCGCGGTGACGGCTGCGACGACGTCGGCGGCGTCGGTGACGGGTCGCATCCCCCGGCCCCCTCCCCCGGCGGAGGCCTTCACGATCGCCGGGATCCCGACCTCGTGGACGAGGGCCGCCAACGCGCGCGCGTCGGCGTCCTCGTCACCGCTCAGCTCGGGCACCTCGGCCCGAGGCAGCAACGGCACGCCGACCTCCCGTGCGAGCCCGCCCGCGGTGTGCTTGTCCCCCATCGCCGCGATCGCCTCGGCCGGTGGACCCACCCACACGAGCCCTTCCGCCTCGACCGCCCTCGCGAAGTCGGCCGACTCCGCGAGGAAGCCGTAGCCGGGGTGCACCGCGTCCGCACCGCTGCGTCGGGCGGCGTCGACGAGTCGGTCGACGCGCAGGTACGTGTCGCCGGGTGTCCGGCCGGGCAGCCGCACGACCACGTCGGCCTCGGCGGCGTGCGCGGCGTCGGCGTCCGCGTCGCTGGCGACCGCCACCACCTCGACCCCGAGCCGCCGCGCCGTTCGCGCGACACGGCGGGCGACCTCGCCGCGGTTGGCGACGAGCAGCCGGCGGATCGACGTCGTGGCCTCGCCCATCGCGCTCACATCCGGAACACGCCGTAGCGCTCGGTGCCGGCGACGGCCGCGGAGTGCACCGCCGACAGGCACAGCCCCAGCACGGTGCGCGTGTCCCGCGGGTCGATGATCCCGTCGTCGTACAGCCGCCCCGAGAGGAACCGGGCGAGCGACTCGGACTCGATCTGCTGCTCCACTGCCTCGCGCATCGCCGCGTCGCCGTCCTCGTCGAACGGCTCCCCCTTCGCGGTCGCGGCCTGGCGGTTGACGATCGACAGGACCCCCGCGAGCTGCTGCGGCCCCATCACCGCGGACCGGGCGTTGGGCCACGAGAACAGGAAGCGCGGACCGTAGGCACGTCCGCACATGCCGTAGTTGCCCGCCCCGTAGGACGCGCCGAGCAGAATCGTGAGGTGCGGCACCCCCGAGTTGCTGACCGCGTTGATCATCTTGCTGCCGTCCTTGACGATCCCGCGGCGCTCGTAGGCCTCGCCGACCATGTAGCCGGGGTGTGCTGCAGGAACACCAGCGGCGTGTCGTGCTGGTTGGCCAGCTGGATGAACTGGGCCGCCTTCTCGGCCTCCTCGCTGAACAGCACGCCGTGGTGGTTCGCGAGCACACCGACGGAGAAGCCGTGCACCGATGCCCAGCCGGTCACGAGGCTGGGGCCGTAGCGCGGCTTGAACTCGTCGAACCGGCTGCCGTCCACGATGCGAGCGAGCACCTCGCGCGGGTCGACGGGCCGGTGCAGATCCGCGGGCGCCAGGTCGAGCAGTTCCTCGGGATCCCAGCGGGGCGGATCCGCCGGCTCGGTCGGGCCCGGACCGCGCTTCTCGTGCCCGAGCCTCGCGACGATGCGGCGTCCCAACCGGCACGCGTCGACCTCGTCGACCGCCTGGTAGTCGGCGAGTCCCGACTCCCGCGCGTGCATCTCGGCGCCGCCGAGGGCCTCGACGTCGGCCTCCTCCCCGGTGGCCATGCGCACCAGCGGGGGGCCTCCCAGGAAAACCTGGGCCTGCTCGCTCACGAGCACGGTGTAGTCGCACATGCCGGGGATGTACGCGCCCCCGGCGGTGGAGCTCCCGAAGACCCCGACCCCGGTGACGACACTCGCCCCGACCTGGTAGTCGGTGCCCCAGGCCGCGAGCGGGCTCAGCTCCAGGAACGGGCTGTCGCGGTCGAGGAGCCACTCGATCCGCTCGCGGGGCAGCATCTTCCCGCGGGCGCGGTGCCGGTCCACGTACCGTTGACCGCCGCCCGCTCGCGCCGCGGCCAGGTCAGCCTCGACCTCGTCGAGGGCCTCGAGCAGGGCCTCACGGTTCGCGCGGTGGGTCGGGTCCTGCGGGTCGAGCGGGGATCCGACGACCGGGGCCTCGCCGACGACCATCGCCGAGCGGCGGGGTCGCGCGTTGCCCATGGGGCGTTCCTTCGCCGGGGCGTTCCCGTCACCGGGGGCGCTCCCGACACCGGGGCGTTCCCGGTGCCGGGGTGTGAACGCGCGTGAACCTAGCAGCCACCGACCATTGCACTCCACCGCCACGGCGGCGGTGGGCCGGTCGAACCGTGGACCTACGCTACTGCAGGGCCGCGTCGAGGGTGATCTCGGTGTTGCCGCTCACGAGCTTGGACACGGGGCAGCCGTCCTTGGCGGCCGCGGCGGCCTCCAGGAAGTCGTCGCTGGAGATGCCCGGGACGGTGGCGCGCACGTGCAGCGCGATCCGCGAGATGTGCGGCCCACCCTCGGTGGTGAACGTCACCTCCGCGCTGGTCTCGATTCGCTCGGGCGGGTGACCGTTGTTCGAGAGGGCACTGGAGAGCCCCATGTTGTAGCAGGTCGCGTGGGCGGCGGCGATGAGCTCGTCCGGGCTGGTGTAGCCCTCGGGCTCGCCGGCGCGGCGGGGGAAGGTCATGTCGACCGGCGGGATCGCGCCGGACGAGTCGAACGAGGTCTTGCCCGACCCCTCCTTCAGGTCTCCCTGCCAGACGTTGGTGGCCTTGCGCTCGACCATGGGTGACTCCTTCGACTCGGGTTCGGTGCGCGAACGTGGCGCGAACGCACCCTAGTCCCCTACCTACCCGTCGTGCCGCACACGACGCGTGCGACGTAGCCTGGGGTCCAGGAACCCCGCTACCGGGCCCACCGACCCTGGAGTCCCGCTACCGGGCCCACCGACCCTGGAGTCCCGCTACCGGGCCCACCGACCCTGGAGTCCCGCTACCGGGCCCACCGACCCTGGAGGCCCCGATGGGCGAGCGCGTCACCGCCCGCCGCCCGGTCGTGCGCATCGACGACGGCCGCGTCTCCCGGACCCGCGACACCCTCGCGGCCGAGGAGCCGATGGAGATGCGCGTCGACGGCGAGGCCGTGAGCGTGACGATGCGCACTCCGGGCGACGACTTCGCGCTGGCGCTCGGGTTCTGCGCCTCCGAGGGGCTCGTCGCGGACCCTCGGGACGTGGCGCAGATCCGCTACTGCGCGGGCACCGACCCCGAGACCGGGGAGAACACGTTCAACGTCGTCGATCTCTCGACCCACAGCGGCCGGGCGGTGCCACCCGAACTGCGACGCCATGTCTTCACGACCTCGTCGTGCGGGATCTGCGGAACCGCCAGCCTCGAGGTGGTGCGCAAGCGGCTGGAACCGGTCGTCGACGATCCGTTGCAAATCCCCGCCGAGACGCTCACCACCTTGCCGGGCACGCTGCGCGAAGCGCAGGCGGTCTTCGAGCGGACCGGGGGGCTGCACGCGGCCGCCTTGTTCACCGCCGAAGGGGAGCTCCTCACGCTCAGGGAGGACGTCGGCCGGCACAACGCCGTCGACAAGGTCATCGGCACGATCGCACTCGAGGGACGGCTGCCGGCCAGCGGTCACGTGTTGATGGTGTCCGGGCGGATCGCGTTCGAGATCGTGCAGAAGGCGCTGTGGGCGCGGATCCCGGCGATCGCGGCGGTCTCGGCGCCGACGAGCCTCGCGGTCGACCTCGCCGCCGACGCAGGCATGACCCTGGTCGGGTTCCTCCGCGACCCGCGGATGAACGTCTACACGGGCGCGGAGCGGGTCCTCGACCACGACGGTGCGCCCCTGGTCCAGCCGGCTGCCATCTGAGCCGCCGCGCGTGAACGCCGCGGAGCGATCACCCGCGCTCCAAGAGCCGGGGCAGCTCCGCCATGTCGGTGAAGAGGCACGCCTCCTGCTCGCGCAAGCGCTCCACGGGGACGACGCCACCGGCGAAGGCCAGGACGCGCATCCCCGCCGCCTTGGCCGCGCGCACGCCCGTCGGACTGTCCTCCACCACGACGCAGTGCTCGGGCGCGGCGCCCATGGCCTCGGCCGCGTGCAGGAAGAGGTCCGGAGCAGGCTTGGCACGGGGCACGTCGTCGGCGCTGAACACGCGCCCGTCGAATCGGTCACGCAGACCCGTCAACGCGAGGGTCAAGCGCAGCTTCTCGTGGCTGCCGTTCGAGGCGACGCAGGTCGGGATCGCGATCTCCTCCAGCGTCGCGAGCACCCCGGGGACCGGCCCCAGCTCGGCGGCCATCGCCTCCTGCTGGCGACGCGCCAGCTCCTCGTACCAATCCGACGGTAGTTCCTCGCCCAGGCGGCGCTGCACCTCGGCGACGAAGTGGTCGGTGCTGCTGCCGACGAACCGCTCGACCACCTCGTCGCAGGAGACGGGCCACCCGAGCTCGCCGAGCACCTCGGCGTCCACCCGCGCCGCGATGCGCTCGGAGTCGACGAGGACCCCGTCGCAGTCCAGGATCAGGAGTTCGTTCGCGGTACCCACCACGATCAGACGTCGACGTTGTCGGCGTAGCGGGCGTTAGCCTCGATCCACGTGCGCCGGTCGGCGGCCGACTCGCCCATCAGCAGACCGAACGTCTCGTCGGCGTGCTGCGCGTCGTCCACCGACACCCGCAGCAACGTCCGCGTGGCCGGGTCCATGGTCGTGTCCCACAGCTGCTGCGGGTTCATCTCGCCGAGGCCCTTGAACCGCTGCGGCTCGACCTTGCCCTTGTTCTTGAAGTCGGTGCGCAGGAGCTTGTCGCGTTCCCGATCGGTCATGGCGTACCGCACGAGGTCGCCCTTCCGCAGCAACCACAGCGGGGGCTGCGCCACGAACAGGTGCCCCCCGTCGACGAGCTTGGGCATGAGGCGGTAGAAGAACGTGAGCAGCAGGGTCGTGATGTGCCCCCCATCGACGTCGGCATCGGAGAGGATCACGACCTTGTGGTAACGCAGCTTCGCGTAGTCGAAGTCGTCGCCGATGCCGGTGCCGATCGCACGCACGAGGTTCTGGATCTCCGCGTTCGCGAGCACCTTCTGCATCTGCGCGCGCTCGACGTTCAGGACCTTGCCGCGCAATGGAAGGATCGCCTGGGTGTGCCGGTCCCGCGCGAGCTTCGACGATCCCCCGGCCGAGTCCCCCTCGACGATGTAGAGCTCGCACTCGGCCGGGTTGCGCGAGGAGCAGTCGGCCAGCTTGCCGGGGAGCCCCGACGAGGTCTGGTCGAGCAGCCCCTTGCGTCGGGTGAGGTCCCGAGCCTGCCGCGCCGCCTCGCGGGCCTTCGCCGCAACCTGCGCGCGCTTCACGATCCGCCGTCCCAGGGTGGGGTTCTGGTCGAGCCACTCGCCGAGCGCCTCGTTCACCGCGCGCTCGACGAACGAGCGCATGACCGCGCTGCCGAGCTTGCCCTTGGTCTGCCCCTCGAACTGGGGGTCGGGCATCTTCACGCTCACGACCGCGCGCAGTCCCTCGCGCAGGTCGTCGCCGGTGAGGGCCGGGTCGCCCTTCTTGAACGCCTTGTTGGCCTGACCCCAGCGGTTCAGCGTGCCGGTGAAGCCCTTGCGGAAGCCCTCCTCGTGGGCGCCCCCGTCGGCGGTCCGGATCACGTTCACGTAGCTGCGCATCCGCTCGTCGTTGCGTTGCCCCGACCACGTGACCGCGATGTCGCAGGCCAGCGACTGGCCGTTCACTTCCTCGGCGCGGTGGATCTCGATCGGCCGCGGGATCAACGGCTCGTCGTCACCCGACAGCTCGCGCACGAAGTCGGCGAGCCCGCGCGTGAAGCGGAAGCTCTCCTCACGGCCGTCGCGCTCGTCGACGAAGTCGATCCGCAGCCCCGGGTTGAGCAGTGCGGTCTCCCGCAGCCGGGTCGCGATGCGCTCGCCCTCGAACACCGGGTCGTCGAAGATCGTGGTGTCCGGCCAGAACCGCAGCACGGTGCCGGTCTTCTTGCTCTTTCCGACCTGCTCCAGCGCGCGGGCGCGCTTGCCCCGCTCGAACGCCATCGCGTGCCGGACGCCATCGCGGCTGACCTCGACCTCGGTGCGCTCGCTCAGGGCGTTGACGACCGACACACCCACCCCGTGCAGACCGCCGCTGACCGCGTAGCTCTGCTGATCGAACTTCCCCCCGGCGTGGAGCTTGGTCAGCACGACCTCGACCGCCGGCTTGCGCTCCTTGGCGTGCTTGGCGACCGGGATCCCGCGGCCGTCGTCGGTCACCTCGACCCCTCCGTCGGTGCGGACCGCGAGGCGAATGCGCTGGGCGTGCCCGGCCAGGTGCTCGTCGACGGCGTTGTCGACGACCTCCCAGACCAGGTGGTGCAAGCCCCCCGAATCGGTCGACCCGATGTACATCCCGGGCCGCTTGCGGACCGCCTCGAGTCCCTCGAGGACACTGATCGAGGACGCGTCGTACGACGCTCCACCCTTGGCGCTCACCGGGGCCGCTCCCTTCGTCGTCAACCGGGACACATTCCCCCGCATTGTGCCGAGCCGAACCCCCAACGCCGCGCAAGCATGCACAAGGGTCGGATCGGCCCGTGTTCGGTACCGCGGCGAACCGCCGGTGATGGCACGATCGACCGCCCGAGTCCGACACCCGCCTGCACCCTCGCCCTTCGGGGTCAGCCGATGGCCCACGCGACCATCCGCTTCTACGCCGACCTCGGCGAGCTCGCCGCCGCGGACCGACACGGCGAGGTCGCGGTGGCCACGCCCCCGACGCGTTCGGTCAAGGACGCCATCGAGTCCTGCGGCGTCCCCCACACGGAGGTCGACCTGGTGCTCGTGAACGGGGAGGTCGCGCCCTTCGACGCCCGGCTCCGCGCCGGCGACCGCGTCGCCGCGTACCCGCCGCTCTCGGTCCTCGACGTCGACTCACCGGTGCGACCGGCGCCGCGGGACCGTCGGCGGCTGCTGCTGGACGTGCACCTCGGACGCCTCGCCGAACGGCTCCGCCTCCTGGGCCTCGACGCCGCCTACGAGCACGGGGCCGACGACGCCGAGCTCGCCACGCGATCAGGGGCCGAGCAGCGCTGGCTCCTGACCCGCGACCGGGGGCCGCTGATGCGCGCCGAGGTGACCCACGGCTATCTGGTGCGCGCACTCGATCCGGTCGATCAGACCGTCGAGGTCGTGCGCCGGTTCGACCTCGCCGACGAGCTCGCGCCGTTCACCCGTTGCGCTCGCTGCAACGCCGAGCTCGCCGACACCACCCGGGCCGCGGTGTGGGACCGCCTGCCGCCCGCCGTCCGCACCGAGCCCCACCGATTCCGCGAGTGCCCCGGGTGCGGCGCGGTGTACTGGGACGGTTCCCACATGCCGTCACTCGAGGCGTTCGTGGCCCGCGTCCGGCAGCTCGCCACCCCCGGGTGACACGGGCATCAGGTCGCGAGGAACCGCCGAAGCGCCGCCAGCGCCTCGTGCAGCGCGGGCACCTCCACGTACTCCCCCGCCTGGTGAGCCTGGGCCGTGATCCCCGGGCCGTAGTTGAGCGCGGGCACCCCGTGTGCCGCGAACCGCGCGACGTCGGTCCACGCCTGCTTCGGCGAGACCGGCGCGTCGATCGCGGGGACGAAGCGCTCGAGCAAGGGCGCATCGGCACGTGGAGCGGCCGCCGGCGCCCGATCGACGATCACGACCTCACCTCGATCGCCGATCAGCTCGCGGACGGCGGTCTCGGCCTCCACGAGGTCCTTGTCGGGGGCGAACCGAACGTTGAGGTTCAGCGTGAACCGATCCGGCACGACGTTGCGGGCGTTCTCGGTCCATCCCTGGCTGACGGTGACCACCTCGCGGAACGCGAGCCCGTCGACCGTCACGTCGCGGGGCTCGCGGGCGCCGAGGTCGGACAGCAGCGGGCCCGCCTTGGTGAGCGCGTTCTCGCCGTGCCACGGCCGCGCCGCGTGCGCCGCCTGCCCGGACACCGTGACGTGCGCGTTCAGCACACCGAGGCAGCCGAGCTGCACCTGCCCGTCGGTGGGCTCGAGCACGACCGCCAAACCGGCCTGCTCCAACTCGGGGACGGCCTCGAGCAGCGGGCCCAGCTCGTTGCCGTCATGGGGACCCTCCTCGCCAGCGTAGGCCACGAGGCGCAGGGCGTACGGGCCCTGCCGCAGGGCGGGGTCCTCGAACGCCGCCATGGCCACGGCCAGGCCACCCTTCATGTCGCTCGCGCCGCGGCCCACGAGCCGGTCCCCCTCGCGTCGGGGCGCGCTGTCCGCGTCGGTTGGAGGCACCACGTCGAGGTGACCGACGAGAAGGACCTGCGGTCGCGTGGGATCGGCCGCACCGACCACCAGCGAGTTCCCGTGTCGCTCGACCGCCTCGTCGCGGTAGCGGGCGACGAGCCAGTCCGCGAGTTCGCCCTCGTCCCCGGTGGGGCTCGGGATCCCGAGCAGTTCGAGCGCGAGCTCCGCGAGCGGGTCGGGCGGCCCACCCTCGTCGCGTGACGTCCCCGTCATTGGATCGGGACGTCGTGCTCACGCAGGGCGTCGTTGAGGCTGACCTTGGTGTCGGTCGCCTCGTCGCGATGCCCGATGATCAGCGCGCACGGCACCCCGTACGTACCCGCGGTGAACTCCCGCAGCCGCGTGCCGGGGATCACGACCGACCACGCCGGGACGCGGCCCCGGTAGGTGATCGGCTCCGACGCGGTGACGTCGATGACCGGGATCGATGCGCTCAGGTTGACGCCCGTCCCGAGCACGGCACCCTGCTCGACGATCACGCCCTCGGTGACCACGCACCGGGAGCCGATGAAGGCCTCGTCCTCGACGATGATCGGGCGCGCGCTCGGCGGCTCGAGGACCCCGCCGATGCCCACCCCACCGGCCAGGTGCACGTTGCGCCCGATCTGCGCACACGACCCGACCGTGGCCCAGGTGTCGACCATCGTGCCGCCGGACACGTACGCGCCGATGTTCGTGTAGCTCGGCATCAGCACCGCGCCGCGCTCCACGTGCGCCCCGTGGCGCACGACCGCCGGCGGCACGACCCGCACGCCCGCCTTCTCGAAGCCCCCCTTCAACGGCACCTTGTCGTGGTACTCGAACGGGCCGACCTCGATGGTCTCCATCTCCCGCTGCCGGAACGAGAGCAGGATCGCGCGCTTCAGCCATTCGTTGACGACCCAATCCCGGCCGTCGTGCTCGGCGACGCGGAGCTCCCCGGCATCGAGGCCGTCGAGCGCCTCACCCACCGCCTTGCGCACCTTGCGCTTGTCCCACGACCCGTCCTCGAAGGCCGCGTCGATCGTTTCCTGCAGGTCCTCAGTGTCCACGTGCTCCTCCTCGTCGGGACTACCGATGTCCGGGAAGGTCCCCGGCCGCGATGGCCTGCTGCCACCGCTCGACCGCCGCATGGCATCCGGCCACGTCGGGCACGAGCGCGAGCCGCAACCAGCCCGCACCGCTGGGGCCGAACGCGCGGCCGGGGGAGGCGACGATGCGGTGACGCAACAGTGCCTCGGCGTAGGCGGTATCGTCACCCTCCGGGGCGGCGAACCAGAGATAGAAGGTCGCCTCGCTGCCGCTGACCTCGAGGCCTTGCGCGCGAAGGAACTCGAGCACCACCGCCCGCTTGGCCGCGAAGACCTCCCGTCGCTCCGCGGCGTGCGCGTCGTCGGCCCACGCGGCGGTCGCGGCATGCTGGACGAACTCCGGGCTCGCCGTCCCGATGTTCGGTCGCAGCGTGCGCTGGATGGCGATCAGCTCGGGGTCCCCCACGAGCGCGCCGGACCGATAGCCGGTCATCCCGGACCGCTTCGACAGGCTGAACGCGACGAGCAGACCCGAGAGGTCCGGGTCCCCGGGCGTGCCGGCGGCCTGCAACAGCGACGGTGGCGGTGTGCCGTGCGGCGGGTAGATGTCGGCATAGCACTCGTCGCTGGCGAGCACGATCCCCTCCGCGCGAGCCACCTCCAACTGGCTGCGGAGGTACCCCACGTCGACCGTGGCGCCGGTGGGGTTGTGGGGGTAGTTCAGCCACGCGATCGCCGTCGCCTGCCGCCGCTCCGGCGGCAGCGCCGCGAGATCGAGCCGCCACCCCGACTGCGCCCCCGGTGCGCCGCCCGGCGCACCCAACGGGACGGGGTCCGACCCCCCGCCTGCGAAGCGCATCCCCCGCTCGTACACGAGATAGCCGGGCTCGCCCCACACGACCGTGCGCCGCGAGCCCCGGGGATCGACGATCCCGAGGGGGAGATGGAAGATGGCCTCCTTGCTCCCCGCCGTCGGTAGCACGTGGCGGTCCGGATCGACGGTGACCCCGAACCGACGCCCCACCCAGCCAGCCACCGCCTCGCGGAGGGAGCGCAGGCCCGAGGCGGTCGGGTACTGACTGACCTCGGGCACCGCCGCCACGAGCGCGTCGCGGATGAACGTCGGGGTCGGCTCGATCGGGTCGCCGATCGAGAAGTCGAAGAGGGGCTGGCCGTCCGCGGCGAGCTCGGCCTTCAGGTCCTGAAAGGAGGCCAACGGGTAGCCACCGAGCTCGCGCAACACGGGGTTCATCGTCGGCGCTCCTCCCTCAATCTCGCCACGGGCAGCGCGGGCCGCCGGCCGGGGCCCGGCCCCGGCACACGTCCGAAGCCCGAGCGCGCGCCACGCGCACGGGTGATCGGGTCCCACAAGACCAGTCGGCAGGCCTCGCGGCCAAACTCGGGATCTCGGGAACCTCCGACAGGCTTCGTGCGTCCTCCAGGATGCATTAGGCTGTATCGGTCGCGGATCTCGTCGCCCACGGCTGCACGCCGGAACGTTGAACTCGTGCGGCCGCGGTCGACCGGGGGTGTGCCGGGCAGGACGGACGCTCGGCAGGCACACCCGTCCCGTTCGTCCAACCGGACGATGTCCATCGGACGCAGCCGGGCGGTCACGCGGTCGATGGGAACCCACAGGGATGATCCGGCATGCTACCGCCGAGGCAACGGGAGCAAGAACCCGACACCGACCCCTCGAGCCGCTGCGTGACGTTCCGTCACGTGACGGTCGCTCGTGGCAGGGGTCGGTGAGTACTCCTGCACCGACGGACCGGACCCGCGCGAGCCGCGGTGGGTTCACCCGGCTGGTGGGGCCAACCGTACCGATGATTGCCCCAGCGGGTACCGGGAAAAATCTGTGACTCGGGAACAGATCCCGGGTCGTGCGCGTTGGGAAGACATGTGAAGCGAAGCACAAGGCAGTTGGGAGGCACAAACATGGCGGTGCCGGACGACCTCCTCGACCTCTACTTCTCGGAGCTCGGGAAGGTCCGCCTGCTCACGGCCGACGACGAGATCCGTCTCGCGAAGACGATCGAGGCCGGCCGTGAGGCCCAGGAGAAGCTGGATGCGGGTCAGACCGAGAACCGCATGCAGCTGCGCCGTCAGGTCCGCGAGGGGCAGGAAGCGTTCGACCACTTCGTGGCGGCGAACCTGCGTCTGGTCGTGAGCGTGGCCGCGCAGTTCTCGAAGCGGTCGACGCTGGACCTCGGCGAGCTGATCCAGGAGGGCAACCTCGGCCTGCTCCGCGCGGTCGAGAAGTTCGACTGGCGCCGCGGCTACAAGTTCTCGACGTACGCGACGTGGTGGATCCGCCAGGCGATCCAGCGCGGGGTCGCCGGCAGCGAGCGCACGATCCGCCTGCCGGTCGCGCTGCACGACGCGCTCGTGAAGGTGCGTGCCGCGGCCGCGCGGATCGAGTCCGAGACGGGACGCGAGCCGACCGTGGAGGAACTGGCGCACGCGACGAAGCTGTCGGAGGCCAAGGTCCAGCGCGCCCTCGAGGGGGACCACGCGATGACCTCGCTCGACCGCCCGGTCGGCTTCGACGCCGACGCGAGCGACCTGGGCGAGTTCGTCGCCATCGCCGAGGACTCGCCGGACGACGAGGTCGTCGAGCGGACCTTTATGGAGGGGCTCTTCGACCTCGCGCGCGACCATCTCGACGAGCGCAGCTGGTACGTCCTGCAGCGGCGGTACGGGCTCGACGGGATGCAGTCGATGACGCTCGACTCGCTCGGCCGCGAGCTCGGGTTGTCCCGCGAGTCGGTCCGCAAGATCGAGAACCAGGCGCTTGCGAAGTTGCAGGCCGAGCTCGGGGTCGGTGCCGCGGCGTAGCCATCACGTCACGCGGCGGCGCGCCCGCGCACCACGGCAGTCCGCCGGTGCGCGTGAGCGGCACCCGCGCGGCCCGAGACCGAGACGCCCCCGGGGATCCCACCTCGGGGGCGTCGTCTGTTCCGGGGGCGTCATCTGTTCCAGGGGTGTCTGTTCCGGGGGCGTGGTTGTTCCGGGGGCGTGGTTGTTCCGGGGGCGTGGTTGTTCCGGACGTGAGCGTGCGGCAATCGCACACCTCCGGTTGCGCCGGATCGTCCTCTCCACTCCAGCGCAACATCTTGCACCGATTCGACTTCGCCATTCCGACGCAAGCGTGCAGCCGGCGACGACGGTTCGTCGCACCCGACTGGCATGCTTCGCCGCATGACCAGTTCGGCGACCACGCCCGCGCCACGAAACACAGCCCCGACCGCACCCGCCGCGGCCGTCGGCAACACAACCCCGACCGCACCCGCCGCGGCCGGCGGCAACACAACCCCGACCGCACCCGCCGCGGCCGGCGGCAACACAGCTGCTGCAGCACGCAAACCCCACGACGAGCGGCCCCGCGAGCTCGCGCGCACCACCGTGTCCGGCGTACACGACCTCCAGGGCGTCAAGTGCGACTCGGCGCGCTTCGGCGCCGTCGCGCGTCGTCACCCGTCGGGGGTCGTGCGCCGCGCCGAGCCGGCCACCACGGGCGCACTGCTGCTCGAAGCCGCTCCGACGGACGGGCGGACCGAGCTCCGGGTCGTGGGCTCGCCCGCCACGCCGAGCCACGAGGTCGAAGCCGCGCTCGAGGCCGGACTCGCCTGGATCGGGGTCAGGGACGATCCGACCCCGCTCGGGGACCTGGCGGCACACGACCGGCGCCTCGCCAAGCTCTACGCCGTGACGGGCCCCGTCCGCCTCGGTCGCCTGCCACGCCTGGGTGAGGCGTTCGGACGGGCGGTCATCGCCCAGCTCGTGCAGAGCGCCGAGGCGCACCGCTCGATCGCCCAGCTCGTCCGCCGCGCCGGCGAGGACGCGCCCGGCGGGCTCACCGCCTGGCCGCGCCGCGAGACCGTCGGCGCGATCCCGAGCTGGGAGCTGCGACGCTGCGGCATCTCCGGGCGTGGTGCCCGGGCACTGCACGCCGGCGCCGTCGACGGGCCGCACCTGGAGCGAGCGGAGCAAGCCGGCTGGGACGGCCTGGACGCCCGCCTGCGCGCGCTCCCCGGCGTCGGCGTGTGGACCAGCGCGGTCGCCCGCCGCGCGCGCGGCGACCCCGACGCGGTCGCCGTCGGCGACTACAACCTCCCGGCCCTCATCGCGTGGGTGCTCGGCGACGGGGCCGCCGACGCGGACGACGCCACGATGCTGGAGCTGTTGGCGCCCTTCGCCGGCCAGCGGGGCCGCGTCATCCGGCTCGTCGAGCGGGCGGTCGGCGCACGCGCCGTATCCGGCCCGCCGCGGCGCGCACCCCGCGCGCCGCTGTCGGCCCACCGCTACTGGTGAGCCCCGCCTCGTCCGCCAGGGCCTGCGCCATACGGCGAAATATCAGCGCATGGAACGGCAACATCGCATACCAGTACAGGCGGCCGAGCAGGCTGCGTGGGGCGAAGAGTGCACGCTGACGCAGGCGCGTCCCCCCGCCGTGTTCGGGCAGGAGGCGGAATTCCAGCCAGGCGTGTCCGGGGACCCACATCTCCGCGCGCAGCCTGAGCAGTCCGACGTCCCCCGGCGCCACCGGGGCTCGCATCTCCTCGACGCGCCAGAAGTCGACCGCATCCCCGACGCGCAGCCTGTCCGGGTCGCGGCGTCCGCGACGCAGTCCCACGCCCCCGATCAACTGGTCGGCGAACCCTCGCAGGCTCCACGCCCACTGGTGCACCGGCCATCCCCGGTCACCACCGATGCGGGCAACGGTCGAGAACACCTCGGGTGACGCCGCCGCCGCGACCGCCTCCTGCACGTCGGACAGCAGCGTCCCACCCGCCCACACCGGGTCCTCCGGCTGGGGTTCGGCCGGGCTCGCATCGCCCGCCGCCAGTGCGTCTCGCCGGCGGCCGGGTCCGGTGGGCAACTCCGACTCACGCCACGGCAACTCCGCCTCACGCCACGAGGTCTCCACCTCGCGGTCGCGCACCCGGCGCAGGACGTGCCGCAGCGCCTGCTCGTACGAGACGGGCGGATCCGGAACCCACCGGGTCGAATCGGTCGCCGGATCGTCGCGAACCACGACCTCCTGCGACAGGCTCTCGACGAGCGGCCTGGCCACACCGGTGGGCACCGGCGACACCAGGCCGATCCAGTAGCTCGACAGCTTCGGGGTGAGGACCGGCACCGTGAGGATCAGGCGCCGGGGCAGCCCGGCGACACGCGCGTAGCCCTGCAGCATCTCCGCGTAGGTGAGGACGTCGGGCCCTCCGATGTCGTGGACGCGATCCTCGTCGGAGGAGTCGTCCAGCGCCGCGACGAGGTAACCCAGGACGTCGCGGATCGCGATCGGCTGGCATCGCGTGTGCACCCACTTCGGCGCGACCATGACCGGCAGCTTCTCGGTGAGGTGGCGGAGCATCTCGAACGACGCGCTGCCGGACCCGATGATCACCGCCGCCCGAAGGACCGTGGTCGGGACCTCGCTCGCGACCAGGAGCTCCCCCACCTCGGCGCGACTACGCAGGTGCGTGCTGGTCCGATCGTCGATCTCGCCCAGCCCGCCGAGATAGACGATGCGCCGCACCCCGGCCGCGCTCGCGCAGGCGGCGACCGTCCCGGCGATCCGCCGATCGGTCTCGGCGAACGCGGCCGCACCGCCCATGGAATGCACGAGGTAGTACACGACGTCGATGTCGTCGAACGCTCCCCGGAGCGTCTCGGGGCGCAGGAGATCGCCCTCGTGGAGGGCGACGTCCGCCGCCCACGAAACCCCGGTGAGCTTCGCGGGCCGGCGCGCCACGACACGGACGTCGTGCCCCACGGCCAGCAGTCGAGGGACGAGCCGGCCGCCGACGTAGCCGGTGGCGCCGAGGACGAGCACGCGAGCCATCGGGACGACGATACCCGCGGACCTGCGGGTGCCCTCGGAGACACCCCGCGGCCCACTTCCGGCCGATGCGCGTGAACGACCCTCGAGTGGTTACCCTTTCCGACGAGATGTGGGACCACTACGGGTTGCTCGGCGTGTCCTCGCGGGCCACCCATGCCGAGATCAGGGCCGCGTACCTGCGCCTCGTTCGCGAGCACCATCCCGACCACCGCCCGGATGACCCCGCGAGCGAGGACAAGGTGCGCGCCGCGAACGCGGCCTGGGAGGTGCTCGGCGACGAGGATCGCCGAGCCGCCTACGACCGCCTCCACGCCGCCCGGGCCGAGCGGAGCCAGAAGCCCGGCACGCACGCGGGGCCCCGGCCCACCCACGCCCGTGCGGTCTCCACCGCCTACTCGGCGGAGCGTGAGCGCTTCCAGCGGCAGTTCAGCCGGACGATCTTCAACTACACGCTCGCGGCCTTCATCGTCGGCACGGTGATCCTGCTCGTGACCGCCTGAGCCACCCTCTTCAGGGACCGCCCGGCTCAAGCCAGCCTTCAGGGACCGCCTGAGCCAGCCTTCAGGGACCGCCCGGCTCGAGCTCTGCCTCGAGCGCCTCGGCCGCCTCGACGAACGCCGCCGTCCACGCGTTCTCCTCGGCGTGCGGCGCCATGACCTCATCGGAGATGCGCTCGCGCAACTCCCCGGGCACCTCGCGAGCGTTGCGCGCCTCGACCCCGACCGCGCGCCGCCCGCCGTTCGGCCCGACCTCGAAGTCGCCCGGCCGGGCGACCGCCACCACCACCAGGTCCACGTCCCACTCCTCCAGCAGGAGCCTGCCGCTGCGCTGCGCCTCCCCCTGGTTGGCCTGCTCGGACTCGAACGCGAGCGCGACGCCGTCCCACCCGGCCTCGTCGAGCCGCGCGAACGCCTCGCCCACCGCATCGCCGTCGAGCACACCGGCCGGGTCGACGACCCGCGCGTCGCCCTCGCGCTCCGACACGGCAAGGTCCGGGTCGGGCTCGTTGCCGCTGAACAACACGGCCACGAACGCGACAACGACGGCCACCACGAGGAGCCAGCGGGTCACGCCGGCTCCTGGGTGCCGTCGAGCGCGGCGCGCAGACGTCCGACGGGCCCCTCGAGGTTGTGGTCCTCCGCCAGTCGGTCGAGCGCGCGATCGTCGCGCTCACCGCGGTCGATGCGCAGCGGCACGTCGGTGCGCACCGGCACGACGCGCTGCATCGCCTCGAAATACTCGCCCGCCCCGGCGATCCGCTGGGCGAGCTTGGGCGACAACGCCCGTGCGTCCGCCTGCAGCGCGGCGAGGTCGGGGTACCGGGCGACGAGGTCGCGCGCCGTCTTCTCCCCCACCCCGGACACACCCGGCAACCCGTCGGACGGATCGCCACGCAAGATGGCGTAGTCGACGTAGCGCTGCGGGGGCACGCCGTAGCGCTCACCGACCGCGGATTCATCGAACTCCGCGAGCTCGGACACCCCCTTGACCGTGTAGAGCACGCGCACCGCGGGATCCCCGTCACGCACGAGTTGCAGCAGGTCGCGGTCGCCGGTCACGATCTCGAGCACGTCCCCGGCCTCGGCCGACGCCGCGAGGACGCCGATCGCGTCGTCGGCCTCCCAGTCCGGGGCGGCGACCTGCACCTGGCCGAACCGCGCGAGCACGTCGGTCAGCAGGGGGAACTGGGCGGGCAGCTCCTCGGGATCGTCGGCGCGCTGCGCCTTGTAGCCCGGCCAGGCCGCCGCCCGCTCGGCCGGTCGCCAGTCGTCGTCGCGGCAGTGCAGCACCTCGTCGGGTGCGCGCGCGTCCACGAGGCGCGCGACCATGTCGAGATAACCGCGGACGGCGTTGACCGCCATCCGTCCGTCGGTGATCGACGTCGGCAGGGCGAAGAACGCCCGGTACACGAGGCTCGAGGTGTCGAGCAGCAGGCGGTGGGTCATACGTCTGGCAACCTGGTCGCTGGGCCGTGACCCCGTCGGGGCACGGATCGGATGACAGGATACGGCGCGCCGGCCGAAACGGTGCGCCCGGGAGGAGGCACAGGTGAGCGACGCGATCGTGTGGATGACCGGGGCCTCGGCGGGGATCGGCGCGGCCATGGCCGCGAGAATCCCCTTCCCCGCGCGCGTGATCGACATCTCCCGCTCGGGCGGCACGCCGGGAACCGAGCATCTGCCGGCCGACCTCGCGGACCCGGCGAGCTGGGACACCGTCGGCACGCGCATGCTCGAGGTGCTCGAGGACTCCGAGGCGGATCGGGTCGCCTTCGTGCAGTGCGCCGGCCTGCTCGAGCCGATCGGCTTCGCGGGCGAGGTGGACCACCATGCCTACGCCCAGAACGTCGTGGTCAACGCGGCCGCGCCCCAGGTGCTCGGACACCGGTTCCTCGCCGCCCTGCGCGAGAGCGGCTTCCGCGGTCGCGCCGACCTGGCGATCCTCACCAGCGGCGCGGCACAGAAGCCGTATCCGGGCTGGTCGAGCTATTCGGCCGGCAAGGCGGCCGTCAACGCGTGGGTGATCGCGGCCGGTCAGGAGCAGGAGCAGCGCGGGGGGCGTTGCACCGTTCGGGCGATCGGGCCCGGGGTCGTCGCGACCGCGATGCAGGAGAAGATCCGCCGAGCCAGCGAGGACGAGTTCCCCGCCGTCGACAAGTTCCAGGCGCTCTACGACGAGGGCAAGCTGAGCGACCCGAACGACGCCGCGGACCAGGTGTGGCGCCTCATCGAGGACCCCGGATTCGGCAACGGGGCGGTGCTCGACGTGCGGGACCTCTCGTGACCACGCCGCCGTTCCCCGCTCCGGCGGCCACGATGGAGGCGCGGGTCCGCGCCAGCCTGCCGACGGACGCGGGGTGGGCGTACGAGCCGAAGTGGGACGGCTTCCGGGCGCTGGCGTGGGCCGGTCGCATCGACGACGTCCCCAGCGATCCGGGCGCCGAGCGCGCGCACGCGGGCACGGCCGACGGCGCCGCCCGGCTCGACAGCCGCAGCCAGCGGCCGCTGCGCCGCTACTTCCCCGAGTTGGACGCCGGCCTGGCGCAACTGCCCCCCGGCACGGTGGTCGACGGCGAGGTGATCGTCACCATCGGGGGCGGGCTCGACTTCGACGCGCTGCAGGCCCGGCTGCATCCGGCCGCCTCCCGCGTCGCGCGGCTCGCGGCCGAGACGCCCGCCGCCCTCGTGGCCTTCGACCTGCTCGCTGACCGGGGCGCGGACGTGCGCGAGGAGCCCTTCGCCGCGCGACGCGAGCGCCTCGAGGAGCTCGCCGCGACACTGACCGCTCCCTGGCACCTCACGCCCTCGACCCGCGATCCCCAGGTCGCACGGGAGTGGTTCGAGCGCTTCGAGTCGGCCGGCTGCGACGGCATCGTCGCCAAGCGCCTCGACGACGCCTACCACAGCGGCGTTCGAGCGATGACCAAGGTCAAGCACCGCCGCCACGTCGCGTGCGTGGTCGGGGGCTACCGCGAGCACAAGGAGGGCGGCCGCATCGGCTCGCTGCTGCTCGGCCTGCGCACCGACGGCGGCGACCTGCACTTCATCGGCCACTGCTCCGGCTTCCCCGACGGCGAGCGGGCGCGCCTGCTCACCGAGCTCGAACCGCTGATCGACCGCGAGGCGGGCTTCGGCGCCGACGCGCGGCAGCCCGGCCAGGAGAGCCGTTGGACCGGCGACCGCGATCTCTCGTTCGTGCCGCTGCGGCCAGAGCGGGTCGCCGAGGTGAGCTACGACCAACTCACCGGCGATCGGTTCCGCCACGCGACGCGCTTCGAGCGGTGGCGCCCGGATCTCGACCCCGCGTCCTGCACCCTCGCCCAACTGGAACGTCCCGAGGGGCCCACGGTGGAGGAGATCCTGGGCCTCGATCCCGGCAGGATCACCCGGGCCTGAGTGGACCGGTCACGCGGGGCCGTCGTTCTTCCAGGACCACGCACCCCCGCCGGGTCCGTCGCGTGGCGCGTGGCGCGCGGCGTCCATCCGCTCGCGCGCACCCTCCGCGCGTCCCCGTCGGGCGAGGCCGCCGAGGGCGCCAAGGATGAGCATCGCCGCGAGCAGCAGCGCCAGCAGGGTGACGGCCACGGGGCCGAGCAGGCGTGTCATGAGCACTGCCTGGCCGACCAGGAACACCGGGAGCGCAGCGAGCCCGAGCGCGACGAACACGACGAAGACCACGCGCGTCGCCGTCGGCCGGCCGGCGGAGCCGGGCCGCACGTCCCCCAGCGCCGCCCGAAGCCCGCGCGCCACGTCGTCGCGCCACACGCCGCTCACCTCTCCCCCGCGGTCACCGGGCATCGCGTCTCCCGGACACCGTAGCCCGCCGAGCGGCGCGACCGACGGCTTCTCGCCCACCGGGGCCGGTCAGCCCTCGCCACCATCGACGACCCGCAGGCCGACTCCGGCCGCCAGCGACGGTGCGAGGTCCACCAACTGTGCCGAGTCGACGATGGCCCCGCGGAGCGCGTCCACCCCGCGCAGATCGATGAGTCGGGAACCGCGCAGGTCCGTGGTCTCGTGGGTGCTGTGGGAGAACTCGACCTCCCCCAGCTCGCAGCCGGCGAACGCCGTCCGGCGGAGGTCACATCCCTGGAACGTGGCCTGCCGCAGGTCGCAGTCAACGAACTCGACGCGACGCAAGCGGGCGAACCGGAACGAAGCGAGCGTCAGCTTGCAGTCGACGAAGCGCACATCGGTGAGGAATGCGCCAGCGCAGTCGACGCCGAGCAGCTTCGTACGCTCGATCTCGACGCGCAACAGCGTCCCGTGATCGAGGTCGGCGTTGGTGGCATCGCTCGACGTCAGTCGCACATCGGTGAGCCGGGCGGAAGGAAGTCGCGCTGCGGTGAGGTCGACGTCCTCGAACGCCACCGCATCGATCTCGACGTGCGCGGCCTCGACCCCGCGCCAGTCGGCGCGATCGAACCGCACTTGCTCGTAGCGCCCCTCGTCCACCGGGACCGCACCGTGCCCCGCGGGCTCCAGCGCCGTCAGCGTTGGCGGTCGGACGGCCGTCCCCCTGCGCTGGGCCATCCTGCCGTCCCCCCGAACACCGTCGTGTCGGACCGGTCGCCGCCGCGCCCTGCCCGGTCCCGGTCGCCGTCCGGGGGGATCTCTGCGCGACGGGCTGAACGGTATCGTGCCGAGCATGCGCGAGCGACGGATGACCGCCAGCGAGCGCCGGACCCAGCTCGTTGGCGTTGCGAAACAGGTCTTCGCCGAGCTCGGCTATGACGGTGCGAGCATCGAGGAGATCGCGGCGCGGGCCAAGGTGTCCAAGCCCGTGATCTACGAGCACTTCGGCGGCAAGGAGGGCATCTACGCGGTCGTGGTCGACCGGGAGTCGGCCGCGCTGCTGCAGATGATCACGTCCCGCCTCGGCCCCGACGTGGGCGCTCGCCAGCAGATCCACGAGAGCGCGATGGCCTTCCTCGACTACATCGAGGCCGATCCCGCCGGCTTCCGCGTCCTCACCCGCGACACGCCGTCGGGCTCGTCGGGCGTGGCCGGCGGGAGCATGGCGGGCCTGCTGTCCGACGTCGCCGCCAAGGCCGAGGGGATCCTCGCCGGGTTCTTCGCCGAGGCGGAGATCGATACCTCCGTGTCGCCGCTCTACGCGCACGCCCTGGTCGGGATGATCGTGCACGTCGGGGCCTGGTGGTCCGAGGTGCGGGAACCGAGCAAGGAAGAGGTCGCCGGGCATCTCACCGCTCTGTCCTATCTCGGCCTCGCCAGGCTGCCGAAGGAGCCGCACCGACTGGGGCGCTGAACGGGCCGACCGCGCAGTTCGGTTCAAGAGTCCTCCCGGTTCCGGGCCGGGCGACCCGCCAGTCACGAGCGGGGCGGGTCGATGCTGGAGCCGTGTTCGCCACGAGCACGCGAGACCGCGGCGCGGGCCACGGCAACGCGCCCGCCGATCGCGACCGAGTCCACCGAGGAGCACACCGATGCCCGACACCCCCCGCCGATCCCGCATCTGGTTCCGGCGCACCGCGACGATGATCGGAGCGCTGGCCGCCGTCGCCTTGCTGGCGGGTTGCACCGGCGACGAGGAGGCTGCGCCCCACGACGAGGGCGCGGGGGAGGATGAGCCCCTCGTCATGCTGCGCACCGCGACGTGCGAGTGCTGCGGTGCGCACGGTGAGCACCTCGAGGCGGCCGGTCACGAGGTTCGCGAGCGCATCGTCGACGATCCCAACCTCGAGGCCGGCGTGCCCAACGGGTTGGGCTCCTGCCACGTGACGCTGGCCGGGGACCACGCCGTCGTCGGCCACATCCCGGCCGAGGTGTTCGCGGAACTCGCGGAGGAGGATCCTGCGGTCGACGGGATCGCGCTGCCCGGCATGCCGGCCGGCTCGCCGGGCATGCCGGGGACCCAGGAGGAGCCCTGGGAGTTCCGAGCCTTCTCCGACGGCCGGCCCGGCGAGGTCTTCGCGGTCGGCTAGGCTCGCTGGGCGATCGACCGGGTCGGGGCGGTGCTAGCGTCGGGCGCCGGACCGACCGCCACGACGCAACCACGCCGACGACAAGGGGGCCCTCGTGAGCACGCTGATCCTCGTCCGCCACGGCGAGTCGGAGTGGAACGCGGAGAACCGGTTCACGGGCTGGGTCGACGTGGCGCTCTCGGACAAGGGTCGCCGCGAGGCCCGGGAAGGCGGCGAACGCCTGGCTGCTGAGGATCACCGTGTCGAACGCGCCTACACGTCGACGTTGCAGCGCGCCATCGAGACGGGGCAGCTCGTCCTCGAGGCGCTCGGGCAGGACGAGTTGCACCAGATCCAGGCGTGGGAGCTGAACGAGCGCTTCTACGGAGCCCTGACCGGGCGCAACAAGGCGCAGACCGCCGAGGAGTTCGGCGAGGAGCAGGTCCACATCTGGCGCCGCAGCTACGACACGCCGCCGCCCGGCGGGGAGAGCCTCAAGGACACCACCGCCCGGACGCTGCCCTACTTCGATCGTGAGATCGTCCCGGCGACGCGCGAGGTCGACTGCGTGCTCGTCTCGGCCCACGGCAACTCGCTGCGGGCGATCGTGAAGGAACTCGACGACATCTCGGACGAGAACATCACCGGGCTCGAGATCCCGACCGGCGTTCCACTCGTCTACGAGATGCAGGACGGCCGACCGGTCAACCAGCGCATCCTCCACGCGTGAGCCGGGCGGCGGAGCCGACCGGTCGGAGCCTGCCATGATCTCCCCGGGACACACCTACCGGTGCGGGCACTGCGGGCAGCTGCTGCCATTCGACGGGGACGGGCGCGTGCCCGAGGCGTGCCTGCGACGCTGCCAGGGCGGATGCGACTGGTCCCACGTGGGACCGACCGAGCCGGAGGTACGCAGACTGGCCGAGCACGAGGGACCTCCCGGACCCGACGGGTTGCCCCGCACGGGATAGCCCGCACACCCGAAGCTCGCGAGCACGGAGCCCAGACGGATGCCGACCGTTCGAGCCGTCGCCACTCGCCCCCTCGAGTCCGGAGCGGACCTGCTCGTCGTGCCGGTGTTCAAGGGAGGCATCGAGGGGCCGGGCGCGGTGGAGACCTTGTCGGCGCTCGGGCTGGACCGCGTCCCGGTCACCGCGGGCTTCCGCGGCGACGTCGGCCAGACGCTCGAACTCGCCGGCGCCGGCGCCGCCATCGGGACGGTGCTGCTCGTTGGCCTCGGGAGGATGGACACGACCGACGCCGAGCAGTTGCGGCGGGCCTCCGCGCTCTCCGCCGGCGCGGCCGTGCGTCTCGGGGCGTCCCGACGGACGGCGGTGGCGACGACGCTCGCGCAGGTCCATCCCGCGGCGCCCTCGGTGGCGGCGGTCGCCGAGGGCTTCCTGCTGGGCGCGCACCGGGAGGAACGCTTCCGTTCCGACGGTCGCTCGCCGCCGGCCTCGCTCGACATCCTCGTCCCCTCCTCGCTGCTGCCCACCGCGGCAGCTGCCACGGAGCGCGCGACACGCGCGGCGGAAGCCACCGTCGACGCCCGCCGTCTCGTCGATCTCCCCCCGGACCGCGGCCGCCCGTTCGAGCTCGCCGGCGCGATCGCGGAACTCGCCTCGTCGAGCTGCACCGTCGAGATCCACGGGCAGCAGTGGCTCGCACGGCACGGTTGTGGAGGGATGCTCGGCGTCGCGCGGGGTTCTCGCGCCGGACCGCGTCTGGTGGAGCTGCGCTACGTGCCTTCGGATCCGCTGGGTCGCGTGACCCTCACCGGCAAGGGCCTCACCTTCGACTCCGGCGGCCTCTCCCTGAAGACGCCTGAGCAGATGCGGGGCATGAAGGCCGACATGGCGGGCGCGGCCTCGATCGCCGCTGCCTGCGCGGCACTGCGCGACGCAGGGGCCCGGGTCGAGGTCCGAGCGCTCCTCGGCCTGGTCGAGAACATGCCGGGAGGCAGCGCACTCTGCCCGGGCGACGTCGTGCGAATCACCGACGGCACGACCGTCGAGGTGCGCGACACCGATGCCGCGGGGCCACTGGTGCTGGCGGACCTGCTCGCGCTGGGCGCCCGCCAGCAGACCGACGCGCTCGTGGACGTCGCGACGCTGACGAGCTCCGCGGTCACGGCCCTCGGGCGCTACGCGGGCGCGCTCCTGGGCGACGACGAGCCCGCGGACGCGCTCACCCACGCCGCTCGCAACGCCGGCGAGGACGTGTGGCGACTACCGCTCTGGGGGGATCTGGAACACCGGCTCGACAGCGAGGTCGCCGACTGCAACAACAGCGGCGACGGTGCGGGCGCGGGTGCCATCACCGCGGCGCTGTTCCTGCGACGCTTCGTCGGCGGCACGCCGTGGGCACACCTCGACATCACCGGACCGGCCTTCCTGGACCGCGACACCGCGCGCGGCTATCTGCCGGCGGGAGCCACGGGCTTCGGCACCAGGACGTTGCTGTCCTGGCTCTCGGGCCAGCCACACTGAGAGGGCCGCGCAGACCCGGCAGGATCCGCGCGGCCCTCCTCGCGCCGTGAGTGCTCCGGGTCGCGAGCGCTACTGGTCGAGATCCTCGAGGTCCTCCATGTCCTCCATGTCCTCGAGGTCCTCAAGGTCCTCGGGATCCATGTCCTCGAGGTCCTCAAGGTCACCCATGCCGGGCTGTTCCTGCTCGGGCATCGCGTCCTCGGGGGGCTGGATGAGCGGTGCGCCCATCTGCATCCCCGACGGGTCCCACACCCCGTACTCCTCATCGACCTCGACATCGGCCGTCTGGATGCGCTCGACGATCCACTCGTCCATGGCGATGTCGTCGCCGGTCAGCTCCTGACCGCCCTGCTGCTCGCCGAACTCCTCGGCCTGCTCCTCCTGCTCCTCGGTCGCCTCGCCCTCGAAGTCCCGGCGCAGCGCCTCGAACATCGCCTGACGCTCGAGGTTCATCTCGCGGCGCTCCTCGCTCAGCTGACCCTCCTCGAGGGCTTGATCGAGCTGTTCGCCGGCGGCGTCCTCGGCGTCCTCGCGGTCCTCGTCCGTCACGTCGACGTCACGCTCATCGGCGGCCTGCACGATCAGCTCGCCGAGCACGAGCTCGGTGAGCAGCTCGGTGCGCACGAGGGTCTCGACGTCCGCGTCCTCCCCCAGCTGCTCCTCGAACTGCTCGATGTCCGACTCCTCGTCGAACAGCGCGTCGACCTCGTCGTCGGTGATGTCCATGCCCTCGACGATGGCGGCGGTCCCCTCCTCGAGGGAGGTCGGCTCCGGCGGCTCGGCACCCTCGAGGTCCTCGGCTCCGTCGTCCTCCATGCCCTCGGCAGCGTCGTCCTCGTCCTCGTCGTCGCCCTCGGGCTCTTCGACGTCCTCCTCTTCCGCCTCGTCCGGGGTCTCGTCGGGTTCGGCGTCGTCGCAGGCAGCCACGAGGAGCAGCAGCCCGGCGAGGACGGTCAGCAGGATGCGGGTGAGCATGGGGGCGTTCCTTCGGATCGGCATACGACCACCGTAGCTTCGCGTGAATCCGGCGCCCTGCGGCACGGACCCTCCCTACCGGATGGCCGCTCGCCTGACCGGACGAGGTCGAGCACTGTGCAGGGGGGTCGGATCGTGAGCTGCACCCGTCGCATCCGGCCGCGGAGCATGCGCCACGCTGCCCGGACCCGGACCGCCACCTCGCGGTCCGGAATCCGGGACGGCCACTCGGGGTGTGCTGCGGAGACGCCGCGGCCGCGAGGGCTCGCGCTAGCCGCTCTGCACCTCGGGCGGGCTCGGCACGGCTGGATCCTCGTACGCGTGCTCCCGGGGGAGATCGGCGACCTCGCCCTCCGTCTCCTGGGCCAGCGGCTCGACGGCGATGGCGAAGACACCCTGGCCCGAGCGCAACAGGTCGACGATCCGCGCATCGTCGTCGGCCGCGTACACGGTGGTCCCGTCGCTCATGAGCGTGACGTTGCGCAGATCGAGCCCGCGATCGCGGACGAACTCCAGGGCCGACCGGATGCGCTGCAGGCTCACGCCCGTATCGAGCAGTCGTTTGATGACCTTCAGCTGCACGATGTCCTCGAAGGAGTACAGCCGCTGCGTCCCCGAGCCGTCGGCGCCGCGGACTGACGCCGAGACGAGACCGGTGGTGGTCCAATAGTCGAGCTGACGGTAGGAGATCCCCACGATCTCGCACACGTGAGGTCCCCGATACCCCGCCGGCCCGCCGAGACCGGGCAGGGGGATGTCACGCAGATACCGGTTCGGACGCTCGCCGCTCATCGCGCTCCCGGGATCGGTGCAGCCCGCCTGACCGCGGACTCCACGGATGGAATTCCCTTTCCGCCAGACAGTATCGGGCCGGCGTCGGGGGTACAAGAGGGCCGCCGCACGCGGCTGGCACCCGGGGCGGGACGCGCACCCGCCCGGCCGGTGGCCGCAGTGCCCCCTGGAACGCGCCGGTCTTGAACGCGCCGGCCTAGGAGTTGAAGTCCTCGGGACTCACCTGGTCGAGGAACTCCTTGAATCGCTCGACCTCGTCCTCCTCGTCGTCCTCGATCTCGATCCCGGCATCGTCGAGAACGTCCTGCTCACCGTAGATGGGGACGGAGTCGCGCACGGCCAGCGCGATGGCATCGGAGGGCCGCGACGAGACGACGACGGACTCCTCGCCGTGGGTCATGTGGATCTCGGCGTAGAAGGTCCCTTCACGCAGCTCGGTCACGACGATGCGGTCGACGGTGACGTCAAGCGCCGCGAGCAGGTCGCGCATGAGGTCGTGCGTCATCGGCCGCTCGGTCTCCACGCCCTGTAGCGCGAACGCGATGGACGTGGCCTCGACCGGGCCGATCCAGATGGGAAGAAAGCGGGTGCCGGTCGTCTCCTTGAGGAGCACGATCGGCTGGTTGTGCGGGAGCTCGACGCGCACTCCCACGAGCTCCAGCTCGATCACGATGGCGCTCCTTCCTCGGATTGCGCCGGTGCAGGCGAGTCTATGCCCGGGCCCGGTCCCACTCAATCAGGCGCGCCCGGAAACCAGGGGCGCCCGGAAACGACCAGGGGGTGCACCGGCCGACCGAACGGCGGCTCACCGCGGACTTCCTCCAGCCCGGCTCGGGAGAGGTCGCGCAGCGCGTCCTGCAGACCGGCCCCGATCGCGGCCGACCCTTCGTGGGTCGGCCGCGGCACCTCCTCGGCGGTGGCGAGCTCCACCGAGCCGGCCGGGACCCCGTCGACGCGCAGCTCGGCGGTCCCCGCCTCGGTCCCGGCCGGCGTCCCCGCGGGGAGCGTGGCTGGCGGATCCGCGACGAGTTCGACCTCACCGTCCGCGGGCACGGCGTACTCGACCGGTCGGGCCACCTCCAGAGGGGTGGTTCCGCCGCTCGTCCGCCACGACGCGACCTCCCCCTCGATCCGTTCGCTCGCCCAGCGCTCGAACCCGTGCCGGAGGAGCTCGGCGCTGTCGGCGAAGTGGTCGTCGCTGTCGAGCACCACCGCGTACAGACGACGATCCTCACGTTCCGCCGCCGCCACCAGCGTCAGACCCGCACGGCTCGTGAAGCCGGTCTTCACGCCGGTGGCGCCGTCGAAGGTGTCGAGCAACTCGTTGCGGTTGTCGATGCGCGGGAGGCCGTCGGGCTCGGCCTCGGACATACCGACGATCTCGGCGAACTCCTCGTGACCCATCGCCTCCTCGGCCAGACGGACGAGGTCCGCGGGGCTCGCGACGTGATCCGGATCGTTCGTGAGCCCCGAAGGGTCCACGAAGCCCGTCTCGTCGAGTCCGAGCTCGTCGGCACGCTCGTTCATGGCCGCCACGAACGCGTCGACGTCACCGGAAACGTGCTCGGCGATGGCCACGGCCGCATCGTTCGCACTCTCGAGCAAGAGCGCGACGAGCAGGCTGCGCATCGGCAGCGCCTCGCCCTCGGTCAGGCCGACCCGCGCGACCCCCGGCAGCTGTCCCGCCTGGACCGCGGCCGCGCTGATCTCCACCTCGTCATCGACCGTGCCCCCCTCGAGCACGAGCAGTGCCGTCATGATCTTGGTCGTGGAGGCCATGGGGCGCGGCACCTCGGCCTCGACATCGACCAGTACCGCGTCGGCGGCCGGGTCCCAGAGCAGCGCGCCGGCCGCGGACACCTGGGGACCCGCGACATCACCAGCTCGGCCGCCGGGAACGACGCCGTCGATCCCCTCGTCTCCGTTCTCCTCGCCACGGAGTCCGTCGGCGGCGGTCGGCTGGGCGGTGGCCTCCCCCCGGGCCCCGGCCACCAGCTCCGCGGTGCTCTGCGCGCCCGCCACCAGGAGGACAGCGGACGTCAACACCGCGAGCGCAGCGCTCCTGCTCCCCCGTCCCCCTCCCCGACCGCGAGTGGCGAAGAGACGGACGGCCGTCACGGGCGCTCGGGGGACCCGTGGACTCGGTTCCGCAGCGCCCGGGAGAGCAGCGCCGACTTCAACGAGCCGGTCAGCTGCGACAGCTGCTCGAGTTGGCGAGTCGCCTGGCGGCGTGCCTCCGGGTTGCGTTGCCGCAGCAGGGGTGTCACCAACTGCTCGAACAATGCCTGCTCCCGCTCCACGAACTGCCGGTACATCCGCAGGTGGCGCGGCTCGAGCCCCAGACGCAGCAACTCCTTGGCCGCGCGTGCGGCGACGACGTCCTCGCCGTCGAACCAGCCGTCGTCGCCGGTGCCGAGTACGCCGAACTCGCGCAGTGCCTTCACCTCCCCGGGCTCGAGCCCGCTGGCCTCGCAGAGCTCCCGCACGCCCATCGGGGCCGGGGTGGGCTGCTCGTCGAGCCCACCGGAGGGCACCGCGCCAGCATCGGCACCGGCCGTCGCGCCCCCCACCCCGTCGGAGGGGACCGACCCCACGAGGGCTTGGGGCCCGCTCGACTGCGGCATCGGATAGCCCGATCCCCCCTCGGCGGCCTCCTGCCCGGGGACCTCGCCGGCGTCCAGCCGGTCGAGCTGCTCGCGGATCACCTTGAGCGGGAGGTAGTGGTCCCGTTGGGCGGTGAGGATGAAGCGCAGGCGGTCCACGTCGTCATCGATGAACTTGCGATAACCCGAGTCGGTGCGATCGGGGTAGATGAGCCCCTCGCTCTCGAGAAAGCGGATCTTCGAGATCGTGATGTCCTCGAAGTCCTCCTTGAGCTGGTTGAGGACCTCACCGATGGTGTAGCCATCCGCCACACGCCACCCCTTCAGCCGACGGGTTCCGCGACGTAGACCCTCAGCTTGAACTTGCCGACCTGCACCTCGTCGCCGGTGTCGAGCAGATGCTCCTCGGTTCGCTGACCGTTCACGTACGTGCCGTTGAGGCTCCCCGCGTCCACGACGCGGAACCCCTCATCCTCGCGCCGGAACTCCGCATGACGTCGACTGACCGTGATGTCGTCGAAGAAGATGTCACTGTCGGGATGACGACCCACCGTGACGACGTCCCGGTCGAGCAGGAACCGCGCTCCCTCGTTGGGTCCGCGCACCACTGCGAGCAACGCGGTACGCGGATCCAGCTCCGCCACGACGGCCGGCTCGTCGGGCCCCATGTTGGCGTCGGCCTCGGCGAAGGCCTCCTCGAGACGCATCGACCCGGTCGTCGCGTCGGACGTCGCGGCCAGCGGGCGACCGCAGTTCGCGCAGAAGTTCGCCGGTGCCGGGTTGTGGTGGCCGCAGTGCGTGCAGTACATCCGTCGCCAGCTCCCCCTTGACCCGGGCGCTGCACGCGGCGGGCGCTGCGCGCCTCGGCAGCGTACACCCGGCGCGACGCCAGCGGTGCGAGAGCGAATCCTAACAGTGCCGCCGCGCCCGCGGACCCCCCGCGGGCGCCTTCGGACCGATCGATCCGCTCAGCTGTCGGCGATGAGCTGCGCGTACGCTCCCGCATCCATGAATGCGTCGAGCTGACTGGTGTCGTCAGCGTCGATGACCACCAACCAGCCGTCCCCGTACGGATCGCTGTTCACGATCTCGGGGTTCTGCTCGAGCGCGGCGTTGCGGTCCGCGATCGCCCCGGACACGGGCGCGTAGAGGTCCGAGACGCTCTTCGTGGACTCGATCTCACCGAAGGCCTTGCCCGCCTCGACGCGGGTCCCCGGCTCCGGCAGATCGACGTAGACGACGTCCCCGAGCGCGTCCTGAGCATAGTCGGTGACCCCGACCACCACGCGCCCACCATCGGCGAGCGCCCACTCGTGTTCCTCGCTGTACTTGCGATCATCCGGATCCACCGCGACCTCCTCGTCGACACTCTCGGGCGAGGCCCCGTCTGCGCGGGGCGGGCGGGCCGCAGGCTAGCGCGACCGACGGCGAAGTTGCGCATCGGATCCGTTCGCCACACCCGGAGGCCCTCCCGGGACCGACCCGTCGTCCCGCCGCGAGGGCGGTTCGGCCTACTCCGGGTCGTGATCCCCTGACGAGCGGTCCCCGCGCAGGGCAAGCGCCGCGCGGGCGTATTGCACCCCCGCCACGTAGTACAAAGCGAGCCCCGTGATGGTCGCCACCCACGCGACGCCGCGCACGGCCGTCACGTCGAGCGCAGCGGCCAGCAGGAACATCGGGAGCCCCAACAGCAACAAGGCCGTCGCGGCCTTGCCCAGGCGGCTGACGGGTATCGCGGGCACGGCGGCCCCGAACAGGAGGAAACCGCCCGTGACCACCAGTACGTCCCGGGCGAGGACCAGGATCGTGAGAACCCACGGGACGAGCCCCGCGACGGCCAACACCACGACGGTCGTGACGACCAACAGCCGGTCCACGAGCGGGTCGATCACGATCCCGAGACGCGAGACCTGGTCGAAGCGGCGCGCGACGTAGCCGTCGAGCCAGTCGGTCGCGGCGATCGCGACGAGCAGCCCGAACGCCCAGCCGAAGGCCTCGGGTCCGAGCACCAGCCACGCGAACACGGGCAGGCCCACGAGCCGGACCGCGGTGATCCCGTTCGGCACCGTCGCGATGCGTCCGGTGACCCGGGACTCGCCGTCTGCGCCCGCATCGAACAGCCGCACCCCAGCCTCCTTGCCTCCCCGGACTCCCTCCCGGTCTCCGGGAGAACGGCCGGTGTCAGGGCGAACGGATCTCGCTCGGCCCCGCGGAGGCTAGTCCTACCCTCGCCCTGCGGCGCCTTGCGAGGGCTAGAGCCTCGTGATCACGTCAAACGTGGTCGTTTCGGCTCGCGCCAGGTAAACGTCCTGGACGAGATGGTCGTCCTGAAGGTGGACCGTACCGCGGGGGCCGTCGTACCCGATGGGCTGCCTGGCGGCGCGGAACATCGCCCCCACCTCCAGCGACCTGCTCCGAGTCGCGAGAGCCGCGAGCAACTGCACGGCCTCGAAACACGACTCACCCATGCTGTTCAAGACGGGCGCGTCCGGGCCGAACCGCTCGCTGTAGCGGCCCACCAGCTCAAGCGCACCCGGCGTGGCCAGGCCCTCAAAGAACCCGGCCGCGGAGTACAAGCCCCGAGTGGCCTGCGGCCCGCTCGCGAGGAGCATGTTCTCGTCCATCAACGGGCTCAGCCGCACCATTCGCTCGTCGAGGCCCGCGGCGGCGAACTCCCGGTTGAAGTGCACCGCGTCCTGCCCGACGAGCAGCTGCAGGACACCCTGCGCATCGCTCTGCTGCAAGCCGTGAACCACGGAGGAGAAGTCGCCGGTCCCCAGCGGCACGAAGACCTCGTCGGTGATGCGTAGGTCGAGCTCGCGGGCGTGGCCGCGCACGGCGGCAGCGCTCCCGTGCGGCCACAGGTAGTCGTCCCCAACCAGCGCCCACCGGCGCACGCCGAGCTGCGTAGCGAGCCAGGCCAGGGCGGGCCGGATCTGACGGCTGGGGGTCTCGCCAGTGATGAAGACGCCCGGGGTGTGCTCGCCGCCCTCGTACAGTGCGCTGTAGACGTAGGGAACCCGTGCTTGGATCCGGGAGACGACCGCGCGCCGCACATGCGAGAGGTGCCAGCCGGCCACCGCGTCGACGCGCCCGGCGTCGGTCTCCGCGGTCACGCGCTCGGCAACCTGTGACGGACTCCCGGCACCGTCGATGGGCCGGATGCGGACCTCCCGACCGAGCAGGCCCTCCGTCTCGTTGAGTGTCTCCGCGGCCAACACCGCGCTCATGTAACACGAGAGCCCGAAGATCCCCGCCGGTCCGCGCATCGGCACGACCAAGCCGATCTCGATGGTCCCCGCCTCGCGAGGACTGTCGGGGGCGAGGCACACCTCCGAGGAGCGCACCACACCGGATCGGTACACTGTCTCCGACATGGAAGCGCCTCCACTGGGTCCGCCACGTAAGCGTGCCCCACGCCGACACGTCCCGTCGTTCATGCCAGGGGCATGATGACGACCGCACGGGACGTCACGAGCATTCTAGGCGACCTGGACCGCCTTCTATCAAGGGTCGTGAATCCCGTACTCGAGGAGGTCGGGCTCGAGCGGGAGCACTGGCAGGCGCTGCGGATCCTCGCCGACGACCAGGGCCACTCCATGGGGGGGCTGTGCGAGCGCCTCGGCCTCGCCGGCGCGACGGCCACCCGCATCGTCGATCTCCTCGCCACCAGCATGCTCGCGTACCGACGCAGTGACCCTCTCGACCGCCGACGCGTGCTCGTCTACGCCTCGGACCAGGGTCACGCGCTGCTGCACGAGGTCGAGGAGCGCGTCACTGTCCACCTCGACGACGCGCTCACGGGCTTCCAGCCCGAGGAGTACGAGCGCCTCACGGAGCTCCTGCAGCGGCTGATAAGCGTCGCCGACTCAGCGTCAACGCCTGGAACGTAGCGCCAGCACCCCGGGACCCCGTGGGCGTGGGCTCGGCGGGCCGGATCCCAGGCCGTGACACGGTCACGCCCCCCGATCTCGCTTGCGCACGCGGCGCCCGCTCGTAGGGCTCGAAGAGGCCGGACGACACGTGCGGCGTAGCCGCTCAGCGGCGACAAGGCCGACGAGCGCGAGCGTCGCGGCAACCGCCCAGGCCGCCCGATCATCCGTGCGGCTCCCGATCAGCGCAGCACCGACGCTCGGGCCGAGCACACCGGCCAGGCCCCACGCGCTAAACATGACTGCGACGTTGCCACCGACATGCGCCGTGCCGAACAGGTCGGCGGTCGCGGCCGGCACCAATCCCGCGAGCGCACCGTAGGCGACTCCGAGTAGGACCGCCGCGGGGTAGAGGACCATTGGGCTCGCGAGCATGGCGAGCAGCCCCGCTGCTCCCGTCGCGACGCTGGTGGCGACCGACAACGCGGCGAGGCGGCCGAATCGATCGCTCGCAGCCCCCACCCCGACCCGCCCACTCGCGTTGCCGATGGCGACGAGCGCGACCAGGGTCGCACCATCGGCCGGTGTGAGACCGCGAACCTCGGCGACGACCGCGACGTGGCTGAGCGTCATGAGCCCTGCGAACGAGCCGAGCAGGAACACCGCCCACAGGTACCGCCCCTCCGGGGATCGCAGCACCGCCTTCGGGCGGAGCCCCGTCGTCGCCTCCGGGCGCACGGACCGCACCCGGACGCCCGTGAGCAGGAAGGCTCCGATGAGCAGCCCGATGCCGACCACGACGGTCAGCCCCAGCAGCGCCGCCCTCCATCCGGCATGCCGTACCCCCGCCTCGAGGAGCGGCGCGGCGACCAGCGCGCTCACGGCGTAGGCGCCCACGACGCTGCCGACGGCGAGGCCCCGCCGCTGCGTGGCGCCGCGGTTCGCCACCGCGACCGCGGTCGCATAGCCGAGCCCGTTGCCGGCACCGAAGAGCACCCCGTACCCCGCGACGAGGGTCACGAGGTGCTCAGCGAAGGCGGCCAGCACGAGCCCGAGCACCACGGAGGCCGTCGCGCCCAGCATGAGCCGGGCAGGCGCGACCCGATCCGTGAACCGACCAGCCAACATCACGGTCACGGCGAACGCCGCGAGGGCGACGCTGAATACCAGCGCGACCTCAGCGCCGCGCTCGAGAGCGTCGGAGATGGGGCCGGCCAGCACGCTCCACGCGTAGAGCGTGCCGAGACTCGCGGCGGCAAGGCCCGCCCCGACGAACGCCCGCACGTGCGACTCGGAACGGTCGCTTGTCGCCATACACGCTGCCCCAGGACGGTGGCACGGGCCAACGGGCCACGGCCGGGTGCGGCGGAGACGTGTCCGTCGACTCTCGATTCCGCGACCCTTGACAGACTTTACCGTATCGGTAAATTTCCGTTTCGGAAACATAATTCGGCCCGCTCGCCCACACTGAGCCGGCGGGAGGACGAGTGCGGGGCGACACGAAAGGGACGGTCATGCCCACCTACGAGTACCGCTGCGGGCACTGCGGGCCCTTCGAGCTCCAGCGCGCCATGGGCGAAGCGCCGCAGCATCACGACTGCCCGGGATGTCACACACCGGTGCGACGCGCCATCTCGGCTCCACACGTGAACCGGTTCCCGGAGGCCCTTGCCCGCGAGATCACGCGCGCGGAGAGGTCGCAGGACGAACCGGAGGTCGTCACCTCGCTGCCCCCGCCCACCGGTCGTCGGGCATCGACCGGGGGCTCCAACGTGCCTCCTCGTCCGGTCCCACCACCTCCCCGGCGCTGATACCGCACCCACCGGATTCACGACCTGCACCTGCCCGGTGTCACCGATCGAGAGGAGGCACCTCACCGACCGAGCCCCGAGCCGGTCGAGGCCAGTGCGCCACGGCCGCTCCCACATCGCAGCACCCGGACTGGAGAAAGGCCCCGAAGATGCCCGACGTCGCATTCGAGATCGACTACTCACGCTCGATGTTCGAGCAGAACGTCCCGGGCCACAACCGCTGGCATCCGGACATCCCCATCGCCTCCGAGGTCTCCCCCGGCGACGAGTTTCGGGTCGAGTGCCTCGACTGGACCGACGGGCAGGTCAACAACGACGACTCCGCCAACGACATCCGCGACATGGTGCTCGAGCGGTGCCACGTGCTGAGCGGGCCGATCGGCATTCGCGGTGCCGAGCCGGGAGACCTCCTCGTCGTCGACATCCTCGACCTGGGACCCATCCCGCAGGCGCGTGGCGACCTTCCGGGCGAGGGGTGGGGCTACACCGGCATCTTCTCCAAGGTGAATGGCGGTGGCTTCCTCACCGACAGGTTCCCCGAGGCGTACAAGACCATCTGGGACCTGCGCGGGCAGCAGGCGAGCTCGCGGCACATCCCCGGGGTCTCCTACACGGGCATCACCCACCCCGGCCTATTCGGCACAGCGCCGTCGGCAGAGCTCCTCGAGCGTTGGAACGAGCGCGAGCGAGCACTGATCGCGCGCGACCCTGACCGGGTTCCGCCGCTGGCGCTCCCGCCGGAAGAGCAAGAGGCCCTGGCAGGGAGCCTGGACCCGGGCTCGTCGTGGTTCAATGCCGTCGCCCGGGAGGGAGCCCGGACCATCCCGCCCCGCGAGAACGGTGGGAACCACGACATCAAGAACTTCTCACGCGGCTCGCGAGTGCTGTATCCAGTCCACGTACCCGGCGCCAAGCTCTCGGGCGGTGACCTCCACTTCAGCCAGGGCGACGGGGAGATCACGTTCTGCGGTGCGATCGAGATCGGTGGCTTCATCGACTTCGGCGTCGACCTCATCAAGGGTGGCATGGAGAAGTACGGCGTCACGACCGATCCGGTGTTCATGCCCGGCAATGTCGAGCCCCGCTACTCGGAGTTCGTCTCCTTCTGCGGGACGTCGGTCGACCACGACACCAACCGCCAGGAGTACATCGACGCGACGCTCGCCTACCGAAACGCCTGCCTGAACGCCATCGAGTACCTCAAGAAGTTCGGCTACACGGGTGAGCAGGCGTACATGATCCTCGGCACCGCGCCCATCGAAGGACGAGTGAGCGCTGTCGTCGACATCCCCAACGCATCCTGCTCCCTCTACCTGCCCACGGCGATCTTCGACTTCGACATCCGGCCGACGGCCGAGGGCCCCACCCACCGCGACCGCGGACAGGTCGCCGTCACGTCGTAGGCGCCGATCACGCGTCGCACCGCCGGGGTCCCGGCGTGGGGCGCCACCGCGCCGCGGCGGCGCCCCGACATCCCCGGCGAGCGCATTTCGGAGGTTCGCACATGCTTGGGCTCGTGTTGCTCTACGTGGGCGCCGTACTGTTCGTCAACGGCATCTGGCTGCTCGGTCACATCCAGAATCGCGAGGTCGCGATCATCAACGTCTTCACCGGCCTGGTGGGGCTGATCGTGGCGATCTTCTCCGTCGCGCAGGGCGACCTCGATTCGGTCCAGCTGGCCGCGTACGTCCTGCTGTTCGCCTTCACGTACCTGTGGGTCGCATACAACCAGGGCATCGCGGCCGACGGCGCGGGCCTCGGCTGGTACTGCCTGTTCGTAGCCGTGACGGCGGTGCCCGTGTCGATTCTCACCCTCTCCGCCGTCGTCGAGGTGTTCGACCTTTGGCTCGGCTTGAACTGGGCGGGTTGGGCGGTGCTGTGGTTCACCTACTTCCTGCTTCTCGCGCTCAAGAAGCCACTCACCCGCTTCGCCGCGTATCTCACGCTCCTGCTCAGCATCGTGACCGCCTGGCTTCCGGGCTTCCTGGTCCTCAACGGCATCATCTGACTGGCGAGCGGCCCGCGGCGCGCCGCGGGTGGCAAAGGCGTCCCCCCGCCCCCGTGAGGCGTCACCGACGACCGCTACGTGCGAATGGGCCCGCGCGTCCCGCGGGCAGCGCCTCGCGGACACGAGTTGGAGGACGCGACGGAGGTGCCCGTGCCCTGGTGTGGGAACTGCGCCCAGTGGTCCCGGGGACAACCCTGCGAGTGGTGCGACCACCCCGACGCACTTCGGGCCGGGAGCCGCGGGGAGGCCGCCCCTGACGACAGCCCGCCGACGCTTGCCGTAAGGTCCTACACGTACGCTCGCGGACTGCTGCGGCTCGAGGGTGGCGAGCAGGTGGCGCTCCTTCACTACCTGCTCAAGTGGGCGGTGCTCGGGACCATCGTGGGGGTTCTCGCTGGCCTCGCCGCCGCGGTGTTCCTTTTATCGCTGGCCTGGGTGACCGAGACTCGCGAAGGCAACCCCTGGCTGCTCGCAGGGTTGCCGCTCGGGGGCTTCGCCGTCGCCCTCGCCTACCACTACCTGGGAGGGAACTCCGCCAGCGGCAACAACCTCATCCTGGACGCCGTCCACGAACCGGAGCACGGCGAGCACGTCGAGCGCCCACCGGAGGTGCCTCTGCGCATGGCCCCTCTGGTGCTCACAGGCACTCTGGTCACCCACCTGTTCGGCGGTTCCGCCGGTCGCGAGGGGACCGGTGTGCAGATGAGTGGCGCACTCGCTGCGACCTTCGCCCGCATCACGCGGCTGTCAGCGGAGGACCGGCGGATCGTGCTGATCGCCTCCATCGCCGGCGGGTTCGGTGGCGTCTTCCAGGTCCCGATGGCCGGGACGGTCTTCGCCTTGGAGGCACTCACCGTGGGGCGCATCCGCTTCGCGGCCCTGATGCCCGCGATGGTCGCGGGCATTCTCGGCGACGGCGTCGCCCGAACCGCCTTCGACCTAACCGGCCTCCCGCACGGGCCCACCCCGACGGTCACGCTACCGGGTGTCACCTTCGACCCGTGGCTGCTCGGGAAGGTCGCGCTCGCCGGTATCGCGTTCGGACTCGCCGCCATCCTCTTCAGCGAGCTCGTGTACGGGCTCCGTCGCACCTACCGGGCCGCGAGCCCTTGGGCCCCCGCCCGGCCGATCATCGGCGGGTTGGCCGTGATCGCGCTCGCGGGACTGGTGGGGACCACCGCCTACCTCGGGCTGTCACTGCCGCTCATCGCTGACGCCTACGAGGGCGAGGTCGCAGCCTGGGCGTTCCTCCTCAAGATCGTGTTTACCGCGGTCACGATCGCAGCCGGGTTTCAAGGGGGCGAGGTGACTCCCCTCTTCGTCATCGGCGCGACGCTCGGGGGCGCACTGGCCGAGCCGCTGGACGCGCCACCTGAGATCCTCGCCGCGATCGGGCTCGTGGCCGTCTTCGCCGGTGCGACGAACACGCCGCTGGCCTCCACGCTCATGGGCGTGGAGCTATTCGGAGGCGGCGCCCTCGTCTACCTGGCGGTCGGATGCGTCATCAGCTACGTGTTCACTGGTCATCGGGGGATCTACGAGAGCCAGCGCATCGATTCGCCCAAGGGCGATATCCCGACCGGCCGCGGGACCGACGTGCGGACGCTGATGCAGCGTCGTCGCCCGTGGCTGCCCCCTCACCGTGGCCGACGCCCTCGACGGAGTCGCCGATGACTCGCGCAGCGGGCGCAAGAAATCAGCGCGACGCGCGCAACGACCCTCTGCCTCCGCATCTCCGCCTCCAGACACCACAACCGGGAATCGTTACCGCCTCCCGAGAGTCCTTCGCAGAACCGGCACGAACAGTCGAGCCTCCCGCTCACGCTGGCAAGGGCCCCACCGTGACGCTACGCTCACGTGTCGGGCGGCACGGTCCGCCCATACCGGGATGTGGCCCAGCTTGGTTAGGGCGCCGCTCTGGGGGAGCGGAGATCGGCGGTTCAAATCCGCCCATCCCGACCACACCACCCGCGTCACCAGCGCGCCGAAGGTCCTCGGGCACGACCCGCTCTGCCTCCACCTCGCACACAGCGTGGGATATGGTCGCGCAACGCAGTGTCCGGCGCGTCATCCTGGTGGGACCGGGCCGCCGTGGCCGGACCGACAGCCGCTATGCTCGTCATCGATCGACGTAGGGAGGGTGCGCCATGAGCAGCGTCCAGATCGACGAGCGGACGCAGCCGCTGCGCCCCGACGATGGGGACCATGAGCGCTTCGCGCACTACGTACCGAAGGCCGAGATCCTCGAGAGCGCGGTCACAGGTCGGCCCGTCATCGCCCTCTGCGGGAAGAAGTGGGTCCCGAGCCGCGATCCGGAGCGCTTCCCGATCTGTCCGGAGTGCAAGCGGATCAAGGCCGAGGGGGCCGCGTAGCGACCCGGCTCTCCCGGGCAAAGCTGCGCAGACCCCGGAGGAATCCGACCTGCCCGGCTGACGCCGGACACCCAGATCCGTGGAACGACGCGAGCCCTCGGGCCAGCGATCCAGCGCGACCTACCGGTCGCGCTCCCCCCACCGTGGCCGAACCCGAACCGCGAGATCGACCGGGCTGCCGGCGAAGCCGAACGCGTCCCTCAGGCTGCGCTCCAGGTACCGGTGGTAGGTGTCGTCGACCTTCCCGCTCGCGAACACGCGGACGGTCGGTGGGGCCGTGGCCACCTGCGTGGCGTATCGGACCTTGATCGCACGCCCGTCGTGCCGTGGCGGGGGCGTGGCCGCGACGGCCTCGCCCAGCCACTCGTTGAGCCGAGCGGTGGGCACGCGCCGTGTCCACTCCGCGATCGCTCCGTCGATGTGGTCGGGCAACCGCTGAACCGCACGGCCGGTCGTCGCGCTCGTGCGGACCACGGGTGGATCGGGCAGGAAGTGCAGGAGACGATCCCGCTCCCGTTCGAGCATCTCGCGGCGCTCGGCATCGACCTGGTCCCACTTGTTCAGCACGAGCACCATCGCCCGCCCGGCATCGAGGATCTCTCGGGCGAGCTTCTGGTCCTGCTCACCGACGGGTTCGCTCGCGTCGAGCACGAACAGCGCGACCGCCGACGCGTGCAGCGCTCGCAGGGTCCGTGAGCGGCTGTAGGTCTCGGTCGACTGGCGGACGCGGCTGCGGCGCCGCAGCCCCGCGGTGTCGACGAACCGGTACTGTCGACCCGGTGTCACCTCGACGAGCGTGTCGACGGCGTCGCGGGTCGTTCCCGGCCGCTCGTCGACGAGAGCGCGCTCCTCGCCCACCAGACGGTTGAACAGCGACGACTTGCCGACGTTGGGGCGACCGATCAGCGTGATGCCCGGGACTCCCTCGGCCAGGGGTTGTGGTCGGTCGAACGCGCCCGCTTCGTCCAAGAGATCGACGACCGCGTCGAGCAGGTCGCCCGACCCGGTACCGTGCAGCGCGCTCACCGGCCACGGGTCTCCGATGCCCAGGGAGTAGAGCTCAGCGAGGGCGACCGGCAGGGAATGACGCGGTCCTCCGGGCGCACCGCTCGCCACGGCGTCGGCCTTGTTGGCGACGAGCAGCACGGGCGCCGCGCCCCGCCGCAGCCAACGAGCGACCTCCTCGTCCTCCTCGGTGGCCCCGGTCGCCGCATCGACCACCAGCAGAACGACGTCGGCGGTCTCCGCGGCGAGTTCTGCCTGTTCGGTCACCGATCCGGCGAGCGGATCCGGACTCACCGACGTGTCGCCCAGCCGGTGCGGTGGCACCCAGCCACCGGTGTCGACGACGACGAGGTTCCGGCCGATCCACTCCACGTCGTGCACGGTGCGGTCGCGCGTGATGCCGGGCCGCTCCTCGACGATCGCCTCGCGGCGGCCGACGAGCCGGTTGACGAGCGTCGACTTGCCGACGTTGGGCCGCCCGACGATCGCGACCATGGGAACGCCCGCGGTCCCCGCCTCACTGGGCACGCGCGAGGCGCGCTGGTCGCCGGTCACGAACCCTCCCTCATGCGTACGTGGTCGGGGCCGGTCGGCAGGCGCTCGACGATCGCCTCGACCACTTGGGTCACGGTTCTCTCGCTGGTATCGACGACGATCGCGTCGTGGGCCCGTTCCATCTGTCGGGCGTCGGCGGTATCGCGTCGGGCGAGGTCAGCGGTCAGCGCGTCGATCTCGGCCGGATCGGTGATGCCGAGTTGCCGTGCCCTTCGTGCGGCGCGCTCGCGGGGGTCGGCGCTGAGCCACACCTTCGCGGGTGCGTCGGGCACGACGGCGGTGCCGGCGTCGCGACCCTCCACCACCCCTCCGTGCGCGGTGGCCGCACGTTGCCGGGGCACGAGCAGCCGTCGCACCTGGGGATGCCCGGCGACCTGGGAGACGTGCTCGGTGACCTCCGGGCCGCGGATGGCGTGCTCCACGTCGGCGCCGTCGAGGAATGTCCGTCCGCCCCGCCGGTCGATGTGGGCCTGCTCCACCACCCGGGCGCAGGCGGGGCCCTCCCCGAGGGGAACGCCGGCGCGCAGGCACGCGAGCGTGGCTGCCCGGTAGTACGCGCCGGTGTCGACGTGGGCGACACCGAGGCGGTCGGCGAGTGCGGCCGCGACGGTCGACTTGCCCACGCCACCGGGACCGTCGATCGCGACCACGTCCCTCACGGTTCCTCCTCCCAGTGCACGCCGAGCGCGGCCGCGTCGCGCCAGAAGCCCGGATAGGTCTTCGTCACGCACCACGGCTCCTCGACCACGACCCCACCGACGGCCGCGCCGATCGCGGCGAACGCCATCGCCAGCCGGTGGTCGTCGTGGGTCGCGAGCCGCGCCGGCCCTGCCGCCGCGCCCCCTTCGATGACGAGCCCGTCGGGCTCCTCGACGACGCGCACTCCCAGCTTGCCGAGTTCGGTGGCGAGTGCCGCGAGCCGGTCGGTCTCATGGTGCCTCGCGACTCCCACGCCCGACAGGTGACTCGTGCCCGACGTGATCGCGGCGAGGGCGGCCAGGGTCGTGATCTGGTCCGGGTGGGCCGAGAGGTCCGCGTCGAGTGGCCGCAGCCGCTCGGGGCCGGTCACCGAGAGCCTGTCGCCGTCCCGGGCGGTGCGGCAACCCATGGCGGCGAGCAGGTCGACGACCGCTGCGTCGGGCTGGGACGTCCTCGACGGCACGTTCGTGACGGTCACCGTGCCGCCGGTCGCGGCCGCGAGCGAGAACAGGTGCACCGCGGCGCTCGCGTCGTACTCGACCTCGACCGAGCGCGCGCGGTAGCCGGTGCCGGCGGTCACCCGCCAGCCGTCGGCGAGATCGGTGACCTGCGCCCCCCAGGCCCGCATCGCCTCGACGGTCAGCACGATGTAGGCGACCGCGGCCTCCCCCGCCAGGCGCACCGTGACGCCCTCGCGCGCGTAGGGTGCTGCCAGCAGGACGGCGGTGGCGAACTGGCTCGAGTCCCGCACGTCGATGGTGACGTCGCCGCCGACGAGCCCACCACCCGCGCTGGTCACCGGGGGGTAGCCGTCGTCGTCGTGCACGCTCGCGCCCAGCTGCGCGAGCGCCGCGGTCAACGGACCGACCGGGCGCCGCCGCAGCGGGGGCTCCCCGTCGACGGTGACCGGCCCGTCGGCCAGCGGCGCCAGGGCGGCGAGGAAACGCATGCTCGTCCCCGAGAGGCCCGCGTCGAGCGGTCCCGCGACGCCGCGCAGGGCGCCGGAGGTCCCGGTGACGTGCCACCGCGGCGTCCCGTCGGGCTCGGGATCGGCGAGGACCTGCGCGCCGAGCAGACAGACGGCGTCGCGCATCGCGCGGGAGTCGTCGCTCTCGAGGGGGGCGAGCAGGGTGCTCGTGCCGCGGGCGAGCGCGGCGATCGGCAGCAGCCGGTTCGTCACGCTCTTGCTGGCGGGCGCGCGCACCGCGCCCGCGACCGCCCCGGCCGGGCTGAGCGCGACCGCGGCACGTGGCACGGCCTCGGGCTCGACGCTCACAGGCGACGCTCCACGACCTCGTACCCGCGCGCGGTGATCGCGTCCCGCGCCCGGTGTGCCTCCTCGGTGCCGGAGACCGCGAGCCGCAGCGCACCACGCCCGCCCTCGGCGGCGTGCTCGATGCCCATGTCCTCGATGTTCACCCCCACCGCGCCGACCGTGGTCGTGACCTCCGAGAGCGTTCCCGGACGGTCGGCGATCGGCACGACGAGTTCGACCATCGGCCGGCGGCTGACCTCCTTGCTGGGCAGGCCACGGCGGCCGGCGTGGGCCTGCTCGAGCACCTGCCGCAGCGCGGTCGAGTCCTCGTGGGCGAGGCTCTCGCGCAGTTCGCGGATGCGCTCGGCGTAGTCGTCGAGGACGGCGGTGATCGCCTCCCGGTTCTCGGCGCAGATCTCGAGCCACAGGTCGGGGTCGCTCGCCGCCACCCGGGTCGCGTCCCGGAACCCGCCGGCGGCCAGCAACAGCAACCCGGCGTGCTCCCGCTGCGCCCGCTCGGTGGCGAGGTTCATGAGCGTCGTCGCGGCGAGCTGCGGCAGGTGGCTCACGACCGCGACCAGCAGGTCGTGACGGGCGGGATGGACGGCCAGCGGCCGCGCGCCGATGGCCCCCGCGAGCGCGTGCAGGCGCTGGTAGGCCGCGGGTGCGGTGTACGTCGTGGGGGTCAGCAGGTAGGTCGCGCCGACGAACAGCTCCGCCGAGCCGTGTTCGGGGCCGCTCTCGTGGGACCCGGCCATGGGGTGGCCACCGATCACGTGCACCCCGGCGGGGGCCGCGTCCTGCAACTGCTCGACGACCCGTCGCTTCACGCTCGCGACGTCGGTGAGGATCGCCCCCTCGGGGAGGGCGGACGCGACGGAGGCCGCCGCCCGGCCGACCGCGCTCGCCGGGACCGCGAGCACGACCAGGTCGGCGCCCCGGGCGGCCTCCTCCGCCGTCGACGCCGCCGCATCGAGTGCGCCGCGCTCGTGGGCGACAGCCAAGCGCTGCGCGTCTGCGTCGTAGCCGGTCACCCGTTCGATCTGGGAGACCCGACGCAGCGCGAGGCCGAGGGAGGTGCCGATGAGCCCGGTGCCGACGAGCGCGACACGCCGCGGCAGGCGTGCCGCGTGATCGGACGGCGGCGGGGTGTCCACGCTCACTCGCGCAGGTCACTGCGCAACTGGCGCGCGTCGCGCAGGTACACGTGGCGGAGCTCACCACGCTCGCGGTCGGTCTGCAGATGCGCGAGCAACCGGATGCAGCGCGGGATGTTCGACGGCCCCTCGATCGCGAGCTCACGGGCGCAGAGCATCGGGACGTCGCTGATCCCGGCCGCGCGCACCGCGGCGGCCGGGAACTCGCTGCGCACATCATCGGTCGCGGTCAGAACGAGGCTGATGAGATCGTCGGTGTGCAGGTCGTTGCGCTCGAGCATCGCCCGGATCAGTTCGCCGGTCCGCTCGAGGACCTGATCGCGCGTGTCCTCGTCCAAGGTCGTCGCCCCGCGCAGTGCTGCCACCTTCACGCTTGCCTCCGTCCGCTCGTGCGCGCGGAACCGTCGTCCGCACGGTCGTCGCCGCCATCGGGTTCCGCCCCGAGCCCCACCGCGCGGTAGAGGTCGCGGACCTCCCGGCCGTTCAGCGGGCGATACTTCCCCGTGGACAGCTCGCCGAGCGTGAGCGGGCCGATCCGGACCCGGGCGAGTCGCTGCACGGGATGGCCGACCGCGGCGAGCAGTCGCCGGACCTCGCGCTTGCGGCCCTCGGCGAGGGTGAGCTCGATGAGGACGCGCTTCGAGTCGCTGCCGAGCTGCCGGGCGGAGAGCACGTGCGCCGTCCCGTCGTCGAGTTCGACACCTGCCCGCAGCCGGCCCATCAGGCCCTTGGGGACGGGCGCGGCCACCTGGGCGACGTAGGTCTTCTCGATCTCGAAGCGAGGATGCGCGAGCCGGTGCGCCAGCTCGCCGTCGTTGGTGAGCAGCAACAGGCCCTCGGTGTCGCGGTCGAGTCGACCGACCGGATACACGCGGGGCTTCTCGGGAACGAGGTCGAGGACGGTGCGCCGGCCCTTGGGGTCGGAGGCGGTCGTCACGACCTGCGGGGGCTTGTTCAGCATCAGGTGAACGAGCCGCGGGTCGACCGCGACCCGCTCACCGTCGACGGCGATGATCTGTGCGGTCGGGTCGGCCTTCGCACCGAGCGTGACCTTCTCACCATCGACGGTCACCCGCCCGTCGGCGATGAGTTCCTCGCACGCTCGCCGGCTGCCGACCCCGGCCGCCGCGAGCACCTTCTGCACACGTTCGACGGTCACGCCGATCCCTCGTCGGACGGATCCGGTGGCTGCTGCCACGAGCTCTCGACCTCGCGCCGGGCCTGCTTGTAGCCACCCGGGGGCGGTTCGGCGGGAGCGGGCCCCTTGGGCGCCAGATCCGGGAGTGGGGGCAGCTCGCCGAGGTCGTTGAGTCCCAGGCGCTCGAGGAAGTCGGAGGTCGTCCCGTAGAGCAGTGGCTGCCCCGGCACCTCTGCTCGCCCGACCTCGGTGACGAGCCCTCGCGAGACGAGGGACCTGACCGCGCCGTCCGCGTCGACGCCACGGATCTCGCCGACCCGCGCCCTCGTCACCGGCTGCTCGTACGCGACGACCGCGAGCGTCTCGAGCGCCGCCTGTGACAGACGGTTCGTCCGCCCGTTCAGCACGAACCGCTCGACGTACGCGCTGGCGCCCGGGTCGGTGTAGAGCCGCCAGCCCCCGCCCACCTCACGGAGCACGAACCCGCGGCCCTCGTCGACGTAGGCGCTGCGCAACGCCCGCAGCCCGGCCTCCACGTCGTCAGTGGGCACCTCGAGGACCTGCGCGAGCGTCACGACGTCGACCGGCTCCTCCACCACGAACAGGACCGCCTCGAGCGCCTTGCGGAGCTCCGAGCCGAGCAGGGCGTCCGGCTCCGCGCTCACTCGTCGGCCTCCGGAGGCGCGGTGGGGGCGAGGTCGGCGCTCGTCGGGGTCAGGTCGTCGAGCCGGTGGGCGCCGTCGTCGCCCGAGGCGAGGTGGACCGTGATCGTCCCGAAGCGCTCGGCCTGCTCGAGGTCGACGTGGTCGCGCGCGGCGAGCTCAAGCAGCGCCAGGAAGTGCACGACCACCTCGACCCGGTGGCGGCACCCGGCGGTCAGTTCCCGGAACGTGACACGACCCCCGGCGCGCACCAGCTCGTCGACGACCATTCCGGCCGCCTCGCGCACCGTGAGCCGCACCGGCTGCAGGTGGCTCGTGTCCACCTCACCGGGCGGCTGCGAGGCGTAGACGCGGCGGCCCACCGCTGCCAGCCCCTCGACGTCCACCCCGACCTGCACCGGCGGGCGCAAGGCGGCGAACTCGGGTTCCGGACCGACGGTGCGGGGCACCAACCCTTCGTGGTCCCCCAGGCGCAGCGCCAGCCACCCGGCAGCCTCCTTGAACATGCGGTAATCGAGCAGCCGGGCGTAGAGGAGGTCGCGCGCTTCCAGCGCCTGCTCCTCGACCTCGGGATCCTCCTCGCCCGGCAGGAGGCGCGCGGCCTTCAGCTCGAGAAGGGTCGCGGCGACGACGAGGAACTCGGTCGTCACCTCGAGGTCCACCTCCTCCATCGCGCCCAGGACCGCCAGGTAGTCGTCGGTGATCTCCGCGAGGGAGATCTCGTGGATGTCGACCTTGTGTCGCGCGATGAGCTGCAGCAACAGGTCGAACGGGCCCTCGAAGGACCCGACCGAGACCGTGTACGAAGCCGCCATGTCGCGCGGAGTCTAACGCCGTGGAGGGAGGGTCGGACCGGAGCGCCGGGACGAGGCCGGCCGTTCAGACCGACCCGACGCGGCGCAGCAGCGTGGGCGGCGCCTCCGTGGGAGCTCCCACCTCGATGAGCTCGCCGAGTCGGCGGGCGCCCTCGTCCGCGGTCGCATCGTCGCGAGCGTGCACGGTGGCCAGGGCCTGCCCGGCCTCGACCTCGTCGCCGATGGCCACGTGCAGGTCGAGGCCGACCGCCGGATCCACGGGATCGCCCTTGCGGGCCCTGCCCGCGCCCAGCCAGGCGGCCAGCTCCCCCACCCCGCGCGCGGCCACGCGGCGGACGCACCCGGCCGCGTCCGCGGGCACCGGGCGCTGCACGGGCGCCTGCGGGAGCGTCGCCGCCGGGTTGTCCACCGCCCCGGGATCGCCGCCCTGGGCCACGATCATCTCGCGCAGCTTGGCGCGGGACGCGCCCGAGCTCCACGCGTCGCGCACCCGCTCCCGAGCTGCGTCGAGGTCGGTCTCGGTCGCGAGCGCGAGGCCGGTCGCGGCGAGCTCCGCGGCGAGCTCGGCCAGACGTCCCTGCGGCTCGGCCTCGAGCAGTCGCACGCACTCGGCGACCTCGAGCGCGTTGCCGATCCCCGTGCCGAGCGGCTGGTCCATCGCGGTGACGAGCGCCACCGTGCGACGGCCGTCGGCCTCCCCGATCTCGACGCAGAGCTCGGCCAGCTCGGCCGCGGCCTCCTCCGACGCCATGAACGCACCCTCCCCCGCCTTCACGTCGAGCACGATCGCGTTCGAGCCCGCGGCGAGCTTCTTGCTCATGACGCTCGAGGCGATCAGCGCCGTCGATTCGACGGTGCCCGTGACGTCCCGGAGCGCGTAGAGCTCGCGGTCGGCAGGCACGAGTTCGTTGGTCTGCGCGGCGACGACACAGCCCACCTCGCTCGCGACGCGGTACAGCTCCCGACCGTCGAGGTCCACCCGGAAGCCGGGGATCGACTCGAGTTTGTCGAGCGTGCCGCCCGTGTGACCCAGGCCGCGACCGGAGAGCTTCACCAGCGTCACGCCGCAGGCCGCCAGCGTCGGGGCCACCAGGAGGGTGGTGCCGTCCCCGACCCCGCCGGTCGAGTGCTTGTCCACGGTCGGACCGGGGAGCCCGGCCTGCTCGAGCATGGCTCCGGACTCGACGAAGATGCGCGTGAGCGCGATCGCCTCGTCGCGGCTGAACCCGCGCAGGACCCCGGCCATCAGGAACGCGCCGATCTGGCCCTCGCCGACCCGCCCCTCCAGGTAACCCTCGACCAGGGTGCGCAGCTCGTCCTCGGTGAGCGAGCCCCCGTCGCGCTTGCGACCGATCAGCTCACTGGGCAGTGCCACGCCGCCCGGGGTTCGGGTGTCCTCGCTCACGTCGCCGCTCCTTTCGCGAGCCCGTCGTCGTCCGTCGAGCGCGCCCTCGGATGAGCCTCGTCGTAGATCGCCCGGAGGCGACCGTCGGTGACCAGGGTGTAGATCTGCGTCGTGTTCACGCTCGCGTGCCCCAGCAGCTCCTGGACCACCCGTACGTCGGCGCCACCGTCGAGCAGATGGGTCGCGAAGCTGTGCCGCAGGATATGCGGCGAGGCGCGCTCCGCGAGTCCCGCGGCCTCGGCGTGCTTCTTGATGATCTTCCACGCGCCCTGCCGGCTGAGCCGTCCCCCACGGCCGTTGCAGAACAGCGCCGCGTCCCTCGGCGCCATCGCGGGGCGCCCGCGCACGAGCCAGGCATCGACGCTCGCCGCAGCGGTCCGACCGACCGGGACGACCCGATCCTTGCCGCCCTTGCCGCGGCATCGCAACACCCGCTCTGCAGCGTCGACGTCGTCGACATCCAGGTTCACGAGTTCGCTGATCCTGAGGCCCGCGGCGTAGAGGAGCTCCAGCATCGCGCGGTCACGCATGCCGGTGGGCTCATCCCCGGTCGGGGCGTCGAGCAGGGCCTCCACCTCGTCCACGGCGAGCGCCTTCGGCAGCGGCCGGCCGGGGCTCGGTCCGCCGAGCTCGCTGGAGGGATCGTCCGTGGCCAGGCCCTCGTCCACGAGGAAGCGGTGCAGCCCGCGCACGGCCACCAGCACCCGCGCAGTGCTCGCCGACGCGTACGGGGTCCCCCGGGGCGTCCTGCGCTCGCGGAGCCATCCCGCGAACCGCGCGAGGTCGTCCCGCGACGCGTTCAGCGGGTCGCCGGGCCCGTGCTCGGCGAGCCAGGTGCCGTAGACCTCGAGGTCCCGACGGTAGGCCGCCAGGCTCTGCGTGGCGAGCCCCCGCTCCACCCGGAGGTAGTCGAGGTAGCGGTCCCCGTGGCGTGGCAGCGAGCCCATCGCCTAACCGACGCGTCCCTCGGCGAGCAGCAGGCCGAGCGCGGTCTTCGCGTCGGGGACCGCCCCACCGCGCACGAGTTCGACGGCGTCGGACAGGGGTAGGAGGACCACGTCCATGGCCGCCTCCTCGGCCTCGGCCACGAAGTCCTGGGGGTGTCCCTGCGGCACCGCGTCGCGGGCGAGGAAGAGCTCGGTCCGTTCGTCGGTCCAGCCCGCCGAGTTCCACGCCGCGCCCAACCATTCGAATCGATCGGCCGCGTAGCCGGTCTCCTCCGCGAGCTCGCGGGCGGCGGTGCCGGCGGCCTCCTCGCCGACCACGTCGCAGATGCCGGCGGGGATCTCCAGCAGCCGTTCCCCCACGGGTCGGCGGTACTGCCGCAGGAGCACGACCTCCCCCTCGGGCGTGACCGCCACGATCCCCACCGCGTCGACGTGCTCGACGACCTCGCGCTCGAACCTGGTGCCGTCGGGGGACTCGAGGACGTCGATCCGCACGCGCGACAGCACACCCTCGTAGGCCCGCCGCGAATCGACGCACACGATGTCCTGTCGGGGCTCGTCGGAGGCGTTCACGCCGGCTCGTTGCCCGGCTTCCACTTGATCGAGCAGCCCACGCTGGGATGCTGCTCGGCGGGTGGGGGCTCACCCGCCAGGACGCGGTCGAGTGCCACGCGCAGGTCCTCCCCGGTCACGGGGACGTCGTTCCCGGGCCGGCTGGCGTCCGTCTGACCCCGGTACACGAGGCGCCGGTCGCCGTCGAAGAGGAAGAAGTCCGGGGTGCAGACCGCACCGTAGGCCTTGGCGATGTCCTGGCGCTCGTCGAAGAGGTACGGGAACGTGTACCCCACGCGGGAGGCCTCGGCGCGCATCTCCTCGGGCGAGTCCGAGGGGTGGGTCTCGGGGTCGTTCGCGTTGATCCCGACGACCCCGACGCCTCGCTGCTGGTACTCCTCGGCCAGCCGCGCCAGCTCGTGCTGCACGTGCTTCACGAACGGGCAGTGGTTGCAGATGAACATCACGAGCATCGCGGGGGCGTCGGCGAAATCGTCGAGCGACACCTCGTGGCCCTCGGTATCGAGCAACGAGAACGCCGGCGCGCGCATACCGAACTCGACCATCTGCGAGTTCACCGCCACTGTGGGCTCCTTTCGTCGCCGGACCTCGCGGGGGCCGGGCCCGCGGTTCGGCAGCGGGATGGCCGCCCGGAGGGTGCCCGCGTGCGGTGGACCCTCACGTGCCGTCCCCGGCCGACGGCGCCACGCCGCCGCGCACGGCGGCGGTCACGTCACGGGGGTCGTCCAACTCCGGGAGACGCCCGGCTTCGGCGAGCATGCGCTCGCGGGCCGCTGCCACGAACCCCGCGAACAGCGGGTGGGGTCGGTTGGGTCGCGACCGGAACTCGGGATGGAACTGCGTCCCGACGAACCACGGATGGCCCTCGAGCTCGATGATCTCCACCAGGCGGTCGTCGGGACTCAGGCCGGCGAACGTCATGCCGCCGTCCGAGAGAGCCGAGCGGTAGCGGTTGTTGACCTCCCAGCGATGCCGATGGCGCTCGTAGATGACGGGCTCGCCGTAGGCGGAGGCCGATCGCGTCCCGGGGGTGAGTCGGCAGGGGTAGGTGCCGAGCCGCATCGTCCCGCCGAGATCGGCGACGTCGTGCTGGTCCGGCATGAGGTCGACCACCGGATCCGGCGTCTCGGGCGCGAACTCGGTCGAGTGCGCCTCGCGCAGGCCCAGCACGTGGCGGGCGTACTCGATGATCGCGACCTGCAGCCCGAGGCAGATCCCGAGATAGGGGACCTCGCGCTCGCGTGCCTCCTGCGCCGCGACCACCTTGCCCTCGATGCCGCGCACGCCGAATCCGCCGGGCACGAGGATGCCGTGGACGCGGCCGAGCGCCCGATCGACGCGGGCGGCGAGGCCGTGGTCGAGCGCACCATTGCCACCTCCCCCGATCCCGCTTCGGCGTGCGGCAGCGTCGCCCAGCGACGCGACGACCTCGGGGTCCTCGCCGGGCACCAACTCGTCGGTGGACACCCAGGCGATCTCGACCTCGACCCCGTTCGCCACACCGGCGTGACCGAGCGCCTCGACCACCGAGAGGTAGGCGTCCGGCAGCGAGGTGTACTTGCCGACCACCGCGATCCGCACGCGGTCCTGGGGCGCGAGCGCACGGTCGACGATCGCCGACCACTCGGTCAGGTCCGGCTCGGGCACCGGGTCGAGCCGCAGCCGCCGCACGACGAAGTCGTCGAGTCCCTCCTCGCGCAGCCGCAGCGGCACCGCGTAGAGGCTGTCGGCGTCGTGGGCGCTCACGACGCCGTCGACGTCGACGTCGGAGAGCATCGCGACCTTCTGCTTGAGCTCGGGCGACAGGGGCCGATCCGACCGCAATACCAGCGCGTCCGGCTGGATCCCGATGGATCGCAGCTCGCGCACCGAGTGCTGCGCCGGCTTGGTCTTGAGCTCCCCGGTCGGGCCGATGAACGGGACGAGGGCGCAGTGCACGTAACAGATCTGCTCGCGCCCGACGTCGTAGCGCAGCTGGCGGATCGCCTCGAGGAACGGCAACCCCTCGATGTCGCCGACGGTCCCGCCCACCTCGGTGATCACCACGTCCGTGGGCCCGGCGGCGCGGTCCTCGTGCGCGAGGGCGAGGATGCGGGACTTGATCTCGTCGGTCACGTGCGGGACGACCTGCACGGTCTTGCCCAGGTAGTCACCGCGCCGCTCCTTGGCGATCACCGACTGGTAGATCTGCCCGGTCGTGACGCTCGAGACCTTGTGCAGGCTCTCGTCGATGAACCGCTCGTAGTGACCGAGGTCGAGGTCGGTCTCGCCCCCGTCCTCGGTGACGAAGACCTCGCCGTGCTCGAACGGGTTCATCGTGCCGGGGTCGACGTTCACGTAGGGATCGAGCTTCTGCATCGTCACGCGCAGACCCCGCGCCTTCAGCAACCGCCCGAGGCTCGCCGCCGTGATCCCCTTGCCCAGCGAGGAGGAGACGCCGCCGGTCACGAGGATGTGCTTGGCCACGCGGTCTCCTCCGTGTCGGGCGATCGGCTCGCCTGCGCGGGAGCCGGGCCACGGTCCGGCCCGACATCACCTCTCGGGCGAAGGTGCCGTGCCGCACCCCCTACCCGAGTCGGGCCCGACCGTACCAACCCGACCGCGCCACCGAGAAGCAGGACCGCCGGAGAAGGTCCGTCGCGGCCACCGCCCCTCCCGGTAGACGCCCACGAAGGACTCCTACGTCTCCAGGTCCGGACCCTGACCCTCGATCGCACTGCCGATCTCGACGTCCAGCGCCACGAGGCTGGCGCGGACGGTCACCGTGCTGACGCCGTCCTCTACCCCATCGATGCTGATCGACACGTTGAACGTGTCGCCCTCGTCGCTCTCGAGGTCGTAGGCGCGGTAGTCGTCGTCCTCGTGCTCGCTGGTGACCGACAGGTCGACCCCCTCCACCAGTTCACCGGATTCGACGATCTCCTTCATCGCGTCCACGTCGTCGGTGGGAATCACGAAGGAAGCACGACGCTGGAGGTCGATCGACGGCTCCAGGAGGGAGACGCGCGGCACGACGTAGCCGCTGTTCACCCGATCGAGACCCGCGTCGCCCGGGACCTCGACGGCGTTGACCCACCCGTGCTCGTTGCCGTCGAGCTGCGCGCCGTCCTCGCTCGTATGGTGCGAGTCGTAGAACACGACGACCGTGTCCTCGTCCTCGTCGAGGCTGCCCACATCGACGGTCAGCCGGTGCGTGGAGCCGGGCCCGCCGTCGTCGACGTACTCGACCCGATCGACGGTGAGCCCCTCCTCGGTCGTCTCTGACGAACGTTCCTCGGTGAAGCCGGCCTCCTCGACCACCGCTCGGAAGCGTTCACCGTCGTCGTCGCCACGCTCCGCGAAGAACCCGAACGTCCACGTCGAGCTCGCGAGCTCCCCGAGGCTCCAGTCGTAGCCACCCGAGGCCTCGAACACCACGACGGGTTCGTCCGGGATGACCTCCTCGGGGATCTCCAGACCCTCGGTCGCCCCCGACGGTTCGGCGCCCGTGGCGACGTCGCGGACGGCCGGCGAGAGGCTCGCCAGCTCGCTGGGCTCGCCCGCGACCTCGAGGCTCGACGGCGACGAGAGCATGGCCTCCCCGTGGTCGCCGAACGTGCTCGGCCCCTCGTCGTCCGGCTCCTCGTCCGGCTCCTCCTCGGGTTCGTCGTCCGGTTCGTCGTCCGGTTCGTCGTCCGGTTCGTCCTCGGGCTCCTCGTCCGACTCCTCCTCGGGCTCCTCGTCCACCGCCAACGTCGCGATCTCGTCGTCGATCGCCCCGCCCAGGGCTGCGAGGTCGTCGAGCGCGTCGACACAGTCCTCGACCGTCTCGTCCGCACACGCCGCCATGATCAGGCCCGCCGCGCCGACCAGCGCGATTCCCCGGAACGTCGATTGCCGCCTCATCGTGCGCCCCCGCCCCTTCTGTCGCTTCTCTGGCGGCAGCAGTATGCTGACGGGGATCACAATCGGCAAACCCAGATATCATTCGGATTCGAACATTATGTTCGAGTATGCTTCGATGCTTGTCGATCAGTGATGCTGAGCCACACACCGCGCCTCGTTCGCCGAGGGCGCGCGAACGATCGAACCCGGTGTCCGACGGCCGTGCCTACGCGTCGCTGACGGCACGCTGCGCGCGGTCGAGCAACTCCGCGGCGTGCTCGGCCGCGGCCTGGCCGCTGGAGCCCGAGAGCATGCGCGCGAGCTCGTCGACGCGCTCCGCGTCGGCCACCCGATCCACCCGGGCACGCGTGCGACCGTCGGCGTCCCCGTCCTTGGCCACGACCAGGTGCGTGTCGGCGTGCGCCGCGAGCTGGGCGAGATGGGTGACGCAGAGGACCTGGCGGCCCCGCGCGAGGCGCGCGAGCTTCTCCCCCACGGCGAGCGCGACGCTGCCGCCGACGCCCGCATCGACCTCGTCGAACACGAGCACGGGCGTCTCGTCGGCGTCGGCGAGAGCCAGGCGCAGCGCGAGCGCGACGCGGCTGCGCTCCCCTCCGCTCGCCGCCTTCGCGAGCGGGCGCATCGGCTCCCCGGGGTTCGCCGCGAGCTGGAAGGTCACACGGTCGGCGCCGTACGGTCCGGGCTCGGTCGCCTCGACGGCGACCTCGACCGTGGCATCGGCCATCGCGAGATCTGCGAGGTGCCCCGCCACGACGTCGGCGAGTGCGGCCCCCGCCTCGCGCCGCGCGGCTCGCAGCTCCTCGGCCCGCTCGCTCACCCGGCGCTCGGCGGCGGCGACCTCGTCGCGCAACTCGGCAATGCGCTCGTCACCGCCCTCCAGGCCTCCGAGCCGTTCCCTGGCCTCGGCGGCGTACTCGACGACCGCCGCGGCCGACGGCCCGTACTTGCGCGTCAACGCAGCGAGCGCCGCCTGCCGCTCACGCAGGTGCTCCAGACGCTCGGGTTCGAGTTCGAGCTCGTCGGCGTAGCGGCCCAGCTCCAGGCCCGCGTCCTGCACATCGGCGGCGAGCCCTTCGAGCCGGGCGAGCAGCGTGTCGAGGCGCTCGTCGACCCCCGCGACCCCCCGCAGGGCGGCGACCGCGGAACCGAGCGCATCGCGCGCCCCGCCGTCGTCCGCCAGGGCGGAGGCGGCGCCGTGGGCAGCGGCCTGCAGCGACTCGGCGTGCTCCAGCCGCGCGAGCTCACCGGCCAGCTCCTCCTCCTCGTCGGGCTGCGGATCCACCGCGTCGATCTCGGCGAGCTCGAACCGGAGTCGGTCGAGCTCGCGCGCGCGGTCCCGGCCGCCCTCCTCGAGGCGGGCGAGCTCGTCCGCCGCTGCCCGCCAACGCTGGTAGACCTCGCGGTAGGCCTCCAACGCGCGGGCCACGGTCGCTCCACCCGACCGATCGAGCAGCTCGCGCTGCGCCGTGGGTTCGGAGAGCCGCGCGGTGTCCTGCTGGCCGTGCACCTCGACGACCGCCCCCACGACGTCGGCGAGGCCCGACACGGGCGCGAGCCGCCCGCCCAACCGCGCCCGGCTGCGTCCGCTGGCGACCTCCCGCGAGACCACCAGTTCCTCGTCGCCGTCGTCGAGCCACTCCCCGGCCTCGTCGGGAGGCGGGGTCACCACGCCCTCGACCAGGGCACGGCTGGCCCCGCCCCGGACCCGATCCGTGTCGGCCCGACCGCCGAGCAGGAGCTCGAGCGCGGCGACGACCATCGTCTTGCCGGCACCGGTCTCGCCGGTCAGCACGGTGAGGCCCGGTTCGAGCTCCAGGGAGACCTCGTCGATGACCCCGACGTCGCGGATCCGCAGCTCCGACAGGTGGGGACGCATCAGCGCAACCCGAACTTGTCGCGAACGCGGCGGTAGAAGTCGAACTCGCCGAGGCGGACCATCCGCACGGGCATGTTGCCGCGCACCACCCGGACCGACCCTCCGTCCGGCAGCCGGATGGACTCGCGGCCGTCGAGGCTCACCGCGGCCTCCCCGCCATCGACGGGCTCGACCTCGAGCCGCTCCCCCGCGTCGACGACGATCGTGCGGTCGAACAGGGAGTGCGGCGCGACCGGCACCAGCAGGATGGCCTGGACGAGCGGCGACACGATGGGCCCTCGGGCGCTGAACGCGTACGCGGTCGAGCCGGTGGGCGTGGCGCAGATGATCGCGTCGGCGGGGACGCGGGCGAGGTTCGTGCCCGAGACACCGACCTCGAACACCATCAGCCGCTGCGGCGACACACGTTCGACCGAGGCCTCGTTCAGCGCCCACGACGATCCCACGACGGCGCCGTCGGCGTCGTGCACCTCCACCGCGAGCGTCATGCGCTCGTCGACCGTGTAGTCGCCCTCGAGCAGGCGGCCGAGCCCCGCCTCCAGTTCGGCCGCCTCGACCTCCGACAGGAAACCGAGGCGTCCGAGGTTCACGCCGAACAGCGGCACGCCCTGGTCCCGGGCGAGGTAGGCGGCACGCAGCAGCGTGCCGTCGCCCCCGAACGCGACGATGAGGTCGAGGCCCTCGCCGAACGACCGGGCCTCGCGGACGGTCAGGCCACTGCCGTCCCACACCTCGGGGTCGGCGCCGACGACGTCGACGCTGCTGCCCCGCAAGCGCGTCACGGCATCTCGCGCCGCGCTGATGGCATCGGCCCGAGCACCGTGGACGACGACGCCGACGGTGCGGGGCGGCGCGGCGGCCCGCACGGCTGAGGGGCTCGCGGAGGCGGGGTTCGGGGTCCCGGTCACGCCGCCGATGCTATCCGCTCCCCGCCGCGCATCTCGCCCACGTCCCCACAGCCGGCGCGTGCTCCACGGGGCCACCCGCCGCCTCCGGGCCCGGGTAGTACCGTGCGCTCGTGACCGACGCAGGCCGCGTCCCCGACGCTGCGGGGGACTGGGAGCCCCGCCCATCCGCTCGCGGCCGCGCACGACTTCTCGGTCGGTGGCTCCCCGTGCAGCTGCTCGTGGGGGCACTGGCGGTCGCGGGGGCACTGGCGGTCGCGGGGGCACTGGCGGTCGTGGGGGCACTGGCGCTCGTGACCGGGCACGAGCTGCCCGTCCCACCTCCCGTCCCGGAGCCATCGGACGGGACCGGCGCCGACGAGCTGCGGACGGAGCCCACCGAGGGCGTCCCGCCCTCCGCCCCGGTGGGGCGCGCGCCCGCCGACGTGGTCGACATCGGGGGACGGTGGCGGGTCGCCGCACCATCGCCGTTGCGTGCCAGCGGCTGGTCCGCGATCGCGTGGACCGGGGAGGAGTTGCTCGTGCTCGGGGGCCGCGACGGCCATCCCCGCCTGGCGGCGGAGGCGGCGGCGTACGACCCGCAGGACGATCGCTGGCGAGGGTTGCCGCGGTGGCCGCTGGAGCAGCGGCGCGGCGCCGCCGTCGTCTGGACCGGCGAGGTCCTGGTGGTGTGGGGCGGCAGGCTCGACGAGGGCGAAGCCGGGGACGGTGCCCGCTACGACCCCGCACGTGACCGGTGGGAGACCGTCCGCGACGGCCCGCTGCCCCCGCTGCGCTCCCCCGTCGCCGTCGGTGACGCTGACCGGGTCGCGGTGACCGGGGCGACCTCCGACGGCGCGCTGGTGGCCGCCGTCTACGAGCCCGCCAGGGACCGGTGGCGCGCCCTGCCCGACGCGCCCGATCCCGGCGGTGAGGGCTACGCCTCGGTCGACGCGCGCTGGGTCGACGGGCGTCTGGTGGTGTGGGGGCTCGCCGACCGCGAACCGTTCGTCGCCGAACTGCCGATCGAGGACACGGCCGAGGACTCGACCGAGGACACGGCCCAGGGCGACACGGCCGAGAGCGACACGGCCGAAGGCGACACGGCCGAAGGCGACACGGCCGGCAGGGCCTCGCCCGCATGGTCCCCGCTGCCGTTGCCCCCGTTGCCACACCTCACCAGTGCCAAGGCGGCCGTCACCGACCACGGGCTGGTGCTCTGGGACAGCCGCGCGAACCCGCCGGGCCTGCGCCTGGACGGGAACGGTTGGACGCCGCTGGCGGTCGGTCAGGTACCCGGCGGGCGCCGCACCGCGGTCACGTGGGCCGCGGACACGCTCGCGCTCATCGGGGGACAGCGAGGCACGCGGGGACTGCTCGTGGGGGACGGCGAACCGGTCCTGCGGCTCCCTCGCGGCGCCGATCGCCGAGGAGCCCGGACCGTCTCCACGGGCGATCGGATCTTCGTCTACGGCGGTGACGACGGCCTCGGCAGCACCACGCAACTCGAGTTCTGGGAGTCGGACGCGCGGCTCGGCCCGCGAGCGTCCAACTAGTGCCGTGGCGCGTCGGGCCGCACGACCGCGACCGCACGTTCGGCGACCGTGCGCGCACCACCCGGCTGCCCGTCCGCGCCGCCCCGCAGGTGCAGGAAGAACTCGACGTTGCCCGCGGGACCGCGCAACGGCGACGGGACGGCGTCGACGACCCCCAGACCCGAGCCCGCTGCGGCCTCGCCCACGGCGGCGATCGCGTCGACGTGCGCCTGCGGGTCACGCACCACACCACCCGAGCCGACCCGTTCGCGCCCCACCTCGAACTGTGGCTTCACGAGCACCACGTGATCCGCCTCAGCCGCCGCCACGCCCACCAGTGCCGGCAGCACGAGCGTGAGGGAGATAAACGAGAGGTCCGCGACGACCAGATCGGGCGGCGGAGGCGGGATCCGATCGGGTTCGAGGTGCCGGACGTTCGTGCGCTCGAGCACGTGGACGCGCTCGTCGCTGCGCAACCGCCACGCGAGCTGGCCGTACCCGACGTCGACCGCGACGACCTGCGCCGCTCCCCGCGCGAGGAGGACGTCGGTGAAGCCGCCGGTGGACGCGCCCGCGTCGAGGGCACGGCGTCCGGCGACCGCCACCTCGAGGGCGTCGAGCCCGCCGACGAGCTTCTGGCCGCCGCGCGAGACCCAGCGGGCCGCCGCGCGCACCACCAGGTCGTCGTCGCGCGCGACGAGAGTGGCCGGCTTGGCGGCCGGCGCACCGCCGACGGTGACGAGACCTTCCTCGACGAGGGCCCGCGCCTCCGCGCGGCTGGCCGCGAAGCCGCGCGCGACCAGCGCGGCATCAAGCCGGGTGCGGCGGCTCACCGGGCGGCTCGGCGTCGGGATCGCGGTCGCGCTGCCGCTGGTTCGCGAGCTCGTCGAGCTCGGCGACGAGCCGGCGGTGGACCTCCTCCAACTCGTCGGGATGCTCAACGACCGGTCGCTCGTCCAGCGCGCGAACGCGTTCGCGCAGGTCGAGCAGCGGATCCGGGTCCTCGGTCACGAGCCCGCGTTCCCGTCCGGGCTGGCGCGGTCCGCGGCCGCGCGGGCCTCATCGACCTCCCGGGCCAGCGCGTCGACCCGGCGCTCCAACCGGTCGAGGTCGGCCTGCCGCGCGAGGCCGAGCCGGTCCACGACCCGCTCCACCTCCGCGGTCACGACCTCGGCGATCGCGCCCCGATTGCGCTCGGAGCGCGCGAGCAGGTCGTCGACCACGTGCTCGGCCCGCTCCGCGGCGACCTCCCCCTGTTGCACGAGGCGCTGCACGACCGCTTCCGCGGTCCGGCGCGGCACCGCGACGATGCCGCCGGCGAGGTCCAGGTACCGTCCCCACGGCGAGCCAGCCATGCCGGTGCCCTCCTGATCGGCCGCGTCCGGCCGCCGAGCATACCGCGGGCGGCAGGTAACCTCGCCGGGTCATGGTCATCCCACTCGGCGACGGGCAGCGCCCGAGACGCACGCCCTGGATCAACCGTCTCCTCCTGCTCACGAACATCGCGGTCTTCGCCTTCCTCACCCCCTGGTGGGACGATGCGTGCGCACAGGCACGGTTCTTCCTCGAGTGGGCGGCCATCCCCGCCGAGATCACCCAGCTCGCGCCCCTGGACTCGGGACAGGTCGCCGAGACCGTCCCGGGCGACTGCCCGACCGATCCGATTCCGGGGAAGTCCGTCCCGCTCTCGGTGCTCACCGCGATGTTCCTGCACGGCGGCTGGCTGCACCTGCTCTCGAACATGCTGTTCTTGGGCGTGTTCGGGGGAACGCTCGAGGACCGCCTCGGCCGCCTGCGCTACCTGGGGTTCTACCTGGTGGTCGGCATCGTCGCGACACTCGTGTTCGTCCTCGCCGATCCCTCGGGCACCCAACCTCTGGTTGGGGCCTCCGGTGCGATCGCCGGCGTGTTGGGCGCGTACTTCCGGCTGTTCCCGCGCGGTTGGGTGACCGTGTCCATCCCCGCGCTGTTCTTCCTCGTGCTGCGCCTGCCGACCATCCTCGTGCTCGGCGGGTGGTTCGCGTTGGAGCTCGTGAACCTGCAGGTCGGCTCGCTGACCGGTGGGCACGTCGCGACCCTCGCGCACGTCGCCGGGTTCATCGCCGGCCTCGTCATCGTGGGGCTGTTCCGACCGCGTGGACGCCGCCGGCGCCGAACGAGACGCTCCCCGTGAGCACGCGGCCGGTCGCGGGCGGGCGCCGGCGACGGTCCGGCCCGGTGGTCGGCCGTGGGGGCCTCGCCGGGTCTCGTCGCTTCAGTAGCGTGGTGGCGCGCCGTTCGAGGCCGACCCCGGCGCACCACCCGACCGGTAGGAGGCGACCCGTGGCGGGAACGACCGAAGCGCTGCCAGCAGGCATCCGGGCCATCGACACCCACACGGCGGGGATGACCCAGGTCACCGCCGGCTACCTGATCGAGGCGCCGCGCCCGGCGCTCATCGAGTGCGGACCGGCGCTCAGCGTCGACAACGTGATCTCGGCCCTCCGCGAGCTGGGAATGGATCCCGACGACCTCGCCTACCTGGTGCTCAGCCACATCCATCTCGACCATGCGGGTGGCGCGGGCGACGTGGCCGCCGCCTTCCCGAATGCGCACGTGGTGGTGAGCGAGGTGGGCGCCCGGCACCTGGTCGATCCCGAGAAGCTCAACGCGTCGAGCCGACGGGTCTACGGCGAGCTGATGGACACCGTCTACGGTGACTGCACACCGGTCGAGCAGCCGCGGGTGCTCGGCGTCGGCGACGGGGACGTCCTCGACCTCGGTGGTGGGCGCCGCCTCGACCTGCTCTACACCCCCGGGCACGCGAAGCACCACATCAGCGCCTTCGATCGCGACTCGGGGTCCCTGTTCGTGGGCGACAGCGTCGGGGTGAAGATGCCCGGGATGCGGGTGATCCGTCCCGCCACCCCACCTCCGGACTTCGATCTCGTGCTCGCCCAGCGCACGCTGACGCGGTACCGGGGGCTCGCACCCGCACGCGTGTACCTCGCGCACTACGGCCCGGTAGACCCTGCCGACGAGGCGCTCGCGGAGGCCTCCGAGCGGTTGGCGGCGTGGTTCGAGACCGCGGAGGCCGCGTGGCGGGAGCACTCCGAGCTCGACCACATCGCTGAGACGCTCGCGTACCGCTTCGCCGACGACGTCGTTCCCGACCCCGACGACCCCGACGCCGAGCGACGGGTCCGGCTCCTGTCCGGGTTCGAGAGCAACGCCGCTGGCCTCATGCGGTACCTCGACCTGCGAGCCGAGGGACGCGTCACCGCGGCCGAGGACCGCTGAACCACCCCGGACAGCCACGCCCTCCACAACGACCACGCCGACACGGAACGGCAGCGCACCAACGCCCGACATGCGAATGCGGCGCGCCCCGTCAGGGCTGCGCCGCATTCGCATGTGATTGGTCCGCGGCGACCTACTCTCCCACAGGGTGACCCCTGCAGTACCATCGGCGCTGGAGGGCTTAACTTCCGGGTTCGGGATGGAAACCGGGTGTACCCCCTCCGCTATGGCCGCGGAACGTTTGTGAAGTTGTCAAGGTCGCGCCCTCGGCGGACGACTCGGAACTCCATAGCGAGCGCGAGCATCACGGCAAGTCCTCGGCCTATTAGTACCGGTCGGCTGAACCCATTGCTGAGCTTACACCTCCGGCCTATCAACCCTGTCGTCTCGCAGGGGGCCTTACCCGTTCGTGACGGTGGGAGACCTTATCTTGGAGAGTGCTTCGCGCTTAGATGCTTTCAGCGCTTATCACTTCCGCACGTAGCAAACCGGCCATGCCCTTGGCAGGACAACCGGCACACCAGAGGTGCGTCCACCCCGGTCCTCTCGTACTAGGGGCAGCCCTCCTCAAGTCTCCTGCGCGCGCAGCGGATAGGGACCGAACTGTCTCACGACGTTCTAAACCCAGCTCGCGTGCCGCTTTAATGGGCGAACAGCCCAACCCTTGGGACCTACTCCGGCCCCAGGATGCGACGAGCCGACATCGAGGTGCCAAACCTCCCCGTCGATGTGGACTCTTGGGGGAGATAAGCCTGTTATCCCCGGGGTAGCTTTTAGTCGTTGAGCGACGGCGCTCCCACATGCCACCGCCGGATCACTAGGTCCTGCTTTCGCACCTGCTCGACCTGTCAGTCTCACAGTCAAGCTCCCTTGTGCCCTTGCACTCAAAGGCTGATTGCCAACCAGCCCGAGGGAACCTTTGAGCGCCTCCGTTACCTTTTAGGAGGCAACCGCCCCAGTTAAACTGCCCACCAGGCGCTGTCCCTGATCCGGATAACGGACCGAGGTTAGAAGCTCCACATTGTGAGGGTGGTATTCCAAGGGTGGCTCCACCCGAACTAGCGTCCGGGCTTCCTAGCCTCCCACCTATCCTGCACACACAATGCCGAACCCCAACACCAAGCTGCAGTAAAGCTCCCGGGGTCTTTCCGTCCTGCTGCGCGTAGCGAGCATCTTTACTCGCATTGCAATTTCGCCGAGCTCCTGGTTGAGACAGTGCCCAAGTCGTTACGCCATTCGTGCAGGTCGGAACTT